>NZ_JBIICB010000256.1:0-6330 GCF_044239095.1 Aestuariivirga sp. | reverse complement strand
ACTGCCCCTCGATCGACAGGCTCTTCAGCTCGATCGCGCGGTCGCTTGGGCCGCGCTGCCTGGGCGCCCTGCTCACCGGCATGGGCCGCGACGGAGCGCAGGGCCTGCTCGACATCCGCGAATCCGGTGGGCGCACCTTCGCGCAGGATGAGCAGTCGTCGATCGTCTACGGAATGCCCAAGGCCGCCGTTGAACTCGGCGCCGTCGAATTCCAGTACCCTCTCGTGCGCATGGGCCATGCGATCGTCGAGGCAACCTCGGCCAAGCTCTAGCGGAGAGAAACCATGCCTTTTATGCAGCACCTGAAGGTGATGGTGGTGGACGACACGTCCGTCAGCCGCATGCTTCTGGTGGACAGCCTCAACGGAATCGGAATCAAGAACATCACGCTCGCTGGCGACGGCGAGCAGGCGCTTCAGCTAATGATGGCAAGCCCTTGCCACATCGTGTTCTCCGACATGAACATGCCGAAGCTCAACGGGTTGCAGCTGCTCAAAGCGCTGCGCGAATATGGGCCGACCCGCCAATGCTGCTTCATCCTCGTCACCGGCAAGGGTGACCGAGCGATGATCGAGGAGGGCAAGAAGTTCGGTCTGAATAATTTCCTCGCCAAGCCGTTCACGCCCGCCACTCTGAAAGCGGCGATCGAGACGGTTGTCGGCAAGCTGGTGTGATGGAGATAACATGGATATTCAACGCATCAATATCGTGCAGGGCGAGTTCTACGTGAGCGGCGAAGATAACGTCGCGATCAGTACCTTGCTTGGTTCCTGCGTCGCTGCCTGCATCAACGATCCCGTGGCGCGGGTGGGCGGCATGAATCACTTCCTGCTTCCGGGCAGGGACGCGGCCTCCCCAATGGCGGCGCGCCACGGCGTGCACCTGATGGAGCTGCTCATCAACGGGCTGCTGAAGCTCGGCGCGGCGCGCGGCCGCCTGGAGGCCAAGCTGTTCGGAGGTGCACGCACCATGAACGTGCTGTCCGACTATGGTGCGGAAAATGCCAAGTTCGCGGAGGAGTTCCTGCGCCGGGAAGGGATCGCCATCACTGGCGGCAGCATGGGTGGCGAGACGGGGCGGCGCATCCAGTTCTGGCCTGCCAATGGCCGGGCACTCCAGAAGTTCGTGCGCGCCGTCGACGATGCACAGCGCGTCCAGCCCTTGCCACTGCCGGCTTCGGGCGGCGAACTGGAGCTTTTCTGAGATGTCGGCGTTCCAGCGGGCCGCGGTGCCGGCAGACTCCGATCAGCACCAGGAAATGGCCATGCCGGCCCTGCTCAGGCAGCTCGCGCATGAGCTGGGTGCGCTCCAGCTCATGGCGGCTGACATGGAAAGCTCGGTTGACGACATGATCGAGCGCCACGCCGGCGTGCTTGATGCCCGCAGCATCCAGAATCTGCAGCTGCTTGACATCCTGAACCAGACGCTGCTGGCGCTTGCCACCTTCGCCGGCAATGCCGCCTCGCTTTCGCCGCCGGACTGGCGGATCGACGGCAAGGCCGTCACGGCCGAACTCAAGCTCGCCAGCCTGGCCCAGCGCCTGGCGCGCGGCGGGGGAGGTGCCGCCAAGCCCGCAGCCCTGCCATCTGATCAGTCTTACGAACTGTTTGCCGACGGATAGCCGCAGGCGTGCGGGAGTTCTGTTCGACCAGGTGAGCCCACCTGGCCGGAACGCGCGCTAGATCCAGCCGCCGTCCACCACATAGTGCTGGTTGGTGCAGGCGGATGCCTCCTCCGAGGCGAGGAAGACTGTGAAGCGGGCGATCTCGTCCGGCATGATCTTGCGCTTGAGGCACTGGCGCTGTTCCAGTTCCTTCAGCGATTCAGGGGTGAGCCACTTGTCGATCTGGCGCTGTGTCATGATCCAGCCGGGGGCGATGGCGTTGACGCGGATGTTGTAGGGCCCATAGTCGCGCGCCAGCGAGCGGGTGAGGCCGAGGATCGCCGACTTCGATGCGGTGTAGGCTGCCATGCCGCCCTGGCCGATCATCCATGAGATCGAGCCGAAGTTGATGATCACCCCCTGGCGCGCCTCCTGCATGGCAGGCAGCACCGCCTGGGCCGCGAAGAACTGGTGCTTCAGATTGACGGCGATGCGGTCGTCCCAATATTCGGGCGTGACATCCGCCGTCGCGTGGCGCTCGTCATGCGCGGCATTGTTGATGAGGATGCTGATTGGCCCCAGCGAGGCTGAAACGCGCGCCACGGCGGCGCGCAGGGCGGCGATGTCCTTCAGGTCGGTGTGTTCGAACTGCACCGCCTGGCCCTTGGCCGCGAGTTCGGCCACCAGTTTTTCCGACTCATCACGCGCGATGTCGATGAAGGCGACCTTGCACCCCTGTTCCGCGAAGCGCCGTACGATCGTCTCGCCAATTCCGGACCCGCCGCCGGTCACCAGCACCACCTTGCCCGCGAGATCGCTGTAGATTGCCGCCATGATGTCCCCCTGCACGTTGCACGCCGGAGGATGCCACTACGGGAATCTGTTGACCAGAGCGATAAGAGTTGACCCAGGCGGGGCCAGTGACGCGTGCTGCGCCGCCATGGCCAGCATGGCGCCGGCAATCTGTGCGCCTGCAAGCAAGCCGAGATGTTGACCAAGGCTCGGACTGACCCGTTGCCCGAACGACGTCTACGCTTGGCGGTTCACTGCGTGACGTGCAGGCGCTTGCTGGTCATTCTTCTCTCACCACCACACAGCGCTACATCGAAGTGAATGAAGATGCAAAGCGCCGTGTGGTGGAGGTAGTGTAGCCGTTGCAAAAACAAAAAAAACCAAGGCTCAATTCATGAGCCTTGGCCTATTCATCGCGAGAATTCTTATCCGAGGAACTCCACGACACCTGTGTCTAGACTATAGATAGCATAGACAATCTTTACCTTGCCTTCACCGACGAGGCGGCTGACGATAGCGCTTTCCTGAGAAATTCTGAACGCAGTGCGCTTGGCGCTTTCATGGATAACATTGCTGACGAAATCGCCTTCCTTACCACGCATGGCAATCGCCGCAGGGAGAATGTCGTCAACCATAGGTCCGATGAACCCTGGCAGTTCGGTGCCCTTCTCTGCGACCTCACATGCGGCTTGAACGGCTCCGCACTTTTCATGTCCGAGCACAACGATCAACGGCGAGCCAAGAACCGCGGCACCATACTCAATTGTGCCCATTGTGGCAGTATCGGCCATGTTGCCAGCGTTACGGCATACAAACAATTCCCCCAGCTCAAGTCCGCCGAAGATCATTTCAGGATGAACACGGCTATCAGCGCAACCTAACACTGTAGCCCAGGGTGCCTGCCCGCCCGTTAGCGCATCACGCTTCATCCCCAGATTCGATGCGCACAGTTCCGGTGCATTGACGAACTTTGCGTTGCCCTCCTTTAACTTTGCAAGGGCTTCATCAGGCGTAAGGCTTGTCGGTGCAAGCTTGGAGGCCGCATTCGCAACGCTTGACCATCCCATCATTCCAACTGCAGCAATGCCTGCCATAGATCCAGCAAGGAACTTCCGGCGGCTCTTCTGATTACATATCTCACACATATCATGTCCCCTAATGATGCCAAAAACATTCGATCCAAAGAGGTCGAAGTCCAAACACAGTATCCAGTGCGTGTGTTTAAACGCCGATTGGCCCGATGCCCGCGCGGAGATGAAGGCGCGCCTCTCAGCGTGGAGCGAGGCAGGCTACGATTTGTCACTCGACTGGTTGCTTCGGTCAGTCAACACGGTGCTCACCGGCGAGGCCAAGTTCCTTCACCTCCATGATCGGTCTGCGAAGGAGGTTCAGGATGCGTTATCCCGGGCCGGAAAACACGTCGAGAATATACTTAATCACCTATACGTTCGGCGACGGTCAGGATTCGATCGTCATATTGGGCACAGGAATATATGGGGCTAAACTCGGCCTCTTAAACCAACAGGTGACAAACAGATTTTCTATTGTGGGCGGAATAGGGAAGTTTCTCGCTGCCGGCGGTCAATGCGAAATTAAACAGCTCGAAGGGATGGATTACAACGTGACATGCGAAGTGTTCGTGCATGGTTATTGAAGCGTAGCAGAGAGCTAGCTCCGCGCATTCATATGTCAGACTCGTAGGCCCCAAAATCGAAGCTTCCCTTCGAAGAGGTCACGCCATCTCTGGTATAATTTCGGGACTATCTATTGGTCGCTGTATTCAAGAGACGAATGATGAACCACTATGCGGAGATGGTCGTCCGGATCCTTGATGTATTGCCATGTCTTATCCACCGTGGCGATAGACCCGTCCATATTCGTGATACGGACCTTTCCGAGTGATGTCGCTGTATCACCAAGAATAATGATTGCATTGTCTTCGGCTACACAAGAAGTCCAGCCCTTCAGGGCGAATCCTTTGTCATTGGGAAACTCAGGATCACCACCAACAAAATAGGCAAGTGCACCGGCGCGCGTCGTACGCACCGTCTGCGGATTTACTGTCAGTGTGGGCTTGAAGAGCACGCCGCCCTTGTCATAAGCATAAGCACTGTCAATCACTTTTTCGGCCAAAGCCTTCGCAGCGCTCTGGCCACCGGTTTCATAAGCTTTTGAGATGTCTACAAGAGCCGCGCACCAAGCACGCTGAGCTTCCAAAACTTCATTCTTGGTGATTGAACGGTCAATCAGTAAATCGGCCGCATGAGCAGAGGAGCAAATGGTCAGCCCACAAACCACGAAAGCAGCAGTAATTCCATGCAAGTTGATCATATCGCGCCCTTCCTCTCAGTGGGATAAAAAAATCTCAAACCGATTAGAATGTCAACTATTAACTCAAGTTTGCCAGATAACAACAGTAAACCAGAGCCTCTATCCGACATCCACCGGATGACCGGCTTGTTAGGTCTAAGATTTGCGCAATTTTGGGCCGGATGCAAGACCGGCCCTTGGCAAACAGCGTCGACAGTCTGCCATGACCGCAATTTCTACTCATTGCTTTCCGGGAATGTCGATTTTGCCGTGATTGTGCGTTGATCAAGACGCACCTCTCCCTTGGTTTGAGCTGGAACGCATGACAACCGGGCCTTTCACGCCGATGATGGATCAGGCGGTGGCCGCAGTTCGGCGATCAGCCGCAGAATGTCGGCGAAGAGTTGTCTCGGGATAGCGACTTCGGCCATCTGGAAGGTGACATAGCGGCCGTGGCTGATGATCTTCGCGCCGATCTTGATCAACTTCTCCCTCAGGCTGGTCAGCGACCAGTCCTTGATCGGTTCGGGTGTTGCGAGGGTGCGCAGGAAGTTGCCGAGATTGTAGGCGAGGGCGTGAAGCTGGAGACGGACTGCATTGGCGGCGAACGTGCGGCATGACAGGCGGGTCCACTTGATCGCGCCCTTGCCTTCCTTGATCCACTGCTCGCAGGTGCCGCGCATGTTGTAGAAGGCGACAACCTTCACCGCCTGACGGCTCAGGTTGGTGACAATGAAGCCGACGCGGGGATAAAGCTCGCCGGGGTGCCACTCAACTTTGGCGACGACGCGGCGCTTCCTGTCCCATGACCCTGCCTGATAGCTGAAGCTGGCGTAGGTCCGGACCACATGATGGGGCGGCCGGCCGACGGGCCGCGTCAGCAGGCTGGCGATACGGTCCTGAAGGATGGCGTTCGCCTTGAGACGGATCGTATACTTGTAGCCCTCTGTCTCCAGAAACTCATAGATGTCGGGTGAGGCGAAGGCGGCATCGCCCCGGAAGTAGCGGCGCAGGTCCCGTTCCCGGTAACGCTCAACGACAGGCTGCAGCACACTCCTCCAGTCGTCTGCGCTGTGAACATTGCCCGGGCGCAGGGCGCAGCGTTCGAGGTCGCCGAACTGGTTAAACACGAACAGCGGATGGTAGCACGTGCATTCGAAGTGACCGTTCCAGACGCTGTTCTCCTGCTCGCCATGGGTCGGGCTTACGCTCGAATCCATATCCAGTAAGATGCTGCCTGTTGAACGGCGAGCCTGCACCTTGTCGATCCATTGGCCTGACAGATCGGAGAGCGCAGTAAGGTTCTTCTCCACCGTCAGCAACCTTGTCTCGAAGCGTCCCATCTGGCTGGCTGATGCCGAACAACCCACGGCAGCCTTGCCGCCGACAATCCAGCGCATCGCCGGATCATGGCGCAGCCGCTCGGCGTCGTTGACATCCTCGTATCCGGCCAGCCGTCCGAACACCGACTGCCGCAGCATGCCGACCAGCGCATGGCGGCCGTTCTTGCCGGTGCGGGCATCGGCGAGCACGTCACCGGCCATCGCGCTGAGGCCCAAGGCATCGTCGAGTTCGCGATAGGCCAGCAGCCCGGCATCGGAGGTGATCCGCGAACCATGGAACTC
>NZ_JBIICB010000255.1:0-6355 GCF_044239095.1 Aestuariivirga sp. | reverse complement strand
CCATCAACCGCTTCATCCGCGAATACAACGCCTCCAGTCCCAAACCCTTCGCATGGAAAGCCAACCCTGGCGATATCATCGCAGCTCGGAACCGTGGGTTCCAAACGTTGGAGTCAATCCACTAGTGACCGGCTATGAAGATGCTGATCGGAATAGGCTTTCAACTTGAGGGCAACTGCGAGTTCGATCGACCATTTGCTATTTGCGCTTTGTAGACCTTCGGCTTTGCTACGTAATGAAGCGTGGCTAACTGCCAACAATATCCTATTGAAACACGTTACTGATTATGCTGGTTTGATAGGCCTAGTCGAGGCGGTTTGGAGGATAGTTATGGCTGGAACGGCAGAAGTGGTAAAATCAGAAGTGCATAAGCGTGCAGCGGAGATCATATCGTCTTCCATCCGTTGGTCGGCCGCCGCGGGTGCGGTGCCTTTGCCAGTTCTGGATCTTGTGGCGCTGGGTACGGTTCAGGCGAAGATGATATCGGATCTCAGTCAGGCTTATGGTCGGCCGGTGAGCGCCGAAGCGGCGAGGGGCGTAGTTTCCGTCCTGCTTGGGACTTTGCTACCCGCGGGTGTAACGGGCGCATTTCTGGGCTCGGGCTTCAAGTTGGTTCCCGTGATGGGTACGGTGCTTGGCATGGTCTCAATGGCGGCACTTGGCGCCGCGGCGAGCTATGCAATCGGTAAGGTTTTCGTGCGCCACTTTGAAAAGGGCGGGAGCCTTGAGAGCTTTAGCGCGGAAGCCGTGAAGGATGAGTTGGAGGCGGAGTTTACCCGGGCTAAGGATAAGCAGTCCGCGGCGGTGGCTTAATGCCGATCGTTGGCATACTGCTCTATGTGTCTTTATGTGCCTTTGTGGGTTACCTTGGTCGAGAACGTGCCGTAGGATTTGCCGGCTATTTTGTCCTCTCGCTGCTGCTCACGCCCTTGGTGATGGCGCTGGTGCTGCTGGTTGGTGCGCAGCGCAATCTGTCATGAGGTCCGGTGTTTGACATGGGATCGTCTGATCACGATGGCGGGAACGACGATCTCTCACTAAAGTCTCTGGGCGATGGCGTTCTCCGGCGGCTTCTCGCGATTCGCAGCGCCAAGGCTGGTGCTGGCGCTCGTCCCTGGCGTAACCGCATGCTGACCCCTTCCACTGTTCCGGGTCTTGCGTTGCTCGCCGCGTTGTCAGCACTTTGCGGCACGGGCATCTTGTTTGTTCTGAATTCGGAGGCGCTGCTTGTCCAGAACCGGAGCTACTCGGCGGCGCTGGCGTTGTTGTTCATCACAGTGCTGGTTGCCTATCGTCTTACCCAGCAACGCGTGATCTCGCGGGCGAGTGCCGCGGTTGAACAGGCGCTCCATGGCTGGAGGACCGGGATTGCTGAAAAGGTCACGCGGCTTTCGCTTCGCGACACGGAGCAACTGTCGCGCGGGCGAATGCTGGACGGTCTGGCGAGACATTACGAACAACTCTCGCAGACGATCGTGCCGCTTGTGGCGGGTTTCGAGGCGCTGATCCTGTTGTGTTTCATGCTGGTGTATCTGTTTACGCTCTCCGTGCTGGCAGGTCTGCTTACTGTATCGGTGGCTGGACTTCTGGTTCTGGGCTATATGAATACGGAACGCAGCATGAAGGGGGAGATGCGCGCGGCCGGTAACGCTGATGCGCGACTCGCGCGTTTGGCTGAGGAGGTGACAGACGGGTTCAAGGAGTTGCGACTTGACCCGGATAAGTGCGTGGCGCTTGAGCGTGACATTGTGGAGGCGTCGGATTTGGTGGCACGGCACCGGACACGGACGGCCGGCATGCTGAGCCAACTGATTACAACGGGAAACTCAGCCTCCTACTTATTGGCAGGAGCGGTTGTATTCATCCTGCCTGTCCTGACGGATTCTGGCGGGAGTGAGATCCAGCGGATCATCACGGCAGTACTGTTCTTGCTCGGGCCGATTGGTGGGGTGGTCGGCGCGATGCAGCAACTCGCAACGGGGCAGTTTTGTGTTCAGGCCATTGCCGAGTTTGAGAGGGAAGTCGATGCGCTGCTGGTCCTCGACCACGAGACAGGAGAAGCGACGCTCTCGTTCTCCAGCATCAAGCTGGTGGAGGTCCACTACGCTCACCGCAAAGAAGAGGGTGAAGCGGGCTTCTCGGTCGCAGGATTGAACCTCTCGCTGGAACGTGGAGAGATCGTTTTCCTTACCGGCGCGAACGGTTCAGGCAAGACCACGGCATTGCGCCTTCTGACGGGACTTTATCCCTTGGACAGTGGGCGGATCGAGATCGACGGGAGGGCACTCCCGGCAAGCTCTTCGCAGGGGTATCGCAATTTTTTTGGGGTAGTGTTCGCGGACAACCATATATTCCGCAAGCCCTATGGACTTGATCTGGCCGGGATGGAGCGCCTCGAGAAGGCACTTTCCCTGCTCGATATCCGCCAGAAGCTGCCAGATGACCTGTCGTTAGGATATGACCCTGATATTTTGTCGACGGGCCAGCGCAAGCGCTTGGCATTGGCGCTGGCGATTGCGCAGGATCGGCCGGTACTGGTCTTTGATGAATGGGCGGCCGATCAGGATCCAGCGACGCGCGCGCGGTTCTACAACGAGTTTCTGCCCATGCTAAAAGCGTCTGGTAAGACAGTCTTCGCTGTGACGCATGACGATCGGTATTTCGGGTGTGCAGACGCGCGCTATCATATGGAAGAGGGCCGGATGCAGCGGGTCATAGCATGAAGATCCTCAGATCGGTGTTCCGAAGGCTGACCGCTGGAATCATCTTCACCTTGCTTGTTGGCCTGTTCGTGCTGGTGGTGTTCTGGAGCCGGATCGTGTTGTCTGTCCCTCCGGGATCAGTCGGCGTCATGTGGTACCTGTTCTTTGGCGGAACCCGGATTACGTCGCCTGTCGTTAAAGAGGGACTGCATCTGACTTTTCCCTGGGACAGGTTGTATATTTACGATGCGAGGCTGCAGTCGCGTGACGAGGACTTCACCGTGATTTCTCAGGACGGTCTCCAGTTTCGCATGACCCTCACTTTCCGGTGGCGTGTGAATCCCAACACTACGCCTGTCCTCCAAAAACTGTATGGGCCGGATTATCTGGTGTCGCTTCTTGTGCCCGAGATCGGTTCGATCACGCGAGAGATTGTTTCGCGCTATGACGTTGGAATGCTTGTGTCCGACAGCCGATCAGTCGTCGGGAAAGAAATTTATGATCAGGTTGTGAGTTATACTCGCGAGAACGGCGTTGGCGCGGAAATAGCATCGGGTGACACCAAGAATGTGATCATGCTCCGAGACGTGCTCATCCGTGAAGTCGACCTGCCTGAACAATTGCAGAAGGCAATTCGTGACAAGCTGGAGCAGGCCCAGATTGTGGAGGAATACAAGTATCGCGTCGATCGGGAGAGACTTGAAAGCCAGCGCAAGGCGGTTGAAGCACAAGGGATCCGCAATTTCCAGGAGACGGTGACCCCGGCGATTTCTGACAGCTACCTCAAGTGGCGCGGCATTGAGGCCACGATGGAACTGTCGAAGTCGCCCAACAGCAAGATCGTCATCATGGGCAGTGGTGAGGGCGGACTGCCGGTGATCCTCGATGGTTTCGGCCGGGAGGCCCCGGAAGTGGTGTCTAAGGGATACTCCGGAGCACCGAGTGCGACGACTGCGCCGTAGCAACTTTTGGCGAACTCTGGGTGTGCAGTGATCAGGCAGCGTGAGACATGAATAAGCAGCTCGGTTGTCTTGATCGGTTGGCGATCACTTTCCACGTTGCCGAAGACTCGACTTGATCTGCCACCGCGCCGTCATCACCGGAGTAAACGAAGCGCGGCTCTTCTCTTTCAAGAGTATCTGCTTATCCATTTTGATAGTGCTGATCTCCAATCTTTCAAAAGAGTCAGGTCTCGCTCTCAAAACGAGTTTATAGAACTGAAGACGAGTTTATAGAAGGAAGTAAACGACAAGAATGCCGTAATGCCTGACAGGACCATTGCTTTCCTCATTGCGGCCTGCACTCTTAGGTGATCTATTGCATTATGCTGCGCCTCAGGGAGGCCCCCCTGTTCGATGAGGCCATTATATACGATGACGCTTCTGCTGATGGAGATATTGATGTTGCTCCCCCTTTGTCGACTCAGTAATATTTGACAATTGTCTTCGACGCTATGAAAATCCCGACCTGCATGTAACTCAAGCATCCGCGGACTTTTTTTCCAGCATTGAGACTGCGACAAGCATTATCAGCCGGCATCGAGGGGGCTCAGTTTCTTGTGAAGGTTGCAATGAAATCAACGTAACAATGTTTTTAACCTATGAAAAGATAAATGAGCGAACTGACGCGAAAGCCCACTCGGACATTCTTGCCGAACGGCTCGTGATTGCTACCGGTGGAGCGTCGACATTCGGCTTGTGGGGTGTAGTGAGTCAAACACTCCGAGCTGCTCAGTGGCTATCTACAGGAATCTCTGTCATCGCGGGGTCAACTTGGTTTCGAGTTAGAGCGGCATTCTCCCTTGGAGTAGACATGCAACTCTCCGAGCAACTAATTTTCTTGATAAGACCTCATCTTCATTGCGTTCATGTTGTATGAAGTCATGCGCGTTTCAGTCCTGATGCCTTGTCACAATGCACAATCTTACGTCTCCGAAGCAATAGATAGCGTTCTGGCTCAAGATCATCGAGATGTCGAGTTGGTAATTGTCGATGATGGGTCTTCCGACAAGTCATTGGATGTGATATCTCAATATAAATCAGATAATTTAGTAGTTATACAGACAGACAACAGGGGGGCGTCAGCGGCACGAAATCGAGCGCTTGACGCATCATCGGGTGGTTATGTTATCTTCATGGATGCCGACGATATCATTTCACCCTCTCACGTCTCTGCTTTATTGAGCCTATCGAGTGGACACCATGACATCGTTATGGGGCAGTGGGATCGTTTTTGTTACAGAATAGACGAAGCGAAATTTCCATGGCGACCTACCTACAGAGACGCGCTTGGCCCAGACTGGCTGATCGGAGGCGGTTGGGGCATGATGCAGTCAGCAATGTTTTTGTTGCCTCGGGTCCATGTCGACAGATTTGGGGGGTGGAATGAAGCTCTCTCACTAATCGATGACTTTGAGTTCTATTGTCGAATGATCGCGAATTGTAACTCACTACGCTTCGCTTCTGGCGCAAAGGTTTTCTACAGATCAGGGATTCCGAATAGCCTCTCAAGTCGGCGATCTCGTTTTTATGCGGAAGGAGCGCTCGTTTCACTTCTTGAAGGAACGAACAGTGTTCTGTCGGTGCTTAACACCGAGTTGGCGCGATCTGCCTGCGCGGATGTATTTCAGCATTTTGAATATGAGTTTTATCCTAATTATCCCGATCTTCGTGCTTTTGCTCGAGAACGTGTGGTAAAACTTGGAGGCTCACATTTAAGACCAGATGGCCCGCTATACTTTCAGATCATTCGGCGCTTAGCAGGCTGGCGAACTGCCCGACGGATCCAACGCTTCGCCGAAGCAAAACGACTGAACCTGGCTGTGCTTAATGGAGCGTTGAGGCGAACGCCGACAGTATGAACCGTCAGGCTCTTTTGAAAAACGAGTGGGTTATGAGACCTGTGCGCGGTTTTTCCATTGCTTGATTTTCCGCGAGCTATTCGACTTCAGGCAGAAGATGCGAAGATATCGATGCCGGCGTCACCGGGTTTGGCCTTGGACGCTCTCGTGTCAGCGCCGGTGGTCTTTTTTGAGCGCTATCCGGCCATATCGATGATCTTCAAACTCCGCTTCATATTATAGGCGATAGCGGTGAGGCGAATTTGAACGCCTGCTTTAGCAAGCCCTCGCCATCGCATCCGGCGGAGACCGTAGCTTCGCTTCCAAGTCCCGAAGATCTTCTCGATCCGGCCACGGATACGGTGGATTGGTTGGTTCCAGGCCTCAAGCCGTGCTTGTGTTTTGGATTCGTCCTGTCCCCACATACCGGTGGCGACGATGCGTGGCGTTCCACCCTTGGCGCGCACCGCGTCGCCGAAATGATTGCCGCGATAGGCGCTGTCGGCAAACACCTTGCCAGGATTGTCAGGCAAAGCATCAGGGCCAGCCCTGCCATCGTTTACGTTAGCAGGAGTTACGGCAATCTCCTCGACAAGAGCCGTATCCGCATCAGCACCGACATGGGCTTTGAAGCCATGAACTGTAAGCGCCGTCTACGCCCCATAGAGATTGGTGTGTAAGCGCTATGCCGATCCCCTATGCGGCGAGGCTTGACGCTTGATCGCAGGTCCAGGGCATCAGTTGCTCGATCTGGTTCCTGGGATGACCGTCGAGGATGGCGCGAAGCGTGTGTTGGAGGTAGTTGAAGGGATTG
>NZ_JBIICB010000254.1:0-6383 GCF_044239095.1 Aestuariivirga sp. | reverse complement strand
CCATCAACCGCTTCATCCGCGAATACAACGCCTCCAGTCCCAAACCCTTCGCATGGAAAGCCAACCCTGGCGATATCATCGCAGCTCGGAACCGTGGGTTCCAAACGTTGGAGTCAATCCACTAGGGGATTACCCTCGCAGGGCCGATGCCCGTGATCGCGTCCCGGGCCGCCTCGCGAACGGCGGCGATCGTGGGCCGCAGAAGCTCGATCCGGTCGAAGCTTGAAGGCTGATCAGCCAGCGACTTTCGCAGCGCCGCGCCGAAGGCCTGGCGGAGTTCGGTGCCGATGTTGAACTTCCTCACGCGGTGGTCACGGGCCAGAATGCTGCGTGTGGCAGGCGCAATGCCGCTTGCGCCATGCAGCACCAGGGGAACATCCGTTGCCGCCTCGATAGCGCGCAGCGCATCAAAGTCGATGCCGTCCGTCTTCTCCTGCTGCAGATGCACGTTGCCGATCGATACGGCCAGCGCATCGATGCCGGTTTCCGCCGCGAAGCGGGCAGCCTCCTCAGGGGACGTGACGCGCGACTGGCGCCCACCGGCATAGCCCACGAAGCCGACCTCGCCCTCAACCGAAACACCGGCGGCACGGGCCGCATCGATCACCCGGTTCGTCAATGCAATGTTCTCGTCCAGCGGCAGGGAGGATCCATCGATCATCACGGAGGTGAATCCATGCGCGATCCCCGCAACGCATTCTTCCAGCGTCGTGGCATGGTCGATGTGGCAGGCAACCGGAACGCGGGCCTGTTCGGCGAGATGGCGCAGCATCCGCCCCAGCACGGGCACGGGCGTATGGCGCCGGCAGCCGGGCCCCGCCTGCAGGATCACGGGGAGACCCGTGTCGTCCGCCGCCTCGACGAAGGCAACCGCATCCTCCCAGCCCAGCACCACAAGGCCAGCGACGGCATAGCGCCCCGCCTGCGCGGCATGAAGAAGCTGGTGCAAGGAGGCGACGGTCATTTGAATTTCGCGATCATGTCCTTGATGCCGGGGATCGTCTCGATCTGATAGGCATGGGACGGCTGGAAGAACTGCACCAGCGGCCGCTGACTGAGGCCACCGAGAATGGTGAAATAATACATTTCATAACCGGGTGCCGCCACGCATGGGTGATAGCCTTTCTCGAGGATCACCGTCGAGCCGTTGACGATGTGATAGGCATCTCCCACCTCGCCATCCTGGCGCTGCACCAGTTGCAGCCCGAAGCCGTGATCGGGGCGGAAGCGGAAGTTATACGTCTCGTCGTGCCGCGTCTCGACCGGCAGCCGGTCGGTATCGTGCTTGTGGGGCGGAAAGCCTGACCAGCCGCCCGCGCCCACGGTAAAGAGTTCGGACACAAGCAGCCGCCCCACGCGGCCGCGGTATTTTGTGCCGAGGATGTGCTTGATCTTCCGGTGAGTCTTGGTCTCATCCGAGCCATACTGCACAACGTCGATGTCGCTGGCGCGCACGTCGAAAGGGTCGAACTGGCCATCGCAGCGCGCGCCAGCGATGAAGACTTCGGCAGTGGCGGAGATGCAAGCGAACCTCACCTTCGCGCCCTGCGGCGCATAAACCCCCTCTGGCTCGCCATCCCACACATCCGTGCCACGCGTACCGATGGCGTCGAAGGCGGCGCCCTCCACCTCGACATCGATCGTTCCGGTCGCCGGAACAACGCATGTCTCATAGCCGGGAACGCGGTACTCGAAGGCCTGTCCGCGGGAGAGCTTGACGATATTGAAATAGTTGAGCGGAACCCGCGCATCGTTGACATCGATGATGGGCGCGTTGCGGTTGTCATGGGGCGGGATGTGCATGGAACCTGATCCTCCGGGGTCACGCTGGCGCGGCGTGATCGCGCATGAATGTGTCGAGTTCTTCCGAAGTTGGCGAAGCGGGTGCGCAGCCAACGCGGGTGACGACGACGGCCGCTGCCGCCGTACCCCGCCGGACAGCCCCGGCGAGTTCGAGACCGGAAGCAAGCCCGGTGACGAGGCCGGCCATGAAGGCGTCGCCCGCACCCGTGGGCTTCAACGCCGCAACGCGATAGATGGGCGTCTCAAAACTGCTGCGGCCGGCAAGGCTGATCGAACCCTTGTCGCCCATCTTGTAGATCACGGCGGCCCTGCCCGCTGCGAGTTCGCGGGCGAGCGTGAGCCCGCCCGGGCCGCCTGCCATCACGTCCCATTCGACATCGTTGCCGATCACCATGTCGCTTGCCTCCGCAGCCATGCGGCATGTCGCGGCGGCATCGGCCGCAGAGACCCAAGAATACGGACGATAGTCGACATCGAGGATCACCGGCATGTCCACGGCACGCGCCCGCCTGATCGCCAGCAGCGTGGCGGCGCGCGACGGCTCCACGGCCAGCGCCGTTCCGGTCACGATCAGGGCCGCATAGCCCTCCATGCCGATTCCCGCCACGTGGTCCGGGCTCAGCAGAAAGTCAGCTGCACCATTGCGATAGATCACCGATTGGCAGTTCTCCGCCCGCGTTTCGACAACGGCGAGCGAGGTGCGGCAATCTCCCGCCGCCTGTCCCACATGCGACAGGTCGATGCCATAGCGGGAGAGTTCGCGCCGCACAAAGCGGCCGACCGCGTCATCCGAGACGGTGGTGACCAGTGAGGCAGCACCACCCAGCCTGACGATGCCTGCGGCAATGTTCGCCGCCGATCCCCCGAGCGCGGAGGTGAAGCGCCCCGCTTCTTCCGCAAGGCAGCCGGGCGGATCGGCATAGAGATCCATGCCGGCCCTCCCAAGCACCAGAAAGCGGTTGCTGCGCAGGCGTTCGAACATGACCTATATTCCCGCGCTTGGGCGGCAGCTGGCGGCGGGGAGCGTCTCAAGAGCCTGCACGGCTGCCAACCTCATGCTTCGGGACTGCTGTGCCACGGCGCTCTCCACCTGCTCTTGACCGGGCAGACTAGTTATTGTCTATTATGTTTGCAAGCGCTTGCAACAGCGGATGGGCTGGGTGTCGGACATCGGGATCGGGATTGTCGGCGGAGGCTACATGGGCAAGGCCCATGCCGTCGCGATGTCGGCCGTTGCCGCCGTCTTCGATACGGCGCTGAGACCCCGTCTCGAGATCATCGCCACAACGACGAAGGCCGGCGCAGCCGAAAAGGCACGCCAGTTCGGATTTGCCCGCGCGACCGACGACTGGCGGCAGCTCGTGACGGACACCAAGGTGGATGCCGTGGTGATCGCCAGCCCGCAGGACACCCACAAGGCGATTGCGCTGGCGGCCTTTGCGGCCGGCAAGCACGTCTTCTGCGAGAAGCCGCTTGGGCTCGGCAGCACCGATAGCCAGATCATGGTCGAGGCGGCACAGCGCAGCGGCCTCGTTCACATGACGGGGTTCAACTACATCCGCACACCTGCCTCACAGCTGGCGCGCCAGATCATCGCCGCAGGCGAGATCGGCAGGATCACCTGGTTCCGCGGCGAGCATACGGAGGATTTCTGCGCTGATCCGCTGCAGCCCGCCTCATGGCGCACGCGCGGCAGGCCCAATGGCAACATGGGAGACCTGGCGCCGCACATCATCAACGCCGCAGTTGCATTGATGGGACCGGTCAGAAGCCTCTGTGCCGAGATCGAGACCGTTCACCGGACAAGGCCTTCGGCATCGGGCCCCGAGGCCGTCACCAATGACGACCAGGGCCAGCTCATGTGCCGCTTTGCCAGCGGCGCCATGGGGCACCTGTTCATCAGCCGCGTCGCGACGGGCCGCAAGATGGGCTATGCCTATGAGATCTTCGGCACCGGGGGCGCCATCCGTTTCGACCAGGAAGACCAGAACGCGCTCTGGCTCTATCGCACGGGCGATCCTTCTGGCCGGCAGGGCTTCACCAAGATCCTCACCGGGCCCGAGCACCCCGACTACAAGGCATTTTGCCTGGGGCCAGGACATGGCACGGGCTATCAGGACCAGATCATCATCGAAGCCCGCGACTTCCTCGCGGCAATCGCCGCGGGCAAGCCGGCATGGCCGACATTCGCGGATGGGCACATGGTGAACCAGGTCATCGATGCGGCCTGGGCGTCACAGGATCGCCGCGGCTGGGTCGATGTTGAACCCATTGAAGGAGACCGGGAACCGGCATGAGCATCAGAATCGGAAATGCCCCCTGTTCATGGGGAGTTGAATTCGCAGGCGACCCCCGCAACCCGCCCTGGACGCGCGTGCTCGATGAATGCCGCGACGCCGGATACAACGGAATCGAACTGGGCCCCATCGGCTTCATGCCGGAGGATCCAGGCATTCTCGGCCCTGCGCTTGCCGAACGCGGTCTCACCCTGATCGGGGGCGTGGTCTTCCGGCCGTTTCACGATCCCAGCAGTTGGGACGAGGTCAAGGATGCCGCGGTGCGCACCTGCCGGGCGCTCGTGGCGCATGGCGCGCGCCACCTCGTGCTGATCGATTCGATCTCGCCGCGGCGGGCGCCAACCGCGGGCCGCCCGGCTGAAGCCGAGCAGATGGACAAGGACGAATGGACCTCCTTCGCCTCCCGCTTCCGTGACATCGCACGCATGGGAACGGAGGACTATGGCCTCACCGTCTCCATCCACCCGCATGCTGCGGGTTTCATCGACTTCGAGCCGGAAATCGAAAGCCTGCTCGAAGACATCGACCCCGCCGTGCTGAAGATCTGCCTCGACACGGGGCATTCGCATTATGCCGGTTTTGACCCCGTGGCCTTCATGGCGCGGCACATGGCGCGGATTGCCTATGTCCATTTCAAGGACATCGACCCCGCTGTGAGAGCGGATGTGGTGGCCAGGCGGACCGGCTTCTACGATGCCTGTGGCCAGGGCATTTTCTGCAATCTCGGCAAGGGCGTCACCGGCTTCCACGCGGTGCGCCGCCTTCTTCTGGAAGCGGGTTACGAAGGCTGGTGCACGGTGGAGCAGGACTGCGATCCCTCCGGACCCACATCGCCCGTGGACGATGCCCGGGCCAATCGCGCATATCTCCGGTCCATCGGCTTCAATTGACAGGATTTCCAATGACACGACTGAACTGGGGCATGGTCGGCGGCGGCGAGGGAAGCCAGATTGGCCCCGTCCACCGCATCTGCGCGGCGATGGACGGAGACTATACCATGATGGCGGGTGCGCTCGACGCCGATCCCGCCAGGGGCAGGGCCTTCGCGCAGCGGTTGGGAGTGGCCCAGGACCGCGCCTATGGCGACTGGCGCGAGATGCTCGCCGGCGAGAAGGACCGGCCAGACCGCATCGACCTCGTGACCGTGGCCACGCCCAACGCAACGCACTACGCCATCACCAAGGCTTTTCTCGAGGCAGGCATCAATGTGCTGTGCGAGAAGCCGATGACGGTGACCGTCGAAGAGGCGGAAGACATCGTGGCGGCGGCGGCGCGGTCTGGCGCGGTCTGTGCAGTCAACTACGGCTATACAGGCTATTCGCTCGTCCGCCACATGCGCACGATGGTTGCGCGTGGTGACCTCGGCAAGGTCAGGCTCATCATGGTTGAATTCTCGCACGGCTTCCATGCCGATGCAGCCGATGCCGACAATCCCCGCATGCGCTGGCGCTATGATCCCGCACAGGCGGGAATCTCCGGCCAGTTCGCCGATTGCGGCATTCATGCCTTGCACATGGCAAGCTATGTGTCTGGTCAGAATGCGCAGGAGCTGTCCGCCGACTTCGTCTCGGCAATCCCCAGCCGGTCGCTGGAGGACGACGCCTCGGTCAATGTGCGCATGGATGGCGGCACAAGGGTGCGCCTTTGGACCTCCTCGGTGGCCGTTGGCAGCTTCCATGGCTTCAATATCCGCATTTTTGGCGAAAAGGGCGGCCTGCGCTGGGCGCAGCAGTGGCCCGACCAACTCCACTGGACGCCGGTCAACGGCAGAACAGAGGTGATCGAGCGCGGATCCGGCAACCTCTCGGCCGAAGCCGAGCGCGCCACACGGATCGCGACCGGGCATTCGGAGGGCATGCTGGTGGCCTTCGCCAACATCTATGCCGACCTCGCCGAAGTGATCCGCGCCCGGCGTGAAGGGCGGCCCCCCGATCCGCTCGCCTGCCATTTCCCGACAGCCTCAGACGGCCTCCGCTCGATTGCCGCCATCCGCGCGGCCGTGGCGTCGAATTCACGTGGGGGTGAGTGGGTCGACGCACGCCCTTAGCGCGCGTTCCGACCAGGTGGAATCACCTGGTCGAAAAGAACTCGCGCAAGATCAATTGCTTGAGCATGATCTTATCGCAAAAGTGGTTTCCACTTTTGCGGATCATGCTCTAGGAGCCTGTCTGGATAATCTGATCTTTGTTGCATCTGTGCATTGGGTTTAGGGGTATGTTCTGGCTCATGTTGCGGCCTTTGCCAGTTTGCAGAGGTTGTGGGCGGTGCATATCAGGCTCCATT
>NZ_JBIICB010000027.1:0-25096 GCF_044239095.1 Aestuariivirga sp. | reverse complement strand
CGTGCTGTGCTGCGACAATCTCCCGGAGAATGGCCGCACCGTCGCCAAGGTGGTCACGCGCCTCGCAAGCCTTCGCAACGCGGAGCTTGGGCGCTACGTGGCAGAGAACGTCGCCTTCCCCGCCACCATGGTGGACCGCATCGTGCCGGCAACGACGGATGCCGACCGCGCCCGCATCGCCGCCACAACGGGGCTCGAGGATGCATGGCCCGTCGTCACCGAGGCCTACAACAATTGGGTGGTCGAAGACAATTTCCCGCAAGGCCGCCCGGCATGGGACGCGACCTTCGTCACCGACATCAAGCCCTTCGAACTGATGAAGCTGCGGCTGCTCAACGGCGCACATTCCTCCATGTCCTATCTCGGCTATCTCGCAGGCCGCGAGACCATCGCCGACTGCATGCAGGACCAGGCGCTCGCGGCATTCGTCGCGCATCTCATGCATGTGGAGGTGACGCCCACACTCATGGTGCCGCCCGGCGCAGATATCGAGTCCTACAAGCAGGCCCTCCTCCGCCGCTTCCGCAATCCGGGCCTGCGCCACCGCACCTGGCAGATCGCCATGGATGGCTCGCAGAAACTCCCGCAGCGCCTGCTCGGCACCATCCGCGACAGGCTGAAGGCGGGAGCACCTATCGATGCCCTGGCCTTAGGCGTTGCCGCCTGGATGGCCTATGTCACCGGCATCGATGAAAAGGGCCACGCCATCGACGTGCGCGATCCCCTGCGCGATGAACTGCGCGCCCGCGCCGATGTGGCAGGCCGTGACGCCGCGCAGCTCAGCACCGCCCTGCTCGCCGTCGAGAAGATCTTCGGCCGCGACCTTCCCGCCAATGCCACCTTCACCACCGCTGTCACGTCCGCCCTCGACAGCCTGTTCACGCGCGGCAGCAAGGCCACCTACACGACTTTCCGGAGCACTGATCGATGAAGCAGACCTGGCGCTGGTTCGGCCCCAATGACCCCGTCACACTCGCCCATGTGCGGCAGGCGGGTGCGGTGGGCATCGTTTCGGCCCTGCACCACATGAATCGCGGGCAGGCCTGGACGGAGTCGGAAGTCAACATCCGCAAGGCGATGATCGAGAAGGCCGGCCTCAGCTGGGACGTGGTCGAGAGCATCGCCGTGCCGGAAGACATCAAGACGCGCACCGGCAGCTTCCGGCAGAAGATCGACAACCACAAGGCCTCGATCCGCGCCGTGGCGAAGGCCGGCATCAAGGTGTGCTGCTATAATTTCATGGCCATCACCGACTGGACGCGCACCGACCTCGACTGGCCGCTGCCCAATGGCGGAACCGCGCTGCGCTTCGACATCATCGACTTCTGCGCCTATGACGTGCTGGTCCTCAAGCGCCGCGATGCGGAAGCGGACCACCCGCCAGAGCGCATCAAGGCCGCGAAGACGCGTATGGCCTCCTGGCCCGAAAGCAAGGCGGCGGAGATCGAGCGCAACCTCATCGACTGGGTGCCCGCACGCGAGACGGTCTACAGCCGCGAAAGTTTCCTGCGCCAGCTCGACGAATACCGCGACCTCACCGTCGAAGGCCTGCGCGAACACCTCTTCCTCTTCGTGCGCGACATCGCCGACACAGCGGAAGAGGTGGGCGTGAAACTCGCCATCCACCCGGATGATCCGCCCTTCCCCCTCTTCGGCCTGCCGCGCGTGAACTCGACCCAAGCCGACACGCAGAAGCTCTTCGATGCCGTGCCGAGCCCCGCCAATGGCGTGACCCTCTGTACCGGCTCCTATGGCGCGAACCCCACGAACGATCTCGTGCAAATGGCCAAGGCCTTCGGCCCCCGCATCCACTTCGCGCATCTGCGCAACACCACGCGCGATGCGGATGGGTCCTTCTACGAGTCCGAACATTTGGACGGCGACACCGACATGATCGGCGTCATCGCCGCTCTTCGCGAGATCGAGACGCGCGAGAACCGCGAAATCCCCATGCGGCCCGACCACGGCCACCTGATCGTCGACGACATCGGAAAGAAGGTGAACCCCGGCTATTCCTGCATCGGCCGCCTCAAGGGCCTGGCCGAACTGCGCGGCGTCATGCGCACGGTGGATGCCTTCCGCGCCGGCCGCGTGAGCTGAGGAGAAAGCCATGGCGAAGATCACCCGCGTCGAAGCCTTGATGGTGGACCTGAAGCCCAAGGTGAAGCGCACCGATGCGATCCAGTCCTTCGTGAGCCAGGAAACGCCCATCATCCGCGTCTATGACGCGGATGGCGCGGTGGGCACCGGCTACAGCTATACGATCGGCACCGGCGGCCCCTCCATCATGGAACTGATCCGCCGCACGCTGGGCCCAGCCCTGATCGGACGCGAGGCGCTGGAGATCGAGAAGATCTGGCGCGATCTGTTCTTCCTGACCCACGCCACCACCGTGGGCGCCATCACCTCGCTCGCACTCGCCGCCATCGACACGGCGCTCTGGGACCTGAAATGCCGCCGCATGAACGAGCCCCTGCACCGCATGGCCGGCGGCGCACAGTCACGCGTGCCGCTTTACACAACAGAGGGCGGCTGGCTGCACATCGATACCGCAGAACTGGTTGACGACGCGCTGCAGGCCAAGGCCAAGGGCTTCGGCGGCTCGAAGATCAAAGTCGGCCGCCCGCATGTGTCAGAAGATGTCGCGCGTCTTTCCGCGGTGCGTGAGGCCGTGGGGCCCGCCTTCGAGATCATGACGGACGCCAACCAGCGCTTCACCGTGGACGAGGCCATCCGCCGCGCGCTGCCTGACGCCCTTGGACATCGCCTGGTTCGAGGAGCCGCTGACGGCGGACGACATCTCAGGCCACGTGCGCCTGTCGCAGAGCACGACCATTCCCGTTGCCGTGGGCGAGAGCCTCTACAGCCACCTCCACTTCCGTGAATATCTGGAACGCGGCGCCTGCTCCATCGTGCAGGTGGATGTGGCGAGAATCGGCGGCATCACGCCCTGGCTGAAGGTCGCGCATCTCGCAGAGTGCTTCAACGTGCCCGTCTGCCCGCATTTCCTGATGGAGCTTCACGTGGCGCTCTGCGCCGCCGTGCCCAATGCGCGCTGGGTGGAATATATTCCGCAGATCGATTCCCTCACGACGGAACCGATGAAGATCGAGGATGGCCACGCCATCCCATCAGACGCGCCGGGACTTGGCATTGCGTGGGATTTCGACGCGATCGCGAAGGCTGCGGTTGAGGGCTCGGCGTTCTCGATCGCCTGAGCCTTCTTCAAAGCAACGTCATCCCGGCGAAGGCCGGGATCCAGCTTTGCGTCAGCATGCACTGTGAGTAAGGAAGCTGGATCCCGGCCTTCGCCGGGATGACGGCAATCTTGCAAAGCCCTTACACCCGGTGCCCGGGCATGGCTTGGTCCTTAGGCACGATGATCTTGCCGATGGGCCACAGCGCGATCCCCGCGAGCTTCAGGTGCGCCCAGGCGAAAGGGCGGCAGTGCCTTCTCCAAAGCACCGTCATCCCGGCGAAGGCCGGGATCCAGCTTTGTGTCAACAAACATAGTGAGTAAGGAAGCTGGATCCCGGCCTTCGCCGGGATGACGGCAATCTTACAAAGCCCTCACACCCTGTGCCCGGGCATGGCCTGATCCTTCGGCACGATGGTCTTGCCGATGGGCACAGCGTACAGAGCGCGATGTTGACGGCGGCCCGGGCCCACGGCGTGAGCTTCTTCCCCCTCGCCCCCGCAGGGGGAGAGGGAGGGGTGAGGGGGTCTCTCCACGAGTCGAATTCCAGAAGCCTTCGCAGATTGTCGCTTCAAGCGACGGGCCCGCGGACAAACCCCCTCACCCTGCCTTCTCCCCCGGAGGGGAGAGGAATGGTGTAACTTACACCCTGTGCCCGGGCATGGCCTGGTCCTTCGGCACGATGGTCTTGCCGATGGGCCACAGCGCGATCCCCGCGAGTTTCAGGTGCGCCCAGGCGAAGGGGATACCGATGATGGTGACGGCCAGCATCACCGCGGTGATGACATGGGCAAGCGCCAGCCACCAGCCGGCGAAGACCAGCCAGAGGATGTTGCCGATGCCGCCCAGCACACCGGTGCCGATGTCCTCCTGCCCCGTCGCGCGATCGCGTGCCACGGCGGTATAGCCGAAGGGCATCAGCGTATAGAGCGCGATGTTGACGGCGGCCCGGGCCCAGGGAATCCCCACGATGGTGATTGCCATGATGACCGCCGCGATCAGCCAGCCAAAGGCCATCCAGGCGCCTCCCAGCAGGATCCAGATGATGTTCAACAGCAGAGACATGCAGCCCTCCTCTTTCCGCCCTTATATGGGGACACCGGCCCGGTTTCGCCAGTGGAATCCTGCCCCCGAGGTTGACGGAACCAAGCCACACTCCCATGCTTGAGCCATGCGATTCATTCACACGGCGGACTGGCAGATCGGCAAGCCATTCCGCAACTTCGGCGAGAAGGACAGCGTGCTGCGCCTGGCACGGCTCTCCGCCATCGAGGCGATCGGGCGGCTGGCGGCGCAGGAAGGCGCTGCCCATGTGCTGGTGGCGGGCGACCTCTATGACAATGATGCCCCGGCCCAGAAGACGCTGCAGGAGCCGCTTGAGCGCATGCGGGCCTTCCCCGCTGTGAACTGGCATATCATTCCGGGCAATCATGACTATCATCGCGGCAACGGGTTGTGGGACCGTGCGGCGGCGCAAGGCTTGCCCGCCAATGTCGTCTTCCAGCTTACGGCACAGCCGGCGGCATTGGGCGAGCACGCCGTGCTCTTGCCCGCCCCGCTGCGCCGCCGCAGCGAGGTGAATGACCTCACCGAATGGATGGACGAAGCGCCAAGTGCGGAGGGGCTGATGCGCATCGGCCTCGCCCATGGCTCGGTCACGGGCTTCGGCAGCGAGGGCGAGGCAAAAAATCCCATCGCCGCGGACCGGGCGAAACGCGCCGGGCTCGACTTCCTCGCACTGGGCGACTGGCACCGCACCATGAAGGTCACTCCATCAACCTGGTATGCCGGAACACCCGAAGCCGATCGCTTCAACAGCCAGGAGACGGGCCAGGTTCTGCTTGTCGACATCCCTGCGCGCGGCGCACCGCCCACGGTGACCGAGTTGCGCACCGGCGCCTATCGCTGGCTCACGCGGCAGGAGGATGTGTCGGGAGGGCATGATCTCGCCGGGCTCGAGTCCCGCCTGCGCGCGCCGGCTGATCTCTCGCGCCTTCTCATGCGCCTCACCATCAAGGGCACGCTGGACCTCACCGCGCGCGCCGAATTGTCGGACAGGATCGCAAGCCTCGAGGCCGCCATGTTCTGGCTCGAGGCCGGACTCGACGACCTGCACCTGCGCCCGACGGATGATGACTTCGCGCAGATCGATTTTCAGGGCGTGCTGCGCGAGGCAGCGGAGCTGCTGAAGGCCGAAGCGGAAAACCCCGCCTCCAGTGCTGCTGAGCGCCGCCGCGCCGGGGAGGCGCTGGTGCAGCTCTTCGTCATGACGAAGGATGCCAAGGGGCAGGCCGCATGAAGCTCACCCATGTCACGCTGGAAGGCTGCGGCCGCTTCGGCACGCTGGTGCGGGTCGATGGCTTCGGCCCTGGCGTCAACATTCTCTCCGCTGGCAACGAGGCGGGAAAGTCGACGCTGTTCCGCGCCATCCGCACCTGCCTGTTCGAGCGCCACAACACCACTGGCAAGGATGTCGCGTCACTCGCCACCGAGGGCCTGTCGCTTCCCGTCAGCATCACGGTTGGTTTCGAGAAGGGCGGCAAGGCTTACGAGATCCGCAAGTCTTTCGTGCGCAGCAAGTCCGCAAGCCTTATCTGCGATGGCGTGGAGACGGCACGCAATGCCGAAGCCGATGAGGAAGTCTGGAGGCTTCTCGGCATCGAGCAGCGCTCGGCGCGCGCGCTCGATGAAGCAGCCTTCGGCGTGCTGTGGGTGGCGCAGGGCCAATCCTTCCAGACGCCGGACCCGTCGGAGGGCGCCAGGAACGTGCTCAACGCCGTGATCCAGCAGGAGGTGGGAACGCTGGTGGGCGGCGAGCGCGCGCGGCTTCTGCTCAACACCGTCAACGAGGAACTGGCCCGCTACGTGACGGAACGTGGACAGCCAAAGGCGCGCGGCCCCCTCGATGATGCAGCGAAGGCAAGCCAGAAGCTGTCGGCTGAGCTTATGGACGCGGACACCCGCCTCGAGGCGCTCCGCGGTAAGCTCGATGAGCTGGATGCGCTGCGCCGCCAATACAGGCAGGCCAGCGATCCCGCCGCCCTCAAGTCCCTCGAGGATCAGCTGGCAGAGGCAAGCCGCAAGCTCGGCGAAGCGGTGAAGGCCGAAGGCGAGATCCGGCGCCTCACGGGTGAGGAGCGCCAGGCTTTCCAACTCTGCGAGGCGCAGCAGGAGAAGCTGACGTCCCTGCAGGCTCAGGCCGCCACCATCGATGACCAGCGTGAGCGCCTGAAGCTTATATCAGACGGCCTTGCCCCGCTCGATACGCAGGACGAAGCGACCGCCACGGCGCTCAGGCAAGCCAATGCCGAACGCGCGCGTATCGAAGACGCGCTGGCCGCGATTGATGCGCGCGAGGCTGAGTTGCAGCGGCTCGACGCCCTGTCGCAGAAGCTCGCCCGCAAGGCGGAACTCGCGGCACGCCTCCAGCAGCTTGACGATTTCCGCCAGCGCGCCGCCGCCAGCGAGGCAGCCCTCAAGCTCGCCACCATCGATGATGCCGTCATCAAATCCCTCGAAGCGATCGAGCGGGAGGAGGCCCGCATCCGCGCAGCGCTCGAAGCCGGCGCGGCGCGCGTCACCATTCAGGCGAAGCTGGGCTTGGGCGTCACACTCAATGGCGAGGCGGTCGATGGCACGGCGGCGCGTCCCGTCACCGAAGCGCTCACCATCGCTGTGGGGCCTGACGTGTCGATCACCGTGTCGCCGCCCGCCGACGCGCTTGATGCCGCAAGTGCAGGCCTCGCGCGGGAGCGCGCCCGGCTCAACGCGCTCCTCGCGCGCCACGCCGTGGCCACGCCTGCTGAGTTGCGCCAGCGCCACGCCGAGCGCGTCACGCTGGAGAATGCCGCACGCGACATCCGCGCGGAGCGCAGCGCGCTTGGGCTGAAGGACGATGTCTCCTCCGAGATCGACAGGCTCTCCACGGCCATTGCCGCAATTGCCGCCGAGGCCCAGCGCATCCTGCCTCAGGGAACGGGGCCGCTTCCCGCCGCTGAACCGATCGCTGCGGAGCGGCAATCGCTGGCCGAGCGCCGCAGTGCGCTGCGCGCCGAACGCTCCTCACTTGATGCGCAGATCAGCGCACACAAGGATACGCTGACGGCACTCGCCAGCACGCGCGGCACGCTCAACGGGCAGAAGGCAGAGATCGACGCGCGCCTGCAGTCGGCCCTTGCCCTGCTGCCGGACGGCACCCGCCAATCCCTCATCGCCGCCTGTGAGCAAGAGCTCATCCACCGCCGCGAGGCGCATCGCGTGAAGGCGGCCGCACTCGAACAGGGCCGGGCCAGCGCCCCCGCACCCGACGAGGCCGAGCGCCAGCAGGCCCGCGTCGACCGCTTCACCGCCGCTCTCGAAAGCCAGCGCCGGACACGCGACGACCTCCGCCAATCGATCGCGCGGCTCGAAGGCGAGGTGCAGATCTCGGGCGGCGAGGGCCTGGGCGAGATCGCCACCACGCTCCGCCTCCAGCACGGCATGGCGGCCGCCGAAACCCACCGCCTCACCGAGCGGGTAGAGGTCCTGAAGCTTCTGAAAACCACGGTCGAGTCCTGCTATGCGCGCCGCCGCGAGCAGTTGAACGCGCCATTGCTCCGGCACCTGACACCCTTCCTCAGCGATGTCTTCCCGAAAGCCGGGATCGTGCTGGGAGATGATTTCGAGATTTCGGCCCTCACCCGCTCAGGCCCGCAGGGTGAAGCTTTCGGACGCCTGTCGCTTGGCACGCAGGAGCAGATCGCGGTGCTGGTGCGGCTCGCCATGGGCGCCATGATCTGCGAGCGCGGCGAGGATGTGCCCGTGATCCTCGACGATGCGCTGGTGTTCTCGGATGACGCCCGCATCGAGCAGATGTTCGACGCCATCAACCGCGCGGGCCGGCGCCAGCAGGTCATCGTCTTCACCTGCCGCGCACGCTCCTTCGCCTCGCTCGGCGGCCGGGAACTGCGGATCGCCTCCGGACATCATCCAGCCGATACCGCCTCATCGTGATCTCTCAACAGCTTATCCATCCGGTCCGGATAAACACGCACAGCAACGCAAGATTGACGAAGCCGCCCGGTCTAGCCTGCAACGCCCGGCTGACTGTCAAGACCCAGACGCCACCCTAGGATTGCGAACCGGAAATAATTATGCAATTGAGGTTTTCGTTTGATGACGACTTGGGACAGGACATGAGCTTTCTTGAATTTTCCACCGCCACGGCAAAGAAACGCAAGGATGCGCGAGACCAGGCCCGGAAGGCCAGTGAATTCCTGAAGGCGCTCACCCACGAAAGCCGCCTTCTCATGCTCTGCCTTCTTGTGGAGGGGGAGAAGTCCGTCACCGAGATCGAGGACAGCATGGAGATGGCGCAGGCTGCCGTCTCCCAGCAGCTGTCGAGGCTGCGCCTCGACGGGCTGGTGACCACGCGGCGCGAGGGCCGCAACATCTATTATTCCCTCGCCAGCGACGAGGTGAAGACATTGATCGGGACTCTGCAGGCCCTGTTCTGCGCGCCCAGGCGCAAGGCGCCCCGCCGCAAGCACTGAAGCCTGCGGCAGCGCTTGACGCTGCGGGGCGTTTCGCCGATGAAGCAGCCCT
This sequence comes from Aestuariivirga sp., assembly GCF_044239095.1. GTDB lineage: Bacteria > Pseudomonadota > Alphaproteobacteria > Rhizobiales > Aestuariivirgaceae > Aestuariivirga. The sequence continues at coordinate 16,317 of NZ_JBIICB010000027.1, read as the reverse complement.
CGCGCCATCAGCCAAGGCCTTCCATGTCCAAAGATCCGCTGCTGCAGCCCTATCAGCTGAAGCACCTCACGCTGCGCAACCGGATCATGACGACGAGTCATGAGCCCGCCTACCCTGAAGACGGCATGCCGAAGGACCGCTACCGCCTCTATCACCTGGAGCGGGCGAAGGCCGGCGTGGCACTCACCATGACGGCGGGCTCCGCCGCCGTCTCGAAGGACAGTCCACCCGTCTTCAACAACATCCTCGCCTACAAGGACGAGGTGGTGGGCTGGATGAAGCGCCTCACCGATGATTGCCATGAGGCAGGTGCTGCGGTGATGATCCAGCTCACCCATCTCGGCCGCCGCACGCGCTGGGACAAGGGCGACTGGCTGCCCGTGGTTGCCGCTGGCCCCGCGCGCGAGCCCGCCCACCGCGCCTTCCCGAAAATCATCGAAGACTGGGACATCGCCCGCATCATCGAGGACTATGCCGATGCCGCCGAGCGGATGAAGGCGGCAGGACTCGATGGCGTGGAGTTCGAGTGCTACGGCCATTTGATGGACCAGTTCGCAAGCCCGCTTACCAACACGCTGGCCCATCCTTACGGCGGCAGCTTCGACAACCGCCTGCGCTTCGCCATGGATGTTCTCGCCGCCTGCCGCAAGCGCGTCGGCCCGGACTTCCTGCTGGGCGTGCGCTACACCGCGGACGAGGAGGAGAAGGGCGGCATCAGCGTGGACGACGGCGTGGAGATGGCACGCCGCTTCAACGCTTCGGGGCTTGTCGACTTCCTCAACATCATCAGGGGCCGCATTCATACGGATGCAGCACTCACCGGCGTCATTCCGGTACAGGGCATGCGCTCTGCCCCGCATCTCGATTTCGCGGGCCACATCCGCGCGCAAGTCGGCATGCCCACCTTCCACGCGGCGCGCATTCCCGATGTCGCCACCGCGCGCCACGCCATTGCCACGGGCCAGCTCGACATGGTCGGCATGACGCGCGCCCACATGGCGGACCCGCACATCGTGCGAAAGATCATGGAGGGCCGCGAGCAGGACATCCGCCCCTGCGTGGGCGCCACATATTGCCTTGACCGCATCTATCAGGGCGCCATGGCGCTGTGCATCCACAACCCGGCAACAGGACGCGAGGAGACGATGCCCCATGTCATCACCCCCGCTACCGAAAGACAGCGCGTGGTTGTGGTTGGCGCAGGGCCAGCAGGGCTCGAGGCAGCACGCGTCGCTGCCGAGCGCGGCCACCGCGTCACCGTCTTCGAGGCGGCGGCCGTACCCGGCGGGCAGATCCGCCTCACCGCCATGACCAAGCGGCGCGCGGAGATGATCGGCATCATCGACTGGCGCATGGCGCAATGCGCCGCGCGTGATGTCGAGTTCCGCTTCAACACCTATGCCGAGGCATCCGACGTGCTGGCGGAAAACCCCGCCGTCGTCATCATCGCCACCGGCGGACTGGCCGAAAAAGATGTGCTCGAGGCCGGCAACGACCTCACCGTCTCCGCCTGGGACATCCTCTCGGGCGATGTGAAGCCCGGCGCCAATGTGCTGCTGTTCGACGATGCGGGCGACCACACGGCAATGCAGGCCGCGCAGTTCCTCGCCGATGCCGGATCAACCGTCGAGATCATGACGCCCGACCGCAGCTTCGCGCCCGAAGTCATGGGCATGAACCTCGTGCCCTATATGCGGGCCCTGCAGGACAAGGCAGTCACCTTCACCGTCACCTACAAGCTCATCGCGGCCGAGCGCGATGGCAACCGCCTCAAGGCCATCGTCGGCTCGGACTATTTGGCAAGCCTCCGCCAGGAACGCCATGTCGACCAGATCGTGGTGAACCACGGCACCCAGCCCCTGGCCGATCTCTATTTCGCGCTGAAGCCATTGTCGGAGAATCTCGGCGCCGTCGACTACGACGCGCTGATCGACGGCCGCCCGCAGGCCATGAACGGCGGACCCCCAGGCTTCCGCCTCTACCGCATCGGCGACGCCGTTGCCGCGCGCAACACCCACGCCGCGATCTACGATGCGCTGCGGCTCATGAAGGACGTCTGAGAGGGCTCAGCCAACCGGCTGCCAGCGCGACGGGTTGGAGAGCTCATCTTCTGCAACGATGAGCTTCTGCTCGGCGTCCGTCTCGCTCTGCAGCGACCACCGCATGGGCGCGTCCATCTCGTTCGCCGGGGCCTTGACCTCATAGACATGGCCGGCATGAAGCCCGGTGAGCTTCCTGTAGCGTGTGTTCAGCATGGCAGCGATCCTCCCTCGGTGCCGCAACACTACCCGAGCTACGGACTTGCTGCCGATGATGCAGATCAAACCCGTGCTCACCCGCAGGCCAGCACGGCGGCCAGCGAGATGAGGATGGTGGCGGCCTCGTCGCTGTCCACCGTCACGCCGCAAGCCCGGCGTCATGCGCTCAGATCTGGACCGCGCCGTTGTCTTCGGCATGTTCGGACGCGCCCTGCGCACGGCCACCATGAACGACCCCTGTTGTTGAACATACGTATAGGAAATCTGGAAACAGCGTCAATCATCAGGCTTCACGGTCATCGTCGCCCATTGACCGCGCTTTCTTCCCTTATTTATTGTACAGCCATTCAATAACGGAAAACCACGATGCCCCGGGACAGCCGCTACGACATTCTCTTCGAACCGGTGAAGATCGGTCCCGTCACCGCGCCGAACCGCTTCTACCAGACCCCGCATGCAACAGGCCTCGGCTGGCAGCGGCCGCAGGCCGGGGCGGCGCTGCGCGGCATCAAGGCGGAGGGTGGCTGGGGCGTGGTGTGCACCGAGTATTGCTCCATTCATCCGTCCTCGGATGATTCACCCTTCGGCTACCTCACCCTGTGGGACGAGGACGACGTCAAGGCGCTCGCGCACACGGCAGAGGCCATCCACGCCCACGGGAGCCTGGCTGGCGTCGAGCTTTGGCACGGGGGCTCCCATGCCGCCAACCGCATGACGCGGCTCCCCGGGCTTGCCCCGTCGGCGGTTCCCGCCATGTACCACCTGCCGACAACGGCGCGCGCCATGGACGAGGCCGACATCAAGGCCTTCCGCGGCTGGCAGCGCGCGGCAGCCGAACGGGCGCAGCGCGCCGGCTTCGACATCGTCTATGTCTATGCCGGGCATGACTACCTGCCCTTCCAGTTCCTGTCGCGCCGCTACAACCAGCGCGGCGATGCCTATGGCGGCAGCCTCGAGAACCGGGTGCGCCTGCTGCGCGAGATGATCGAGGACACGAAGGAGGCGGTGGGCAGCAGCTGCGCCGTTGCCGTCCGCCTGGCGGTGGATGAGTTGAGCGGCCCGTCCGGCATCACCTCGGAGGCCGAGGGGCGCGATGTCATCGCCATGCTGGCCGAACTGCCGGACCTCTGGGACGTGAACGTCTCAGGCGCGCTCGGCAATGACAGCAAGTCGGCGCGCTTCAGCGGCGAGGGCTACCAGGAGCCGCATGTGGCCTTCGTCAAGCACCTCACCACCAAGCCCGTCGTTTCGGTCGGCCGCTTCACCTCGCCCGATGTGATGGTGAGCCAGATCCGCCGCGGCATCCAGGACTTCATCGGCGCAGCACGCCCCTCGATCGCGGATCCCTTCCTGCCCGCCAAGATCCGTGATGGCCGCGAGGACGAGATCCGCGAATGCATCGGCTGCAACATCTGCCGCGCCGCCAACAACGAGGCCGCACACCTGCGCTGCACCCAGAACCCGACGATTGCCGAGGAATGGCGCCGCGGCTGGCACCCGGAGCGCATCGCCGCCTATCCCCGCCGCGAGAAGGCGCTGGTGGTGGGTGCGGGCCCCGCCGGCCTCGAGGCGGCGCTGAGCCTCGGCCGCCGCGGCCTCGAGGTGACGCTGGCCGAGCGCGCGCCGAAGCTTGGTGGCCGCCTCCTGCATGAGAGCACCCTTCCCGGCCTCGCCACCTGGATCCGCGTGCGTGACTGGCGCCAGCACATGATCGCGAAACTGCCCAACGTCACCGTCTTCCCGGCGAGCGAGATGACGGCGGCGGATGTTGAAGCCTTCGGCAGCGATCACGTGGTGCTAGCCACCGGCGCGCGCTGGCGGCGGGACGGCATCGGCGTCACCGGCCTGGCCGCACTTGCCCTGCCCTCAGCCCTGACGCCCGATGATGTCTTCGCCGGCCAGCAGGTGAGCGGCCATGTGGTGATCTACGACGACGATCATTACTTTATGGGCGGCGCGCTGGCGGAACGCTTCGCCCGCGCCGGCCACACCGTGACCGTGGTGACCCCCCACGCCTCCGTCTCGAGCTGGACGGCGATGACTGACGAGATCGCCTTCCTGCACACAAGGCTCCATGACTTGGGCGTGAGCTTCGCGCCCAACCGCCTGCTGCTGGGGCATGAAAAGGACAGCCTGCAGCTTGCCTGTACCGCCTCCGGCCAAGAAAGCGGCCTGCCCTGCGGCACGCTGGTCCTCGTCACCGGACGCCTCCCGGAGGACCGTCTCCACCGCGAACTCTCAGCTACTGCACATGCCTTCGGGCTTCACCGCGTGGGCGACTGCCTGCAGCCCTCATCTGTCGCCGATGCCGTCTACTCAGCCCACCGCTTCGCGCGCGAGCTCGGCACGGAGCCACCCGCCGCACCCCGGCGCGAGCGCCCTCCGGCAAGCGGGTCAGCAATTGATCTTGCGCGAGGGCTTGCGTGAACAGCTCAGCAGCGAGCCGGGCAACGATAAATCCCTGCCCCGTCACAACAGGCAGAAGCTGTCCACGTCGACCAGCCCGCGGTCACTGATCTTCAGATGCGGGATCACGGGGAGAGGCAGGAAGGCGACATGCAGGAAGGGTTCCTGCAGGACGGTGCCGAGCGACCTTGCCGCCTCGCGCAGGGGGATGAGCCCGTCACGCACCGTCTCGAAGCGCTCATCGCTCATCAACCCGGCGATCGGCAATGACAATTCGGCCAGCACGCGGCCGTCCCGCACGACCACGAAGCCGCCGCCCATCTCGCGCAGGTGGTTGACGGCAAACGCCATGTCGGCGTCCGCCACGCCGACGACGCAGATGTTGTGGCTGTCATGCCCGACGGTCGAGCCGATGGCGCCATGCCGGAGCCCGAAGCCATTGACGAAGCCGCGGCCGATATTGCCGTTGATGCCGTGGCGCTCCACCACGGCCACCTTGATCGCATCCTGCGCCGCATCGCACTGGACGAGGCCATCGCGCGCCGGAAGGTCCATCTTGAGATGCTCCGTGATGATCTTGCCGGGCAGCACGCCGATCACCGGAAAGGCCTTGCCATCGCCAGTGATGCGGAAATCCTCCGGTGTGACGGCAGAGGCCTTGACGCTTCCATAGCCAACCGGCCTGACCGCCGGCCGCGCATCGAAGAGCGCATCCGTCACCAGCCGCCCGGCCGAGATCACCTGCGCCACCCGGCAAGCCTCGAAATCGTCAAGCACGGCGAGATCGGCGCGCCAGCCGGGCGCCACCAGGCCGCGGTCATGAAGCCGGAAGGCGCGCGCAGCCGAAATGCTTGCCGCGCGGTAGGCCGTCAGCGGGTCAACAGCTTCGGCGATGGCGGTGCGGATCATGAAGTCGAGGTGGCCCTCCTCGGCGATGTCGAGCGGATTGCGGTCATCCGTGCACAGCGCGATGAAGGCCGAGTTGCGCTCCGTCATGATCGGGATCAGGGCGTGCAGGTCCTTCGACACGGAGCCCTCGCGGATCAGGATATGCATGCCCTTGGACAGCTTCTCCAGCGCCTCGGCGGCACTCGTCGTCTCGTGGTCGGTGCGGATGCCCGCGGCCAGATAGCCGTTGAGCGCCATGCCGCGCAGAAGCGGCGCATGCCCGTCGATGTGGCGGCCGGCGAACAGCGCGATCTTCTCCAGCGCGCCGGGATCGAGCCCCAGAACGCCGGGAAAATTCATGAACTCGGCAAGGCCGATCACCTTGGGGTGATCCATGAAGGGTGCGAGGTCGGAGGCTGCAAGAGCAGCGCCCGAGGTCTCGAGGTGGGTGGCGGGAACGCAGCTCGACAGCTGCACGCGCAGGTCCATGACGGTGGCCATCGCGCTCTCCAGGAAGAAGCGGATGCCCTCAGCGCCCAGCACATTGGCGATTTCATGCGGGTCGCAGATCGCGGTGGTAACGCCGTGGCGCAGCACGCAGCGGTCGAATTCGAGCGGCGTTACCAGCGAGGATTCGATGTGGAGATGGGTATCGATGAAACCCGGAACCACCGTCTTGCCGGTGATGTCGATCTCGCGGCGGCCGGCATATTCGCCGAATGTCCCGCTGATGCGGTCACCGGTGATCGCGATGTCGGACAGGACAAGATCACCACTCACCAGGTCGAGGAACCGTCCACCCTTGAGCACGAGGTCGGCGGGTTCGCGTCCCTGGCCCTGAAGGATGGCGCGCTGAAGATTTGTGCTCATCAGACTTACTCCGTGGTTCTCATGCCGAGCCGCGGCAGGACCCAGCGTTCAATCATGACCACACATTGATGAAAGGCGACGGCGATCAGCACCGACACGGCGGCCACCGTCCAGATCATACCATAGTCGAGATAGCCCCGGCTCTGGTTCAGCAAATTGCCGAGGCCCTTTCCGGTGGCCAGCCATTCCGCGATCATGACGCCGAGCAAGGCGCGCGGCGCCGCCAGCCGGGCTGCGGCGAAGAGATAGGGCAGCGATGCCGGTATGGAGACGAGGCGCAGCGCCTGCCAGCGTGATGCGCCATAGGCGCGCGGCAGGTCCAGCGCGGCGCGCGGCACCATCGTCATGCCCTGCGCGATGGTGACGAAGGCAGGAAAGAAGGTCACCGAGATCGTCACCCAGAGTGTCAGCGCCGTGCCGCGCCCCAGCATGAGAACGAGAAGCGGCGTCAGCGCCACCAGCGGCATGGTCTGGGTGACGAGCGCCACCGGCATGAGGCTGCGGGCAAGCGCCGGCATGGCATCGCAGACGACCGCCAGCAGGAAGGCGAAAGCCAGGCCCGCCGCCAGCCCCATGAGCGTGATCGGCACGGTTTCCGCCAGCGCCGCCATCAGCCGCGCCTGCGCCTCCGCCGAGGCGGGCATGGCAAAGAGATACTGGGCAACGCCCAGCGGCGTCTTGGCGATCATCTCGGGCACCGCCAGCCAGGCGAGCAACAGCCACCACAGCGCCAGCGGCAGCAGTGCTGCGGCCAGCATCATCGCGAGGCGGCGCGGCAGGCCCCCGCCAGGCTCCGCTGCGGCAGGTGCTGCAGCCGGGATCGTCACCGCGCGCGCCGCACCCGTCACCCGCGCGCCGATCACCGAGAAAGCGGCATAGGCCAGCCCGGCAATCAGCGTCGCCATCAGGCCGATGCCCCACAGCCGCGCCGGATCGCCCCGGCCGAGCGAGCCCAGAAGATAGGTACCAAGCCCGAAGCGGCCGCCGCCGCCAAACTCCGCCAGGATGGCGCCGAGAACGGCCGCGGGTGCGGCAACGCGGAAGCCGCCAAGCACCGCGGGCAGCGCGCTCCGCCACTGGACCAGCCGCAGCGCATCCCAGCGGCCGCCGCCATAGGCCCTGACGAGGTCGATGCTGCGCTGGTCCGTCTGTGACAGGCCGAGCACGGTCGCGGTCATGGTGGCGAAATAGCAGCCAAGTGCTGCAAGGATGACGCGCGGCGTCATGCCGGAGAAGGTCAGCACCAGCACCGGCGAAATGGCAATCGGCGGCAGCGCGAAGATGGCGATGTTCACGCCGCGGAACAGCCGCAGCAGCAGGGGTGAGAGCACGAAGAGCGCGCCCGCGATGATGGCCACGGCATTGCCGATGACGAAACCGAGAAAGCTGGCCTTGAGCGTCGCCAGCACATGCGGCGGGTAATCGCCCCTGTCGGCCCACAGCTGGGCCAGTATGGCGCTGGGGGCGGGCAGTGCGCCCGAGGCCACCAGTTCATAGCGCCCCGCCAGTTCCCACACGGCCAGCAACACCACGAGGTTGCGGACCCAGGCCAGGCGGTGGGCCTCACGCGCCATGAAGTGCGCGGGCCACCGCGTCGTTGAGCGCGTGGAAGGCGGGCTCGGTGAACAGGCTCTTCTCCCGCGGCCGCGGAAAGGGAACGTCGATCACGGTGGCGATCCGGCCCGGCTTGCTTCTCATGACCGCGATGCGGTCGGCGAGGAAGACCGCCTCGTCGATGCCATGCGTCACCAGCAGCGTGGTCGCGCGTGACTCGGACCAGACGCGCTGCAGCTCGATGTTCATCTGGCGGCGCAGGATCTGGTCGAGGGCGCCGAAGGGCTCGTCGAGGAACAAGACGCCGGGAGAGGTGACGAGGGCCCGCGCGATCGAGACGCGCTGGCGCATGCCGCCCGAAAGCTCGCCCGGCAGCGACTTCTCGAAACCCTTGAGCCCCACCAGCGCGATCAGTTCCGCGATGCGCGCCGCATGTGCAGCACGGCTCTTTCCCAGAACGTCGAGCGGGAGTGCGATGTTGGATTCAACGCTGCGCCAGGGCAGAAGCGCTGAGTCCTGGAAGGCAACGCCTGTGGTGCCCGACGCCGCAGCCACGCCCGGCGCCTCACCGCCGATCAGGGCGGTGCCCGAATCGGGCGCCTCGAGGCCGAGCGCCAGCCGCAGCAGCGTTGACTTGCCGCAGCCCGAAGGCCCGATCAGCGCAGTGAAGGAGCCGGGCGCGCAGTCCAGCGAGACGGAGTCGAGCGCGGTGAAACGTTCACCGCGCGCGCTGAAGCTCTTGCTGACCTGCCGGAGGCTTATGCTCCGGTCGCCCGCCATCAGATCTCCGCAAGGAGTGTGGTGTCGAACATGTCCCTGGTTGCCTTGATGCCAACCTCGCTCAGGGCCTTGATGTTCTTCTCGATCGACTCTTCCGACATCGCGAAGATCCCGCCATCATTCACCATCAGCGGCTTTTGCGCGGTGTTGAAGTAGATCTCGTTCTCGACCGTGCGGCCCGTGCCCTTGAACCAGGTGTCGGCCCACATGGGCGGGAAGGCGGCGGGGTCGACGAAGTTCTCGTCCCAGCCCTTGCGGCTGGCGCGCAGCCAGGACACCAGCTCCTTGCGCTTGGCATTGAGCGTGTCTTCCGTCACCACCACCGTGTCGTTGAAGATGGTGAAGCCGAAGTCATAGAGCAGGAAGGACACGGCCTCGGGACCGGCCTGCTTGATGGTGAAGGGCACGTTGGTGGTGAAGTCCAGCGAGGCGTCGATCTCGCCCTTGATGAGCGGTGTGGGATCATAGGCGTAGGGCACGATGTTGACCTGCGCCTTGTCGATGTTGTTGAGCTTCAGCATCGCCTCGACCGAGATCACGTTCACCGGCGGCACCGCCAGCGTCTTGCCAACCAGGTCCTGCGGCGTCTTGATGGGCTTCGAGGCGAGCGACACGATCCCGATCGGGTTCTTCTGGTATTGCGCGCCGATGATCTTGAACTTGGCGCCCTGCTCCGAGATGGCCTTGATCGTCGTGTCGGGCGTGGTCAGGGCAAGATCGGCCTTCCCGGCGATGATGGTGCTCTCGGGGATCACGTCCGGCCCGCCCGGCAGATAGGTAAGGTCCATCCCCTCGGCACTGTAGTAGCCCTTGTCGATGGCCGCGAAATAGCCCGCGAACTCGGCATCGTTGATCCACGCTGCCTGCATGGTCATGGGTGTTCCCGCGCTGGCGGCGCGCCCGCCCAGCGTTGCAGCGGCCGATGCGGCAGCGCTCAGCTTCAGGAACTTCCGGCGGTCAATGGCAAGTCTCATGTCGTCCTCCTGGGATTTGGAATTCTTGTATAACTTATCCGATGCCCTTTATCCGCCTCAGCTCCTGCAGGGGCGGCGTCGCGGCGATCTGTTCTGGCTCCAGTAACTCCCATTTCACGCCACGGGGCCGTTTGGCGCGCCGCTCTACCGTTATAAACCGGCTTGGAGTGGCGATATAGTCCACCAGGATGTCGGTGGCACTCGGATGGAGCTTGTCCTCCACCACCTGGACATCATGGACGATGGCCACGACCGGCGTCGCCTCATCCACGATTCCGAGATCGGTGAACATTCCCCATTCAAGATCGAAGAACCCATGGCCCTTGCCGAAGCGCACGCCGTCCATCGACACGGCGGATGCACCCGTCACCATCAGGTCGAAGCGTCCGCGGCGGGCGACCTCGGCCAGCGAGATGGGCCGGGCAAAGTGCTCCATGCCATCAAGCCATGCGGCATAGAGTTCGGCCCCCTTGGGCACCATGCCGGGTTCGAACAGAAGGAACCCGCGGTAGATGCCATAGGTTGACATGACGAAGGGAATGCCCGCCTCGATCATCCGGCGGCGCAGGTCCACAAGGCAGTTGTCGGGCGTGATGAAGGCATTCCTGCAAGCCTTGTAGGCCGGCATCTCCACGATGCGGCTGGTGGCCAGCTCAGAGCCTTCGAAGTCCGGAATCACTTCGTTGAAATTCAGGTGAAAGCGGGTATCCGGCTTCGCGACCTCATGCAGCTTGCTCCAGATGCGCTGCCGGATGATCTTGGAGTTCGACACGGTCTGCCCTTGTTTCAATGTTTCTGTTTATTGAAACGATGGTTTCACATATCTTGGCAGCTGTCATCTGGAAAGTTAACGCTGTTCACCGCCAATGAGGGCACATGTCCGTCCGCCTCAGCTTGCGCATCCAGGAACGTTTCGACCGCCTCTCCCCGGCAGAGCAGAAGCTGGCGCGCCTCATCCTGGAGCGCAAGGACGATATCCTCACCTTTTCGGCCACCGAGATGGCCGAACTCGCCGATGTCTCCAAGGCCACCGCGGCGCGGCTGTTCAGAAGCCTCGGCTATTCCGACTTCAACGAGGTGCGCGAGCAGTCCCGCGAGGAGCGCAACCGCACGGAGCCATACCGCTACTCCCTGGGTGACCGGAAGGAACCCCATCTGGGCAAGTCGATCGGCGCCCATCTCGATCTCGAAATCTCCAACCTGACGCGCACCTTCGAGGAGCTGAGCTCGGAACGCCTCCACCAGGCCGCCGGCCTGCTCAAGGATGCGCCGCGGGTGTGGTTCCTCGGCTTCGGACCGGAGGAAGGCATTGCACGGCTGGGCCGGCTGCTCGTCTCACGCCTGCGCCATGACGTCATGCAGATCGGCCTCCACCAGGCCTCCTGGGCCGAGGACCTCGCCATGATGGGCCCGCGCGATGCGCTGGTTGTCGTCACCCTGAAGCCAAGGCCGCGCCTGCTGCGCCCGATCCTCGACTATGCGCGGACCACGCGCGTCAACATCATCGTGCTCACCGACCAGATGAGCGGGCTCTGGGCCCGCAAATTCGCCAGCGCCATCCTGCCCTGCCACGTGGCAAGCCACGGGCTCGGGCCGTCCTACACGGCCATGGCCAGCGCAGTGCAGCTACTCGCCATGTCCCTCGCCGAGCGCCTCGGCGATCGCGCCGGCCAGCGCCTCGATCTCATCGCCGAGATCCACGAGGAACTGGACGACACCGAATAGCCGGTCCAGTCAAAGACGAATTGAGAGAAGTGGTAGCGGGAGAGGGAGTTGAACCCCCGACCCCAGGATTATGATTCCCGTGCTCTAACCAACTGAGCTACCCCGCCAGACACGGCGGGCTTATAGGGAAAGGCGCTGGCGGAAGTCAAGCCGCCTCGCCAGGTTCCTGTTGGGGCTCGCTTTCCGGGTCCTTCTTGATGAAGGTGCGCCAGAGCGAGATGAACAGGAAATAGATGCTGGCGGCAACCCACACCCAGAGCTGGATGTCCTCGACGAGGCCCCAGCCGCTGCGGTCCTTGGCCTGGATGATGAGGGAGAGCGACATGGCCGCCCACAACACCGTCAGCGGAATGGTGATCTCGCGCCAGTCGGTGACCCTCAAGGGGTGCACGAACTTGATGGGCACGAAGGTCAGCACGCAGAGCACGGCGACGGTGATGAGATTGGTCAAGGGCCCCGTCTGCAGCACGAAGAAATACAGCACCACGACGTTCCACAGCGCCGGGAAGCCCACGAAATAATAGTCGTCCGACTTCATGCCCACATTGGCGAAGGTGTAGCAGGACACCGCCATGATGGCCGCCGCCGAGATCAGGCTCCAGGTCTGGCCGGAGAAGATGAACTCCACCGGCGTCATGTTGAACCAGTAGACCATGAGGGCAGGCACGGCCACATAGGTGAAGAAGTCGATCACGTTGTCGAGGGTGCGCCCGTCCACATTGGGAGTGTATTCGAGCACCCGCGCCTTGCGGGCGAGTGTGCCGTCCACCCCGTCCACGAACAGCGCGAGGCCCAGCCACATGAAGGCGGCGACCGGATCGTTCTTCAGCACCGCCACCAGCGCCAGGAAGCCCAGGACGATCCCGCAGGTGGTGAAGGCATGGACAGCCCATGCCACACCCCGCTTCACATCTCGGTCGATGTTGGGATGCAGGTTGATCTTGGCCAAGAGACGGTTACTCCCACATGAAGCCTGACTATATGAAAGCTGGGGGATGAAGGCAAATGGCGTGCACGGCGGTGGTCTGGGCGTGAGTGCTGGTCCAGCCTGGCATGGGCCAACGACACCCGCGAAACCGGGCCTCAGGCCCGCGCGATGAACCCTCCGCCGAGGACGCGCTGGCCTGCCCCCTCGCCCGCATAGAGCACGCAGGCCTGGCCGGGCGAGACCCCATATTCCCCGCCGCTGATGGTGACCACGGGCGCCCCATCGGCAAGCCGGATCTCCGCCGGCACAGGCGGCCTGGCCGAGCGGATCCTGGCATGGACGGGCTGCGGCTCCTCCCCCAGCGGGAGGTCGCCCAGCCAGTTGAGGCCGGATACGCGAATGTCCGTCTGCTTCAGCGCCGCGCGCGGGCCCACGATCACGCGGCGGCTGGCGGCCTCGATTCGCACCACATAGAGCGGCTCGCCACCCGCGATGCCGAGACCGCGGCGCTGGCCAATCGTATAGTGGATGATGCCGTCGTGGGGGCCCAGCACCTGGCCCGCCATATCCACGATCTCGCCCGGCTCCGCGCCCTCCGGCCTGAGCTTCAGGATGAGGTCGGCATAGCGGCCCTCCGGCACGAAGCAGATGTCCTGGCTGTCCGGCTTGTCGGCCACGCCGAGGCCCAATGAGGCCGCAATGGCGCGCGTCTCGGCCTTGCCGAGGGCGCCCAGCGGAAAGCGCAGGTAGTCGAGCTGCGTCTGGGTGGTGGCGAAGAGGAAATAGCTCTGGTCGCGGGCAAGATCTGCGGGCGTGAACATGTCGCGCCTGCCAGATCCGCCGGGCCGGGCGCGGCTTTCGACATAATGGCCCGTCGCCAGCGCCGCCGCGTCAAGCGCGCGGGAGCGCTCGAGCAGGTCGGCAAACTTCACCGTGCGGTTGCAGGTAACGCACGGAATGGGTGTTTCGCCCGCAAGGTAGCTCGTCACGAACTCATCGATCACCGCCTCCTTGAAGCGCGATTCGAAGTCGAGCACGTAATGCGGAATGTCGAGGGCCGCAGCGGCGCGCCGGGCGTCGTGGATGTCCTGCCCGGCACAGCAGGCACCCTTGCGCCGCACCGCCTCGCCATGGTCGTAGAGCTGCAGCGTGATGCCCACGACATCGAACCCCGCATGCTTCAGCAACGCGGCCGTGACAGTGGAATCAACCCCGCCCGACATGGCGCAGACCACGCGGATCGCCGACGGGTCTCCGGCGATGCCGACCGTCTCGCGAACGCTGTCGATGAGGGCCTGTCCGATCATGTTTCTTTCTTCAAGTCACCAACCCACTTTTTCCCTTCCCCCTCGCTGCCACGCGGAAGAAGGAAACCACGGACCTTCCCGCTAGATGGGCGTTTCCCGCCGCCTTGTAAACCGGCCTGTGCTGAAATGGCACCGTTGCCCGGCCGGATTTGCGAAATCTTCATGTGTACTTAGGCGAATTTTAATGGGCCCGAACTAGGGTGAGGTCCAGTGAGTTGCTGTGTATGGGTTGAGTTGCGTTCATGAACGGTCAGTTGCGTACTCGCGTAAACTACGTCATCGGTCCGGATGGCAGTCCGCTGACAGTCGCCGACCTGCCCCCGCCGGGTAACCAGCGCTGGGTCATCCGCCGCAAGGCGGAGGTGGTCGCGGCCGTCCGCGGCGGTTTGTTGAGTTTGGAAGAGGCCTGCGACAGGTACGTCCTCACCGTCGAGGAATATTTGAGCTGGCAGCGGTCGATCGACCGCCACGGTCTGGCCGGTTTGCGGACCACCCGCATCCAGGACTACCGCGCGAATTGAGTTCGCCCGAAAAGGGCAATTGCAAAGGGGCCGGGCACCACGTCCGGCCCCTTTCATCTTTCCCCCTCGCCCCCGCAGGGGGAGAGGGCCGGGGTGAGGGGGTGCGTCCGCAAATCCGCTTCTGATCGCTTCCACGCTTCTACCCGCAGCCGCAATATGGCAGCAGCAGCTCCTCAGGACCCACAGGCTCTGGCGCCAACATCCAAAAGCTCCGTCATTCCGGCGAAAGCCGGAATCCAGCTTTGGCCACCACAAGGAAGCTGGATCCCGGCCTTCGCCGGAATGACGAACCAAGGTGGAATGACGTCACACATGACAAGCACCTCAGGGCACACAGGCTCTGCCGCCAACATCCAAAAGCTCCGTCATTCCGGCGAAAGCCGGAATCCAGCTTTGGCCGACACAGGGAAGCTGGATCCCGGCCTTCGCCGGGATGACGAACCAAGGTGGAATGACGTAGCCTCATGACGAGCGCCCCAGAACGCACAGGCGCTGGCGCCAACATCCAAAAGCTCCGTCATTCCGGCGAAGGCCGGAATCCAGCTTTGGCCGCCACAGGCAAGCTGGATCCCGGCCTCCGCCGGGATGACGAACCAAGGTGGAATGACGTAGCCTCATGACGAGCGCCTCAGGGCACACAGGCTCTGGCGCCAACATCCAAAAGCTCCGTCATTCCGGCGAAAGCCGGAATCCAGCTTTGGCCGCCACAGGCAAGCTGGATCCCGGCTTTCGCCAGGATGACGGCCTTGGGCAGCGGTCAGGTCGCGAAACAGATGCATCAATCCATCCGGCAGGCTAAACAGCGCCCAAGTCCACCGGAGACCGCCGCCCCCATGCAGCCCGACATGCAGACCAACATCCACGATGCGAAGATCGACCCGCGCAACCTGAACATCCTCATCTCCGTCAACGGCAAGCTCATGCCCCGCGCCGAGGCCATGATTTCCGTCTTCGATTCCGGCTTCATCTTAGGAGACGGCGTGTGGGAGGGCCTGCGCCTGGTCAAGGGCGGCGTCCCCTTTCTTCGCGAACACGTTGAGCGGCTCTACGAGGGTGCGAAGGCCATTTTCATGGACATCGGCCTCACACCCACCGAGCTGGTCACCCGCCTCTTCGACTGCCTCGACGCCAACAAAATGGAAGACGGCGTCCACATCCGCCTCATGGTCACCCGCGGCGTCAAGGCCACCCCCTATCAGGACCCGCGCGTGACGATCGGCAAGCCCACCATCGTCATCATCCCCGAATACAAATCGCCCAATCCGGAAAAGTCAGCGAAGGGCCTCGCGCTGCACACCGTCCACGTTCATCGCGGTGCGCCGGACGTGCAGGACCAGAAGCTCAACTCGCATTCCAAGCTCAACTGCATCACCGCCTGCATCCAGGCCGCGAATGCGGGGGCGGACGAAGCCCTGATGCTTGATCCGCTCGGCTTCGTCGCCACCTGCAACTCCACCCACTTCTTCATCGTCCGCCGGGGCGAGCTGTGGACGTCGTCCGGCCAATACTGCATCCCCGGCATCACGCGCGGCAACATGATCCGGCTGGCGAAGGATCTCGGCATTCCCGTCTTCGAAAAGCAGTTCTCGCTCTATGACGTCTATGGCGCGGATGAAGCCTTCGTCACCGGCACCTTCGCCGGATTGATCCCGGTACGGATCATCGACGGCCGCCCCGTGCGCCACCCGATGTCGACGGAAGACTGGTCAGGTGCGGGCCCCATCTCGCAAAGGCTGTCAGCCGCCTACAAGGAACTCTGCCTCAAGGATGCGCGGAGGAGCCTCTGACATGACCAACCTCGCCATGTGGTCCGGCCCCCGCAACATCTCCACCGCCATGATGTATTCCTTCGGCAACCGGCCTGACTGCGTCGCCTGGGACGAGCCCTTCTACGCCTTCTCGCTCGTCCACCACGGCAATGACCACCCGATGCGCGACGAGATCATCGCGAGCGGAGACAGCGGCTGGAACAGCCTCGTCGCCAAGTGCTTAGGCCCTGCGGAGAAACCCGTCTTCTACCAGAAGCACATGACCCACCACATGCTGAAAGGTTATGACCGCGCCTGGATCAAGGGCCTCACCAACGCCTTCCTCATCCGCGCGCCG
>NZ_JBIICB010000253.1:0-6406 GCF_044239095.1 Aestuariivirga sp. | reverse complement strand
TGCAAATTGGCCAAGGCCGCAACATGAGCCAGAACATCCCCCTAAACCCAATGCACAGATGCAACAAAGATCAGATTATCCAGACAGGCTCCTAGCGCGTACGTCTTCGGGACCAAGGCAAGTCACGGCGTCTGGGAACGATAGATCATCAACCTACTGAGGAACTTACATCTCGTGAGTAGATCGAGCTAGTTTCGAAGTGTGATCTGAGGACGCGTAGCAGAATATTTGACTAGAGAGGCGATGGGACTTGCGAATTAACCGTTTTTGGTGAGCCCCCCGGTCAAAACCGGGATGGAGCCGAGTTCCTTCTCAAGTTCGGCAAGAAGTTTTTCCACTTCCGCTTGCCCCAATAACTCTGTCATGTGAGCAAGAAAGTCATTCATAGGTAACTGAAGCTCGGTAAACCCTATAATGTAATTGCGAAAGCGGTCACGCCAAGTATTCCGGTATGGCACGCCCAAGGGACGGTTGAAGCGGTGAAGCCAGCGCAAGAATGGGAGGCAGAGTGTTGGCGCGCCACGTTGCCGAAACTTCTCATGAATATAGCCTTCCTCTCCGCCAAACCCGCAGAATTCTGGATTAAAGCCTGGCCATGCCGACTTTCGGCAGGCAAAAAGCCCTAGGCCTTGCATTGGAATTTCAAAAGGATCACCATTAGGATTGCGCCCGCGTTCATCATAGGCCCAAGTGCCATACATTCCTGAATACCACTGTGGCTTGAAATGGGTCGCGATCCTGTTCAGCCCATCGGCAAGCAGAGGACCTTGGATCAGGTCAGGCGTCTCAGGGTTCTCATTGAAGTAGGCTAGCAGCCGGGCGAGGCTACTAGGAATAAGCAAGACATGGCAGTCCATGCACAGTACGAACTCTCCCGCAGCCTCGCCAAAGAGTTTGTCACGAACTGCAGTTCCTGACACTTCCGCGTTTGGTATGTAGCGGAAGTTCTCAATATCATTCTCAAGTGCCCTTAGGGAGGCGGCGCAGGCTCCCTCAGGGTTATTGTCAATCACAACCAGTTCCACGTGCTCCATGACTTCATGGTGGTACATCCGCAGAGCCTGAATGGTGAAATAGACCCCATCGTAGTCATCGTAAGTCGCCATCCCGATTGTGAGTGACCTCTTGAGGCGGCGAGACGTTGCTGGCGGGACAAGAATTGACATATCTAGCCTGGACTATTCATCATCATCGATGATATTGGGTTGGCCAATGTAGCGTAGTCCTTTTTTATTTGGTGTAGGAACTCGTTGTCGAGACGATTGCCTGCAGCCAGAGCAACAGAGGCGATAGCCGCCAGGAGCGACGATAGCTTTCTTCCCTTGGATCTTCCAGCCATTTGCCGCAACAAGATGTCCGCGAATGTAGATGGCGGTGCTATTTCCTCTGATGGTAGCCTTCTGCTCCTGCGGCAGGCGAACCGGCATCTAGACCTGACGCACATGGTTCTTGCGGCCTGACCAGTCTCCCGGAGTTAGCGGATTAAACGGGATGAGAAGACGGATATCCATTTGCATGCATCTCACGGGGCGAGAACGCGTGCTAGTGGCGCTCGTAATTGAGAACCAGCTTCTCCACCGAAACCACGATGAGGAACATCACGAAGGCGAGGAAAGAACATAGCGTGATAGCGGCATGAAGTCTGCCTGACTGGTAATTGAAAGTGGCTTGGATGATCATGGCCCCGAGCCCCCTGTCAGATCCGATCCACTCGCCGACCACCGCGCCGATCACAGCGGTTGCGGATGATATCCGGAGCGATGCGAAAAGGAACGGCATTGCCCGCGGCAACCGGAGTTTCCACATGGTTTCGAGCCGGGATGCAGAGAGCACGCGGAACAGTTCCAGTTCATTGGAACCAGGAGATTCCAGACCCCTTATCATGTTGACAGGGGTCGGAAAGAAACAGATCACCGCCGGAATGATGATCTTCGGGAGGACACCAAGGCCGAAGATCAGCACGATGACGGGCGCGAGTGCCAGGATCGGAATTGTGTTCAGGAATAGTATGACTGGAAAATAGGCCGCCTGAATGTAGCGGTTGAGGACGAAGACGACAGCCATGAGAGCTGCCACGCCGTTGCCCAGCAGGAAGCCCATCACGGCCTCGTAGACGGTTGGCCAGAAGTTGTTCCAGAGCAGCGTGCTTTCCTTGGAAAAGATGCGCGCGATCTCGGCGGGGGTGGGCAGGATGTAGGACGGCACACCCGCAAGCGGCAGAAGTAACTGCCAGGCAATGATGATAGACAGGGCTCCGCCCGCCGCAAGCAGGCCGTTCAGAGGCTGTGGTATCTCCTGCTTCATGGCGCGCTCAGCATCTTTCCAATTCCCGCCGGAGCCCTGCCATCGCCTCAACCAACTCGGGCTGCTCGCGCCTCATGCTCCCTTCTGACGCCTTCAGGCCTCTCATGTCATGGACTGCATGTATGCGTCCCGGGTTGGCCGCCAATACCATGACTCGCTGGCCCAGATATGCGGCTTCCATGATGGAGTGCGTGACGAACAGGATTGTCGTTCCAGTCTGCCGCCAGAGTTTGAGCAACTCATCGTTCAACCGGTCCCTGGTGATCTCATCAAGCGCCCCAGAGGGCTCGTCCATCAACAGGATGCGGGGACGCGAAATCAGAGCACGTGCAATTGCGACTCGCTGGCGCTGGCCACCCGAGAGCTGGGCGGGGTAGCGGCCCTCCATGCCCTTGAGGCCCATCAGGTCAAGAAGATCTGTGGCGGAGAGACCACCATGCCGGGAGGGCGGCCTCCCGACGTGATCGGGAAGCAGCACGTTTTGTAGAACCGTCCGCGATGGCAGCAGAGTTGAGTCCTGGAATACAAAGGATACGTCACGCCGCCGCCTAGCCTCGGTAGCCGAACTGCCAAACACAGCAAGGCGGCCCTTGAGATGTGGCAGGAGATCGGCCACGGCCCTCTGTAACGTCGACTTGCCGCAGCCCGACGGGCCGATGATTGTAAGAAATTCGCCTTCTGGAACTTCAAGGTCGAAGTCCTGGAGGACCGCCACAGATTTCCCCGATGGGCTTGAGTAGCCCACTGTGAGGCCTCTTGCCTCGATGGCAATTCCGCGGCGGTCCTGATGCATGGGTCTGTCAGATCTTTGGACGGACGTCCTTGGTCATGTCGAGGATCTTGAGCGTGTAGACATCCTCGAGTTTCGGCCGTCCCTGTTCATATTGCTTCAAGGCATCGAACATGGCGATCTGCTCCTCAATCTTGGCAGGATCGAAGGTTCCCCATCCGTCCTTGGCCGTATCGGCGTTGAAGCTCAGCTTCATGACCAGGTCGATGGTCTTGAGCTCCCATTCGAGGCTCATGTCGGGGTAGGCCTCGACCGATTTCTTGACTGCATCTTGCGGGTTGTTCTTGGTCCACTCCCAGCCCTTGGATACGGCGCCGATGAACTTTGCAAGCGTCTCGGCATTCTTCTCGATCGCATCGTCCGTGGCGAAATAAACATTGGCATAGGATGGCAGGCCCATGTCGCTCACAAGCAAATCAATGCGATCAGAACCAAGAATGGATAAGGACTGCGTATTGGTGATCCAGCCACCTATCGCATCAACTTCGCCGCGGGCCAGCGGTGCCTTGTCATAACCGACATTGACGATGGTGATCTTCGAGACATCCAGATTGTTCTTGGCGATGATGGCATCGATCACCACGCGTGCCGCCGGCTGGATACCGATCTTCTTGCCGATCATGTCGGCAGCACTCTTGACCGGCGCCTTGGGAAGCGAGGCAAGCGCGTAGGGCCCAGTTCTGAAGCCGCAGGCGAGGATTTTGACCGGAACGCCGGACACCCGTGCTGCAACAAGCTGCGTTGTTTCCGAGAACTGCCCGAGTGTAGCCTCGCCGGAGACCACCGGTGGAACAGTCGACGAGTTAGGTCCACCGGGATTGAACTCAACATCGAGCCCAGCCTCCTTGAAGAAGCCCTGTAGTGCTGCCATCACGTCGCCAATCTGGCCATTGGAGATAAGCCAGTCGAGCTAGATGATGACCTTGGCGTTCTCGGCACGCGCCGGATCTGGCATCACCAGCTCAATGCCGCCGCCAAGGGCGCCGGCGATTGCGGCGCTCCCTGCCAGAAATTTGCGCCGGGAAATGTGCGAGTATGTTATGGTTTTCCTCTCTCCTCGCGTTTGTAATTATTGTTCGGCATAAGCAGCGGAGCTATCGAAGTCGTGCTTCGGCCACTCGGGGTACAAGGCGTAGATCTCCCAGACATTATCGTCGGGGTTAGTAAGGTAGACACATTTAGCCGGAAGGGGAACGGGCTAGCCTGTTAGAAAGACCGGCGGCAGCGGCTTCTACGATAGCGGCATGAACAACCCCCCTCAACCCCAACCGTGTGTCCCCTGCCGAACGCCTCGCCGAAATCGGCCGTACGCTCACGGCCTGCCTCATCCGCATGAGGGTCCACCAGCGCCTGATTGACCAACGGACGTGGGAGCAGGTTCAGTCGATCCTCCAGAAAAAGCCCCGCCTCCGGGCCAGCAACAAGCGCGCCAAGACCCCTGCCCAGTTGAAAGGCCTGCTCTTCGGCCCTGAAGGAGCAGCCTTCTCGCCCACGCATAGGCGCAAGGGCGATGGGCTCCACCGCTACGACGTCAGCCAGACGGTCCTGAAGCACGGCACAGGATGATTTCCCGTGGCGCGCGGCGCAGCAGGAATGCGACGGCCTAACCGAAGTTAGGTGCGCAAGGCGCTTGAAACGCTTGAGCCGCTCTGGGGAGAACTCTTTCCCGCCGAGCAGGCCCGCATCATCCAGTTGCTGATCGAACGCGTGGGCATCGGCACAGATAGTGACGGAAGTCGGCATGATTGCAGGCAAGGGCCGAAGGACGGCGGCATGACCGAGCTGACCGTCACCGTCACTGTGCCATTCTCTATCCGTAAGCGCGGCGGGCGCAAGCTCATCATCACGCCGGAGGGAGTAGCGGCTGTACCGGCACCGAGGGCGCGGGTCGACAGCGCCCTGCTCAAGGCTCTCGCTCGAGGCTTCAGCTGGCGAAGGCTACTGGAAATCGCCGACTGCGCCACTATCGGGGAGATCGCCGAAGCCGCGAACATCAGCCCATCTTGTGTTAGCGCGCGTTCCGACGAGGTCGAGTCACCTGGTCGAAAAGAACTCGCGCCAAATCAATTCCTTGAGGATGATCCTAGCCGGGTGCTGCGCATGACGCTGCTGGCGCCAGAGATGGTGGAGGCGATATTGGCGGGGCAGCAGCCAGAGGGCTTTACGATAGCGAGAGCGATGCAGCCATTTCCGATAGGGTGGCCTTATCAGGTCTCGAGATATTGACTCTCCACCGGTCAGTAGCGGCAGACCGCTGCGAGCCGCATCGCCCCCTGCAATGCACATTGACGGCTCAGCTAATGTTGAGGAGAATCTTTCCACTCTCGACACGAACCGCATAGGTTTTAAGATTTACGCAAACGGGCGCACCTTTGGCCTCGCCCGTGCGGTAATCGAAGCGGCCATTGTGCTTCGGGCATTCGATGATGTTGTCCATCACCAGTCCGTCAGCAAGGTGGATTCTCTCGTGGGTGCAGAGCCCATCGGTGGCATAGTACTGATCATCGGGAGACCGATAGACTGCAAAGGTCCGGCCATCATGATCGAATCGCTTCACGTCTTCCTGTGGGATGTCATCGACACCACACACTTCAACCCAGTTACCCATGTAAAACTCCACTCTCTTGCTGGCCTGCAGGACTCAATTTCCTTTTCAGCGAACCATAACCGGCTTGCCCGTCTTCCAGGATTCCGTTGCCGCCTCAGCCAGTTTCTGGGCCTGCAGGCCGTCATGGCCTGAGGGCGAGGCAGGTTTTCCGGTTGTCACCGCATCGATGAAGCTCAGCACTTCGTTGGAATAGGCCTGGCCGTAGCGCTCGGTGAAGAAGTGCAGGATGGGGTCGGCGTGGAAGCCATCGGCGGTCGCCACTTCAACAGTTGTGTTGTGGACATTGCCGGCGCGCAGCATGCCTTTTGAGCCGTGCACCTCGATCCGCTGATCATAGCCATAGCTGGCGCGGCGCGAGTTGGTGATGACGCAGATCTTGCCCGATGCCGTCTGCATCTGCACCGCCGCCGTGTCGCAGTCGCCTTCATCGCCGATCGCCTTGTCGACGAGGGCGGAGCCCAGCGCATTCACCACCACGAACTCCTCACCCACCAGGAAGCGCGCAAGATCGAGATCGTGGATCATCATGTCGCGGAAGATGCCGCCGGAGCTTTTCACATAGCTCGCAGGCGGCGGAGCGGGGTCGCGGCTGATGATGGTGGCAAGTTCGACATTGCCGACCGCCCCGTCGCGCAGGCGCTTCTGGAGAGCCGCGAAATTCGGGTCGAAGCGGCGGTTGAAGCCGATCATCAGCGTGGTCTTGT
>NZ_JBIICB010000252.1:0-6451 GCF_044239095.1 Aestuariivirga sp. | reverse complement strand
GAACCAACCGCTCCAGTTCCGTCCGCTGCGACGGCTCCAAAACAATCCTAACAGCAGGCTTGCCCATCTCATGCCCCCAAATCAAATCAGGGCATGATCATACATATTTATCGATCAAGACACTAGCTTCAAAGATCATTTAAGCGGTTTTTTGGGTAGACCCTTGTGAACCGGGCATTCTGGCCAGTCTGTTTCCAGCCATTGACAATTCAAAACAGACCACAGATAAACAGACCATCCAAAACAGATCAAGGGTGCTGTCATGTTTATTCGCGCCTATCTCCGCGCGTCCACCGAAGACCAAGACGCCACACGCGCCAAGAACCAGCTTCAGGCGTTCGCCAAGGAGCGGGGTCTCAAAATCGCGGGTTTCTATATCGAGAATGTCTCAGGGGCTTCCTTGCAGCGCCCAGAGCTTTTCCGGCTGCTATCTGACAGTGAGCCCGAAGATGTGCTCCTCCTTGAACAGGTGGATCGCTTGTCGCGCCTTACCACAGGCGAATGGGAGCGCCTCAAAGCCGAGATCAAGGCCAAAGGCGTGCGAATCGTGGCGCTGGACTTGCCCACATCATGGGCCATGCTGACGGCGAACGCCGATGACTTCACAGGCCGCATGTTTGGTGCCGTCAATGACATGCTGCTCGATATGCTGGCTGCCATAGCCCGTAAAGATTACGAAGATCGGCGAAGGCGGCAGGCGCAGGGCATCGAGAACGCCAAAGCGAAAGGCCTCTACAAAGGTCGCCCGGAAAACGGCGAGAAGAATGCCGCCATCAGTGCGCTCCTGCGGGAAGGTAAGACATGGAGCCAAATTCAGGCGATGGTTCCAGTGTCGAAAGCCACATTGGCAAAGCTATCCAAGGCGAACAGGGACGCTGCACTCAAGACCCCGTAGCCTTCGAGAAAGCTCAGCCTCAAGTGCCGCGACTGAGATCGGGGCTTCATCCGAAGCTTGTTTAAACATTCCCGCCAGCCTTGCTGCCAAATCCAAGGCCTTCACCTTCACAGCAGGAGGGACCTCTTCACCTTCGATCAAGCTCCAGATCCTTTCCCAAATCCTCTCGTCCCGTTCGAGCGCGGAAATACGATTCCGCTCTTGGATTTCAGCCCTGTAAGCATCAACAGCCGCCCTCACACCGCTGTGTTGTGCAAGCCTGCTGGCATCATCGCGCACTGTCTTGGCCTTCATGCTCGCAGTGTTAAACGCCGCACGGTATGCGTCAGCCAGAGACAAGCCTTCTGCAACGTGCCGGGCAAAGGCATTCATCTTGATCGTGATGCCGGAAGGAAGAGTGCCGGAACGGATCTTTGTTTTTTGCGGGGTTTCAATTTTTGAACCCCGTGTAGCTGGAAGCAGTTTAAAGGGATTGGACATCAAGAGCATCGCCCGGTTCTATAATCAACATTCTCCGCCTTGGAAGTCATGCACCAAGAGGCTTTGCTGCTTGATCTGCTCTTCGCGGTGACCTTTTTTTGGGCAGTGTTGAATGCTGCTGTAACCCGGCACTTGAACCCCGTCCCTGTTGTTCGTTTGGTGAGTGTTTGAGAGAGGCCCGGTCCTTGCCCTTGGTAAGGGTAATTCGGGGCAAGGCTTCGCCTTTCTCAGCGAAGCCTGAGGCCTGTTCGTTCGGAGCCATGCCGTCGATCAACCCATCCCGCTTGCACAACCATTTCACTGGGAGGCCGGGGTCTGGCTGTCGGCCTTTAAGTGCATCTTCGTTCAGACGCTGGGTATTGTCAGAAGCTTGCGGATCTACCGCTGACACCCATGCAGGTCGGAATTCTCACCGGAGCCTGCTCCTGCCCGTTTCCGGGCTTATCCTGATGCCATTCAGGCTATGCGCTGGCCGTCTTTGTCCGGCTCCACGGCCCACTCCTTGGGGCTGGCTATGTTTAAGGCAATGATACCATCTGGAGAGTGATAGTGTAACTCAAGGCAAGAAATCTGAACCAACCCGGGATTGTCGGAGGATCCAACTCTTGAGAACGCGGGGCCATGGCGGGCAAGACGACGAACAGGTTTTCCCCTCAATTCGCGGCTCAAGCATTTGCGCCTCCATCAAGCAATATCTCGCAGTCGGACTCCGCTCATCCAATCTCAAAATATCATGACATCCAAACATACTCGAAATGCAGTGGTGCCAGCGCGCAAAAAGCCGTCATTCTGCCAAGCTGCCTTTGCTGAAGGGCTTAGTAACCCGCAAGCGAGGCCCCACTTGCAGGCAGGGCGGGGAAGATGCCTGATCAAAGGCGTCATCACCAGCGAGACCATGGCGGTACCTTTGCTCCAAACCTAGACCCCGGCCTCCCGATCCGTCGGCACGCGCTACTCTAGGTTTTTCCCCTGATTGCTGAACCCTTCCCGCCACTTAAAACTTGCCAATTGTGATCTGGACTTTGATATAAGGTTCTCTGTGGTGGAAAAATGTACCTATTCAAGCGCAGCATTATCCTGTCTTGCGTCGTGTCCGCGTATGCCCTTGTTCTGGCGATCAATGCCGGGGCGGATAGCTTCACCATCGTCAATGGACAGACGGTAACCACCACCCAGACCCTCAGCACTACAGGCAATATCGGCACTGTGGAAAATGGTGGCGTTATCGACGTGACAAATGGCAACGGCATCGAAGGCACTGCCAATGGCGTCACTGTGAACAACGCCGGGTCAGTGACGAGCGGTGATGCCCGTGGTATCTCTGTGTTGGGTGAGAGCACAGTCACCAACACGGGAACGACGACGGGCGGACTGTACGGCATCGCCGCCAATGGCACCGGCAACACGATCACCAACTCGGGGTGGGCGACGGGTGGCCGCAACGGGTCCGGCATCGCCGCCTTTGGCAACGGCAACACGATCACCAACTCGGGGACGGCAACGAGCGGCTTCGTCGGCATCTACGCTAAAGGCGACAATAACACGATCACCAATTCGGGGACAGCGACGGGAGGCGATTGCGGCATCGCCGCCCTTGGCAACGACAGCACGATCACCAACTCGGGGACGGCGGGCGGCGGTTTCGGTATCTTCGCTATAGGCGACAACAACACGATCACCAACTCGGGCACGGCGACGAGTGAACTAACAGGCATCTACGCCAAAGGCTCAAACAACACGATCACCAACTCAGGCAAGACCATCGGTGGCGAGGCTTCGGTTTACTTCGATGGCAGCAACAACACCCTGACGCTTCTGTCTGGCAGCAACGTGCAGGGGATGCTGGATATTGCTGGAACGGGCGGCAACACGCTCGTGATCGGCCGCCGCCTCAGTACGGCGCTAACCTATCTGGGAGGTGAGGGTGTCATCCTCGACACCAGCGGCATGCCCTTCGTGTCTTCCGGTGGCGTTCTGGCGGTGATCGATCCCACCCTGTTCTCGGCTGAGGGCGACATGCTGAACGACCTGACACGCTCACTGGCCGATTTGGTCGATGCGCGGCTTGGGTCAGCCCGCTCGGGCTATGGCGCTGCCAACATGGTGGCAGCAGCACCCACCGGCATCGTGCCCACGGCGGATGTCCCGGATGCGGTGGAGCCTCAGAGCGTGATCTGGGCGGCTGGCATCGGCAACTACCGCAGTCAGGATTCAAACGGCATCTATGAAGGCTTCGACAGCACTCTCGGCGGCTTTGCAATCGGTGCGGATGGCGTGATGTCATCGGGCACCCGTCTGGGCGGCTTCGCGGGTGCCAGCTTCGCCAGCCTCAATACGGATGCTGGAACGCAGGAGATCGACGCCGACAGTTACTATGCTGGCCTCTATGCTGGTTTCACGATGTCAGAGGCCTTCCTCAACCTCGCGCTGACGGGCGGCTATACCAGCCAGTCCACCAGCCGCGACGTGCTTAACAACTTGGTGGCGGGCGGTGTTGAAAACGCCAAAGGCGACCCAAACGGCATCTTCATCAGCCCGTTGGCGACGATTGGAACGGACATCGATACCGGCGGCATAATCCTCACGCCCAGCCTCCGGGCCCGCTATGCCGGGCTGTTCATGGACAGCTACGACGAGAACGGCTCGACGGCTGACCTCTCGGTTGACTCACGCTCGGTGAACCTCTTCGACCTGCGTGGTCAGGTGGCCTTTGCCATTGCGCCGATGCAGACCAATGGCGGGCATTTCGATGCCGCCCTGCGGCTGGGTACCGACGCGACCTACGCCAACAGCGAAGACGTCAGCGCCACGCTGCTGGGCCAGTCGCTGAACTTCAACGTCAGCGACAACGACACGACGGTGCGTGGCTTCGCGGGTCTTGACCTTGCCTACGAGACCAACAGCGGTGCCAACTTCACCCTCACCGGCGAAGCGGGCTACGACACCAGCGATGCCCTCACCCTCACGGGCACTGCCGGTATCGCTTGGGCGTTCTGAATTTGGCCTAGCCCGGGTTATTCGTCAGGGCGATGATCTTGGGTTGGCGGCCTGCGTTGGAGGGCGCGGTGGCGTGGGGACCTTGCCAAATCACCACCCACGCGGCAACATCAAGCTCGAAACGTCGGTCATCCGGTGGATGTCGGTTAAATAGTCCTCCCATTTGGAAATCGTGGCGGTGTTCACGCAATGAGCAATCCGGATGTGATCGTCGTGGGTGCGGGGCTGGCGGGTGCGGCTGCCACGCTGAAGATTGCAAAGGCCGGCCGACGCGTGCGGCTGATCGAGGCGCGGACGCGCTGTGGTGGCCGTGGATATGTGAAAGCCTATGGAGGCGACGGGCCTGAGCTGGAGTTCGGCGGCGCATGGATCACCCCCTCGCATCACCGGCTGCGGGCGCTGGTGGCGGAGCATGGGCTGGCGCTTCGCCCGCGCCATGCCATCACCAACCGGCTGAGGCTCGGTGACGGGCCGGCTTCGCCTTCGGACGTGACGGCGCATGAACGCACCATCGCGCGCGTCGCGGCGGATTCGATCCTGCTCAAGAAGGGCATCACAACGAATGAACGTGGCGAGGCGCTGACGGGCATCTCCTTCCGCGATTATCTCGACCGGCTGCAATGTCCCGCCGCCACGCGCGCTATCTTCTCCGCGTGGTGGACGGTGTCTGGCAATGGCGCTCACGCACACGTGGCAGCATCCGAATTCCTGGCAAGCTGTGCCTATGACAATGGGCTTGCCGAGGGCATGATCAATTTCTGGTCGGATACGGTCGTGCCGGGGATGGGCGTGCTGGCCGAACGCATGATCGCGGCGTCTGGTGCCGAGACCGTCTTTTCGGACGCCGTCACCCATGTGGCGCAGGACACGCAGGGCGTGATGATTGCCACGGGTGCAGCAACGCACCTGGCGGCGGCCTGTGTGCTGGCGCTGGGGGTCAACCAGTTGCAGACCATCCGCTTCGCGCCTTTGCTTTCGCCCGCAAAGAGCAAGGCGATTACGCTGGGCCATGGCGGGCGGAGCTTCAAGCTGTGGATCAGGGCGGAGGGTGTGCCCGTGGGCATGCTAGTGACGGGCGACGGCAGCGGCATCGAATTCGCCTTCGCGGAACGCAGTGGTGAGGACGGCTCGACCTATATCGTGGCCTTCGGACTGATGCAGGAACCGAACCGCCCCTCCGATGCCGCGTGGGTCAGGGACCAGGCGGCGAAGCTTTTCCCCAATGCCCGCGTTCTTTCACATGACTGGCATGACTGGGTGGATGACCCCTTCGCGCGCGGCACCTGGGTGGCTGCTCTTGCAGGCCATGAGGCGGGGCTCGAGGCTGCCAACTGGCAGCCGGAAGGCCGCGTTGCCTTTGCTTCCTCCGACTATGCGCCGGAGCAGGCGGGCTGGTTCGAGGGCGCGGTGATCGCAGGCGAGGCGGCGGCGGACGCCGTTCTGGGCCTCAGGTGAAGAGTTGGCCGAACACATCCATCGATGTATTGGCGCCGCAGACGACGACGCCCACGCGCTCATCCTTCTCCGGCCTGTAAGCGCCTGACAGCAGGGCCACGAAGGCGGCGGCACCGCCGGGTTCGGTGACGAGCTGCATGTCGCGCCACAGCCGGTGCTTTGCATCGCGGATGTCATCATCCGTGACGAGGGCGACGGCGGGGATATGGTCCCTCGCGATCTCGAACATCAGATTGCCCACCGTGGTCGCCCCAAGCGAATCCGCCATTAGTGTTTTGGCCAACCATTGAAATTCCGGACTTCGCAGTGAACCAAAAAAAATTTGTCCACGACCCCTAGCCTCGGCAATCGCAGCCTGGCGTGGACCGCCCCCCCCGGGGGGGGGCCGGGCGCTTGACCTCGCCAGCCGGGAGGCCTGCAGTCTTGTGCTGGATCAGCCGAGGGATCCACCGGGTGCTGCGCTGCTTGGCATGGGTCGGTTCTGGGCAGACGCCGGTGGTCCATCGTAACGGCTCGATTGGGACCGCCTGCCTGAATACCGTTTGATGTCTTAAGACACGTGCATAGCGACGTCGTTAAGGACGTGTCTTGGGTGGAGTTTACGGTGCAGGGTGATGTTCTGGG
>NZ_JBIICB010000251.1:0-6456 GCF_044239095.1 Aestuariivirga sp. | reverse complement strand
GGGCGGCCGAGCAGATCGAGCCGCTGCGCTCTGGCGACGTCGCCGCCTTCGCCGTCGAGGGTGATGATGGCGAGGACGAAGTGACCGTGCTGGTGCAGTGCCGCCTGCAGGATTGTGCCGCCGTCGCTGCGCTGCGCCATGAGGTGTCAGCCGTTGTCCACCGCAGCGCGGGGATTGAATGCAGGGTCGTCATGGTGCCGCCCAAGAGCCTGCCCTTCACCTCTTCCGGAAAGCTGTCACGCGCGGGTGCCAGGCAGAAATTCCTGTCGGGCGAGATCGGTGAGCTCACCGTGCTGGCCGCGGCGCCGGAGGCGGCCCTTCTCGAAGCAGCACTCTGACGGTCAGGCCGCCCACATTCGCGGCACGGCCGGCGCGATGACCCGTCTTGTCGCCATCACCGGTGCCACTGGCTTTGCCGGCCGCCATGCCTTGGCCGAACTCATGCGCCGTGGCCACCAGCTGCGCGCCCTTGTGCGCAGCCCCGGGGCCGCAAGGCTTCCCGAAGGGGTCGAGATGGTGGCGGGCGGCCTCTCTGATGCCGATGCACTGCAACGCCTGGTGACGGGTGCCGATGCCGTCGTCCACCTTGCGGGTGTTCTCGCGGCGTTGGACAGGCAAGGCTATTTCAGCGTCAACTTCACGGGCACCGAAGCGCTCGCCGGGGCCGCGCTGCGGGCGCGCGTGGGCCGCTTCGTTCACATCTCCTCACTTGCCGCGCGCGAACCGCAGCTGTCGCATTACGCCGCCAGCAAGAACGCCGCGGAGCAGGCGGTGGCGCGGCAGGGCCCGGCATTCAACGCCGTGATCATCCGGCCGCCGGCCGTCTATGGGCCAGGAGACCGCGGCACGCTGCCGCTGATCCGCGAACTGACACGGCCCGTGGCCGCCATTCCCGGGCAGCGCGCGGCGCGCTTTTCCCTGATCCATGCGCGGGATCTCGCCCGTATCATTGCTGACACGATTGAGGGAACGGAGCAGGGCATCCATGAGGTGAGCGATGGCAGGCCGGGTGGCTATGGCTGGGAGGAGCTGATCAGCACCGCCAGCGCATTCCGCGGCGCCAGGGTCAATGCACTGTTCCTGCCGCGGGCCGTTCCGGCGATGGTGGCGGCGGGTGCTGAAGCGCTGGCGCGGATCACGGGGAGACCCGGCCTCGTGAACCGCGGCAAGGTTGCGGAGCTCTATCACCCCGACTGGGTGTGCCGGGAGGGCACGCTGCGCCTTGCGGATCCGATCCGCTTTGAACAGGGCTTTGCGGAGACCGTGGCATGGTACCGCGAGGCCGGATGGTTGCCTCGGGGCGCTGCTGCCGATAGAAGCCCGGCACACTGAAGGATGCGATGATGACCGATACCGAGGACCGGATCTGCAAGCTGCTCGAACCGTTCAACACGAACGGCACGGTGCTTTCGGCTTCGACCGACATTTCAACCGACCTCAACATCGATTCCGTCACGGTGATGGATTTCGTGATGGAGGTCGAGGACCATTTCGACGTTGAGATTCCATTGAACGTGCTGTCCGAGACGCGCACCGTTGCGGATCTTGCACATGTCGTCGACGCCCGCGTGAAGAAGGACTGAGCCATGGACCTGTTGATGAAGCTCAAAGGCATCGCCGAGCGCCACACGCGGATGAAGGCGCTGGGGGTCGATGCCATCGGCGTGACCAATGAGCGGATCCTCTCGCCCACCCGCGCCATCATCGATGGCCGCGAGACGATCCTCGCCGGCACCAACAACTACATGGGCATCACCTTTGATGCCGAGTGCATCGCTGCGGGCAAGAAGGCGCTGGATGAATTCGGCACCGGCACGACCGGCTCGCGCATCGCCAATGGCTCCTTCGCGCTTCATGCCGACCTCGAGAATGAATTTGCGGCCTTCCTCGCGCGGCGCCATTGCATCGTCTTCACCACGGGCTACCAGGCGAACCTCGGCATGATGTCGGGTCTGGCGGGTCCGCGCGACACGATCTATCTCGACGCGGACTCGCACAGCTCGATCTATGACGGTTGCACGCTGTCGGGCGCCAAGCTGGTGCGCTTCCGCCACAATGACGCAGCCGATCTCGACAAGCGCCTGTCACGCGGGGAGCAGGACGAGGGCGGCGGCAAGCTCGTCGTGCTGGAAGGCATCTACTCCATGCTGGGCGACAGGGCGCCGCTCGCCGACTTCATCGAGGTCAAGAAGAAGCACGGCTTCCAGCTGCTCGTCGACGAAGCACATTCCTTCGGTGTGCTGGGCCCCAATGGCCGGGGCCTTGCAGATGAAGCGGGCCTCGAAAGGGAAGTGGACTTCATCGTCGGCACCTTCTCGAAGAGTGTGGGCGCCATCGGCGGCTTCGGGGCGGGTGACCATCCCTATTTCGAGTATCTCCGCTATGCCATGCGGCCCTATATGTTCACGGCGTCCTCCTCCCCGGCCTCGGTTGCAACCTCGCTGGCCGCAATCCGCAAGCTGGCCGCCGAGCCGCAGCGCAGGACCCGGCTGATGGAGAACTCCGCCCGCCTGTTCCACGGCTTCAAGGCGCTGGGCCTCGACCTTGGCTGCGACGTTGTGAGCCCCGTCGTCGCGGTGCGCTGCCCGGATGAGCCGACAACCATCGCGATGTGGGATGCGCTGCTGAAGGCGGGCGTCTACGTCAACATCGCGCTGCCGCCGGGCACACCCAACAAGCTGTGCCTGCTGCGCTGCTCGGTCTCGGCCGCCCACAGCGAGGCGGAGATCGACCGTGTCATCGAACTCTTCGGCGCAGTCGTCGCCGAGGGTCATGGCAAGAAGGTTGTGAACGGTTAGCGCGGCGGGCGATCAATAGAGATCAGCTTGCCCTCATCTCCCCGTTGCGTTTCGCAACGGGTCCCTTCTTCTCCCGCTGAAGAAGCGGGAGAAGACATTGGCAGTCACAAACAATCGATGTGGTCGCTAGCTGCGCAAGCTATTGAGTCTGGAGGCAGGCGCTAGGCCCTTACGAAGGTGAACAGCGGGCCGGTTTCCAGCCGCAACGGTTCATCCGTGGGCGGAGGAAAGAACTCGCCGTCGATGACGAACATCACCTTCGAGGTGACCTCCAGTTGATCCGCGCAGAAACTCACCGAACCGGGGGGAGGCGTGCGGCCCTCGCCGCCATACATGACGGGCAACATCCAGCGGGCCACCGAGGGGACGGGATAGGGAAACACCGTGGTGCGGATCGGCGCCGTCTTGCCGCCCCAGAACGGCCTGGTGTTGAGCACCAGCCTATCGAGGGTCGTCGACATCTGAAGCAGCTGCGGGCCTTCCGCATGGAGCCTTCCCTGGGCCCTGACCGAGATCGGATAGGGCCGGTCGAAGCGGCTCGTGTCATCAGGATCGGGTGCCGAGAAGAGATATTTGCGCAGCGCCGTGAGGAGTGTTCCGGCCACCGCCCATTGCCCTTTCACGCCCTTGTCGTTGAAGGCCTGCTGGCAATAGCGCGTGGCCACCGCCACGGCCCCCGTGCCAACGAACATGCCATGGCGCACCTGCCCGTCACCCGGGTTGGCGCAGCGGATGGTGTGGCGCGTCAGCACGTCATGCCCTTCGAGACTTCTGAGGAAGGCTGCCTGGCGCTCGATCGCATGGCTGCGGAAGCCGATGTCGTTGGCGCTCAGATTGGTCGTGCCATGCGGAAGAAGTGTTAATCTCGGTGGTGCGGGAAAGATGCCGTGCTCGGCGACGAGGGTCAGGATTTCCTGGATCGTGCCGTCGCCTGAACTGATGAAGAGATCGCTCACCCCTTCGGCAGCCATCTCCCGCATGAAGCCTTCCAGCTGTCCGAAGCGCTCCAAAACACGGATGACGATCCCCGTGCTGCCCGCGAGGCTTGCCGCCAGCGCCAGGCCCTTGCCGCTGCCCTTGCCGGCGCTTGGGTTGACGATCAGCCCGGCCCGTCTCCCGGGCTGTCCGCTTGCCTGCGCCATGGTTCAGACCGTCTCGGCCCTGAGGGTGAGCACCGCAGCCAGCGAGCCGAAGGCCGCAAGCGGGAACCACGCCGCAAGCCAGGGCGTCACAAAGCCAAGCTCACCCATCGTCAGGGAAATGCCGTCGACGATGAAGAACAGGAACCCCAAGCCCACGCCCACCGCGAACAGCACGCCAAGCCCGCCGCCGCGCCGGAAGCGCGTGGCCAGGGGAATGCACAGCGCCATCATGAGCAGGCCGGAGAAGAACAGGGACACGCGCTTGTGCGCCCATGTCTCGTAAACCCAGACGGGCCTGATCCCGAAGCCCTGGTTATCGATGAAATAGGAGAGCTCGGCGAGCGACATGTCTTCCGGGGCGCCGGAGCGGGCGCCGGCCTGCGCCGGTTTCATGGCCCCCGAATAGACCAGCGTCTCGAGCCGCGACGGCTGGAGATTGTCACGGTAGTAGACGAGCACGCCGGAGAGCGTCCAGCGCCCGCCCGACAGCTCCGCCTGCGCGGCGTAGATCTGTTCGCGCAGCAGGCCGTTGCCGTCACGCCGGAAGATGATCACGTCCTCGAGCCTTGTTGAGTCCGCATTGGCGGAGCCGGCGCGCAGGATGTCGGGGCCGGCGCGCATCCAGATCGGGTCCTTCTCGCCCACCTTCAGCTTGTCGGCCCCATAGTCGCCGATGCCCCAGTCACGCAGCTGCGGCGTGGTGGCGGGAATGGCAGTGTCGGACAGTACGAACTGCAGCCCCCCGGCCAGGAAGGCCAGCGGCAGCAGCATGGACAGCAGCCGGACCGGCGACAGGCCCGCCGCCCAGATCGCCACCATCTCGTTGCGGTAGCTGAGTTCGGTCAGCGACAGCAGCATGGCGAGCAGCATGCTGATGCCCATGTAATTGGAAACAACCGAGGGCGCGCGGTGCAGCATGTAGTCGATCAGGATCCAGGAATCGCCCGGGCGCAGCGCCTGCACGTCCTTGGCATTGGCCAGAAGGTCGAGCGAGAGCACGAAGAAGGAGATGCCAAGCAGGATCGCGATGTAACGGCTCGCGACCATGCGGATGAGCATCCAGCCGATGATCTTCATCATTGCGCCGCACTCCACCCGGCACGGCGCAGCAGCGTGTGGCGCAGGCCCGACAGGCCATCCCCTGCGCGGTCGATGAGGCTGCTCACCATGTCATTGCGCAGGGTGAAGCAGGTTGTGACGTAGCGCCAGCCGGCGAAGAGCGCCAGCAGCAGCCAGGGCAGCCACATGCTGACATAGGGCGACAGGATGGCGTTGTTGGAGGCGGAGGCGCCCTTGTGGATGATCTCGTTGTAGAGAACGATCAGCACCAGCGCGACCCCGGTGCGGAAGCCGCGCGAGCTGCGCCGGGAACCGACCGCAAAGGGAATGGCGAGGAACGGCAGGATCAGGATGCTGGCCGCGGTGACGAGCCGTTCGTGCAGCTCGGAGGAGACCTCTTCACGGCTGGCCTTGGGCGGCGGCTTGTCGAGCGCCGCGAACAGCTCCGGCAGGGTCAGTTCGCGCTCGTCCTCGCCACGTGGGCGGAAAATGTCCTTGGAAATGCGGCCGAGCGGCGTGTCGGCGACCGCGAACTCCGTCGTCTCGCCGACGGCCGGCGTGGGGGAGGCGACCGCCGGCCGCTCCTTGAAGGACAGGCGGTGCCCGTAAGCGAGTTGCAGCGTCGGCCGCTGGCCTTGAGCATTCTCGAGCAGGGCACCGCGTGCCGCCGTCACCGTCTCTGAGCCTTCCGCTCCCTTGTCCTGGAAGATGAAGGCATGCTCGAAGGCGTTCTTTCCGCGGTCCAGCCGGTCGATGATGAAGGTGCGCTCGCCCGCCTGCATGAAGACGCCTTCCTCCGCCAGGTAGAACACATCGATGTTCTGCACGTCGAACACCACGGAGCGGTAGGCATAGCGCGCATGCGGTTGCACCCAGCCCATGATGAGGAGGGAGAGTGCTGCGAGCAGGGCGCCCAGCACGATCACCGGGCGCGCCATGCGGCTGAGGCCGATGCCGGAGGCCATGAAGGCGTCCGTCTCCGAATTGGCGGACATCTTGCCGAAGCCCAGCAGGAGGCCGAGGAACAGCGCCGCGGGAAGGGCGGTGCCGAGATAGTGCGGCACCAGGTAGGCCAGCATCTCGAACACCGCGGTAAAGGAGTTCTTCTTGCCCAGCGTTGCGTCAAGGAGCCGGACCATGCGGTCGGCCAGCAGCATCAGAAGGCCGATCACCAGCGCGCCCGCCAGCGGCAGCGAGACCTGCTTCAGCACATGCCTGTCGATGATGGGGAGCAACCGGGCTTAGCCTTCGCAGCGGTGGGAACTGGGCATGGCGTCAATCTAGAGCATGATCCGCAAAAGTGGAAACCACTTTTGCGACAAGATCATGCTCAAGGAATTGATCTTGCGCGAGTTCTTTTCGACCAGGTGATTCCACCTGGTCGGAACGCGCGCTAGTGTCCTGATTCCGAAGTTTTTGTGATTTGATTTTGTCTGAGGCAGAAACGTTTGATGGCG
>NZ_JBIICB010000250.1:0-6490 GCF_044239095.1 Aestuariivirga sp. | reverse complement strand
CAAGGACGGCGGGCAGGAACGCAACCAGATCCGTTACCTTGTGCCGAAGGATGAGCCCGCCACGGCGCCTGCACGCCCGGCAGCGCCGCAGCGCCCTGCGCGCCCGTCCTCCGGCGCGACGCCCACTGCGCCCGCTCGCCCCAACGCCGCGCCGTGGAAGGCCAAGGCCTGAGGACTGACTGAGTAACCGCCGCCGGACGTTTTCTGACATCCGGCGGCGGTGTTCCCCTCAAAACGACGGAGACATCGATGGATACCCTTCTTTCCGCTGATTCAGCGGCCGCCGGAGCCTTGCCCGGAGCTACCACTGACATGCGCAGGCTGCGGCTTGCCGCCCTCGACGACAATATCGCCCGCATCCACACCCAGATTGCCGCCGCCGATCTCGAGCGCCAGGCCAAGGGCAAGAGGATCGATCCCGGCTGGTTCCACCGCGCCAAGACGGCGCTGCGTCATCTGCAGCGCGAACGCGCGGAGTTGCTTGCCACGACCCCTGCCGCCGCCACGCGCAAGGCCACCCTCAAGGACGCGATCATCGAAGTGGTGCGCCGCGAGCATGATGACGCGAGCTGGGCCGCCGTTCTGAACGAGGCGCATCGCCTCACCGCAGGGGAGGGCTGAATAATGGTCAAGATTCCTCCCATGTTCATGGCAACCGTGGAAGCCATCTATTCCGCCTACGAAGATGGGCGCAATGAGGGTTTCCGCGAGCATCTCGGCGCATCGCTCATCGGCAAGCCCTGCGAGCGCGCGCTCTGGTATGACTTCCGCTGGGTGACGGCTGCTCAGCACAGCGGCCGCATTCTGCGACTCTTTCAGACCGGGCATCTTGAGGAAGAGCGGCTGGTGCGCGATCTGCGCGCCAGCGGCGCTACCGTGCTCGAGGTCGATCCCGAGACCGGCCGCCAGTTCAAGGTCGAAGCACTCTCCGGGCACTTCGGCGGCTCGCTTGATGGGCTTGCCGTCGGTCTCCGCGAGTCGCCCCGAACGTGGCATGTGCTCGAGTTCAAGACCCATTCCGCGAAGAGTTATGCTCAACTGGTGGCCAAGGGCGTTGCGGCGTCCAAACCGCAGCATGCCGCGCAGATGCAGATCTATATGCATCTGATGGGGCTGACCCGGGCCTTCTACCTCGCTGTCTGCAAGGACACCGATGCGCTTTATGCCGAGAGGATCGAAGCGGATCCTGCCCAGGCCGAAAGGCTGCTGGCCAAAGCCTCGCGCATCATCGATGCGGCTCGCCCGCCGTCCCGCATCAGCGAGGATCCCGCCTGGTTCGAGTGCCGCATGTGCAGCCACCGTGCCGTTTGCCACGAGGGCGCAATGGCTGCCGTCAATTGCCGGACCTGCCTGCATTCCACGCCCGTCGAAGGCGGCTGGCACTGCGCCCGGCACGATCGGATGAGGGATTTTGGCCAGCAGCTCAATGGTTGCCGAGACCATCTGTTCATTCCTGATCTTGTCAACGGTGAGGTCATCGATGCGACTGAAAACTTCGTCGTCTATCGCATGAAAAACGGCACGGATTGGGTCAATGTTGTGCGTGGCGAAGAGGAGTCGGAATGATGCTGACCCTTCGCCCCTACCAGCAGGACGCCATCGACGCCATCTACGCCTATTTCGAGGACCACAAGGGCAACCCGCTGCTGGTCCTTCCGACAGCTGCGGGGAAATCCCTGGTACTTTCGGCGTTCTCCGAGGGCGTGCTCAGGACCTGGCCCGACCAACGCATCCTTGTCGTCACGCATTCCCGTGAGCTCATTGCCCAGAACCACGCTGAGATGGTGGGGCTGTGGCCCGAGGCTCCGGCGGGGATCTATTCCGCCGGACTTGGGCGGCGCGAGGCGGATGCGCGCATTCTCTTCGCAGGCATCCAGTCGGTGCACCGCAAGGCTGCCGAGATCGGTCACTGCGATCTCGTCCTCATAGACGAGGCGCATCTGATCCCGACCGTCTCGGCAACCATGTACCGTCGATTCCTCTACGAGCTCACTGCCATCAACCCGAAGCTCAAGGTGATTGGCCTCACGGCGACGCCCTATCGGCTCGAGAGCGGCATGCTGCATGAGGGCGAGGGGGCGTTGTTCACCGACATCGCCTATGAGATCTCGGTGCGCGAGCTGATCGACCAGGGCTATCTTTGCCCGCTCATCAGTAAGCAGCCGAAGACGAAGCTCAGTGTGGTGGGCGTCGGCAGCCGCGGTGGGGAGTTCATCGCCAGCGAGTTGCAGGCAGCGGTCGACAAGGAGGCCATCACACGGGCCGCCGTGTCCGAGATCATCGCCTATGGTGAAGATCGGAAGTCATGGCTGGCCTTCTGCTCCGGCGTCGATCACGCCCGCCATGTCGCCGAGGAGTTCCGCAGCCGCGGCATCTCCTGCGAGACTATCTTCGGCGATACGCCAAAGGATGAGCGTGACGGCATCATTGCCGCGTTCAAGCGTCAGGAGATCCGGGCGCTCGCCTCCATGGGCGTGCTGACCACCGGCTTCAACGCCCCGGCGGTTGACCTCATCGCCATGCTGCGTCCCACCAAGTCCGCCGGGCTTTACGTCCAGATGGCCGGGCGCGGTACACGGTTGGCGCCGGACAAGCGGAACTGCCTGGTTCTCGACTTCGCCGGCAATGTCAGCCGCCACGGTCCCATCGACCTCGTGCGCCCGAAGAAGCCCGGCGAGGCCGGCGACGGAGCGGCACCGACAAAGCTGTGCCCCGAGTGCGATGCCATCGTGCCGTCGGCTGTCCGGGCCTGTCCGGAGTGCGGCTACGAGTTCCCGCGCGAGGTCGTCAAGATTGCGCCCACAGCGTCGACACTTGCAATCCTGTCTGGGCGGCGTGATCGCTGGATCGAGG
Organism: Aestuariivirga sp.; assembly: GCF_044239095.1. Taxonomy (GTDB): domain Bacteria; phylum Pseudomonadota; class Alphaproteobacteria; order Rhizobiales; family Aestuariivirgaceae; genus Aestuariivirga. The sequence goes on along the minus strand of NZ_JBIICB010000250.1, from coordinate 3,637 downwards.
TCACCTCCGTCTCCTACAAGAAGCACACGAAGGAGGGCAGCCCGACTTCCCTGCGCGTCGAATACCACTGCGGCCTGGTCATTCACAAGGAATGGGTGTGCCTGGAGCACCAGGGCTATGCCCGGCTCAAGGCGGAGGGCTGGTGGCAGCGCCGCGCGCCATCATTCGTGCCGATACCGCGGACCGTGGACGAGGCGTTGAATGCGGCCGGTGGCCTGCTGCGCCCGAGCCATATCTTCGTCCGTTCGAACGGACAGTTCACCGAAGTCTCCAAACACAGGTTCGAAGCATGCATCACAACCCGGAAGGCCTCTGCGCCGTCTGCCACCGTGAACCGCTCCACCATGGCTGGTTCGACCCAGTCTACCAGGCTTCCGACCCCCGGCGGGACGCAAGTCGAAAACGGCTCTGCAGCCGTGTCTGCCAGGACATCTGTCACGGGAGGAAAGGCATGATCGACCCGACACCAAACGAGAAGGCGGCCATGGAGCGTGGCGGCCAGATGGGCGGCGAGTATCTCGAGAGCATCGGCAAGACCGATCTCGCCACCTTCACGGTGGAGGAGTGGTCCACATTCATTGAATGCGTGGTCACGGGCTACTGCGATTGCCTCCGTGAACTTGCGTCTACCGACAGAAACCGGCTTGACGCCATGAAAGAGGGAGTACCCTTCTGATGAAAACAGAAAACTTCATGGCGCGCTACGGCGAACGCCTGCTGACCAATGGCTATTCCATCCTGCCGATCGCGCCCGGAACCAAGAAACCGGGCCGCCATGCGCGGGGCAAATGGAGCGATTATCCGGAATGGAACCGCCATGCGGCGCGTTCAACCACCGAGATCGAGCTCAAGTCCTGGTCACGCTGGCCGGGCTGCGGCATCGGCATCGTGGGCGGGGCGGTCGCGGCAATGGACATCGACATTGCCGAGGACCCGGCTCTCGCGCTCGAAATCGAGAAGCTTGCGCGCGAGCGGCTCGGTGATACGTCTGCCGTGCGCATTGGCCGGGCGCCCAAGCGCATGCTGGTCTATCGGACGGCATCGCCCTTCAAGGGCATCAAGCGCCATCCGCTGGAAGTGCTCTGCCTTGGTCAGCAGTTCGTGGCCTATGCCGTTCATCCGGACACGGGCGAACCTTATTCCTGGCCGGAAGAAGGTTTGGCGGACATCGATATCGCCAGCCTGCCTGAGATCGACGAGGACATGGCGCGCGCGTTCCTCGAAGAAGCCTCGGCGCTTCTGCCGGAGGGCATGCGGCATGTGACGCTCGCGGGCGGAGGGCCCGCAGCTATTGCCCCCTCCCACGCACAGGCTGGTACCATGTCGGCCATTCGCGCAGCGCTGGCATTCATTCCCAACGCTGAGCTGGATTATGACAGCTGGGTCCGCATCGGGCTTGCGCTCAAGGGCGCCGTGGGTGATGCAGGCGAAGAGCTCTTCGCCTCCTGGTCGGCCCAGGCCGCCAAGAATGACGATGCCTTCACGGCCAGGAACTGGGCGTCGTTCAAGCCGAATACCATCGGGGCGGGCACGATCTATCATCTCGCCATGGAGCGCGGCTGGAAGCCGGATGCCGGGCTTGTGCTGGATGGTACTGCCACCAAGGCAGAAAAGCATCCGGCGACGGCGCTGCTGGAAAAGATCAGCGCAGGTGCGGGGGGTGCCGCGCAGGCGAGCGATACCCCACGCCTGGTCATTCCGCCCGTTCCCGCGCTCGACCGGCTGGATGGTGCGCTCGGCCTTCTGGTGAACCACATCCTTGTCACAGCAATCCGCCCGCAGCCCTGGCTCGCGGTCGGTGCTGCTCTGGCGGCGCTGGGCTCCCTCATGGGCCGCAAGGTGCGAACCGAGAGCAATTTGCGCTCCAACATCTATGTTCTCGGCATCGCCGAGAGCGGTGGCGGCAAGGATCATGCGCGCAAGGTGATCAAGGAGGTCTTCGTCCAGGGAGGCCTTGCGGCACACCTCGGTGGTGAGCGGCTTGCTTCCGGGGCAGGGCTCATTACCGCCCTGTCGCGGCAGCCTGCATCGCTGTTCCAGATCGACGAGTTCGGCAAGTTCGTCGCCAACGTCGTCGACAAGCGCCGGGCGCCGAAACATCTCACCGAGATCTGGGACCTGTTCACGGAGTTGGCTACCAGCGCCGGCACCACCTTCTTCGGCGCCGAATATGCGGACCAGCGCGAGCGCCCACGGCAGGATATCATTGAGCCCTGCGCCTGTATCCATGGTGTCACCGCCCCGGGGCCGTTCTGGGAGGCGCTCAACAGCGGCGCCCTGCAGGACGGCAGCCTGGCGCGGTTTCTCATCTTCCGCAGCGAGGAGGGCATTCCCGATCGGAACCGTCAGCCGGGAACGGCTACGGACCTTCCCGTTGACCTGATGGACGCAATCCTCGCTGTTGCCGGGGTCGGCGTGAAGGGCGCGGGAAACCTCGCTGCGACAGGTGCACCGTCCACGCGGCCCGAGAGCCTGGTCGTGCCTATGGACGAGGAGGCGCGTGCCATATTCGATGAGCTGGACGATCACATGACCATGCGGCAGCGCGCGGCGATCGGCACCGATCAGGGGGCGGTACTCGCTCGCGTCTGGGAGAACGCTGCGAAGGTGGCCCTCATCAAGGCGGTCAGCGCCAATCCCGCGGCGCCCGTCATCCGCCGCGTGGATGCGGTCTGGGCGCGGGAGTTGGTGGAACACTGCGCTGCAACTCTTCTCGTTCAGGCCGAGCGCCATCTCGCCAACAACGACATGGAACGTTATCACAAGCAGGTGCTCGAATTCGTGCGCGAGGCAGGAAAGGAAGGCATCCGGCACAATGAGCTCACGCGAAAGTGCCAATTCATCGATCCCAAGCTCCGGCGCGATATCATCGAAGCGCTGGTCGAGGGCGAGCAGATCCGCTCAGAACTGCTTCGCAACCATGGCCGTCGCGCGATTCTCTACCGCGTTCGCCAAGGCAACTCGTCAAACGTCAACAAGGCGTCAAATGACGAATAGGAGGGGTCAAGCTATTGATTTCGATTCCATTTTTCTATTCGTCAATTCGTCAAGCGTCACCCAGAGAGAGGTTACCCCTATGGGGTGGAATTGGAGGAAGTTCGAGGGAGGGGTGCTGTAGTGACGAATTGACGAATACACCTAGTAATCAATAATATATATATATTACAATAGAATAAGCCTGAATCTATTCATCAACAACTCGTCAAAATCCTGTTTGACGAATTGACGAATAGAACCGACTGACCAGACCAGACCCCTTTCGGGCCCGGGCGATGCGCCTCCCTCACCGGACAGCGGCTTCGCCCCGGCCGCCAACCCGAAGAGGAGGTCGTCATGACCCAATCCCCCGATCATACCGCGAGCATCCTTGCCCTCGATTTGGGCACCACCACCACCGGCTGGGCTGTCCGAACCAGCCGGTGCCGCATCGTCCACGGCACGGCGGAATTCCGGCCAAGCCGCTTCGAGGGCGGTGGCATGCGCTATCTGCGCTTCGGCAAGTGGCTCGATCAGACGCTGGAGATCACTGGCGGTATCGATGCCGTGTACTTTGAGGAAGTGCGCCGACATATCGGCACGGACGCGGCACATGTCCACGGTGGTCTGCTCGCCACGCTGACGGCGTGGTGTGAGGCTC
>NZ_JBIICB010000249.1:0-6507 GCF_044239095.1 Aestuariivirga sp. | reverse complement strand
GGATCTGCGCCCGGCTTGGACTTTACTCCGAAGCGCTGTCCCAGTCCTTTCACGAAGCGTATCTCCGCGGCGAATGCGGAGATGAGCCCTGGCGGTTCGCCGAAGAAATGGAGAAGAGTTTCTTCCGTGAGTATTTCGGCGAGGACCCGGATGTGCAGTCGCTCGCGAAGTTGCTGCTGCTGGGATCGCGCGCCGGTGCGGCGTTGACCCTGAACCAGCTTGTAGCTGCTGGCATGTCCTCGCCGGGCAAGGATATGCGTACGGTCCTCACCTCCGTCCTTGATGAGCATTTTCGCGGAGAAGCGCTTTTCGCCGAATGGCTGAAGGTAAAGTTCGGTTTGCTTCCTGCAGGCCCGCCGCCCCCGGGTGACGCAGCCTCACCGGGAACAGTGGACACCAGCGCTACTTCTCACTCCGTCCAAAAGCCCGGCAAGAAGGGCTATCGATCAAGTATGGTCCGGCCCGTGGCCTTGATCGTCGTCTGGGCGGTTACACTCTATTTCGTGCTGTTTGCCGCACTGCCTCTGGTGCAGTGAGACCCGTGGGCTCGCGCATGATCTGGCCGCAAAAATGGAAACCACTTTTGCGACAAGATCATGCTCAAGAAATCAATCTTGCGCGAGTTCCTTTCGGCCAGGTGATTCCACCTGCTGGGAACGCGCGCTAGCGGCGTCGTAGGATTCCGAACAGCGAAGCGAAGAATCCTGCCGGTTGCTGCTCGTTGTAAACTTGCGGATGTAACGGCCGCCGTTCACCGCGAAGCTTCGGTACCTTGAACTCGCCAGAACCGGGGGCGTCAAGCCGCCGCGCAGAGGCTTCCGATTCGAGGAATTTGCGATGAGCAATGTATTGGCGGGCAAGGATCCCTCCGTCGATCTCCCGGAAGGGTGCCGGCGCCAGCGTTCGCCCTGTAAGTGTGGTTTCAGGCGTCTGGGGCCCTCGCCCCGAGATCAGTTGCCGAACGACGTCAAACTCTTCACTCCGCATCCTGATTGGCTCCGGTGATCAGTGTCATGCCGACAATCGCGACATGGGACAAAACAACGCAACTCACGATAATACTTCCTCCTCCTCATTGGTCACAAAGTTCGCAGCCAGATAGCTCGAAAGCAGGATTTCATACGCATACTCCTGGTCAAGACCCCATCTGTCGCCGTCAGGTACCGCCCGGCCGTCTCCGTAAATGGCCTCGCGATACTCTGAATAGATCATATATCGGTCATTAATCTTGCCATTGTAAAGGTCTACAACCCGTTTCAAGTCCGCCAGAGCGCGGCGCCGGATCGGGTGTCCTTCGGGAAGCACGCGCTTCATGGCATCATGGGGCGCGCCATAGGCCCCCTCGACAAGCCTGGAGAAAGCCTCGCGCAGGGCGCGAAGTTTGCCGTCATTGGTACGCTCCCCGCTGAGATCCTCTACCACGACGGCGGTCCAATAATATGAAACAGTGCAGCAGTATGGTGATTGCCAGAGCGCAGGCAATATCTGCTCACTGCTCGATTGCAGCAGCAGGAATGGACGCAGCACGATTCGATAGACCTCATCGGCCTGCTTGCGGTTGCGGAGCCAGTTCAACATTGGACTGGCCTTGAACTGTTACGAGCGTCTCCCATCGCTCATTGGCCTCGCATCAGCTGTCGCTGGTCGCCGGTGAAGAGGATGTCACTTCGGGTTTCGCAGTCAAAGACTCGTCGTCCTGTGCAAGGCTGCGGCCAGCACTATCATCCGTGAGTATTTCGGCAACGGCCAACCTGCTGATGGCCGCTGGTTCTTTCGGCGTGGGGATGAGTGCAATACTTGCTTCAATCTCCTTCCTGAAGGCAGCGTTCAGGACATCCATCTCCGAGCGGAAGCGCGTCAGGGCGAGGAAGATGAAGTCGACGTAGCTCTCAAGCACTGCTTCTGTCGTGTCAGTTGCCTTTTGTCTGAACATGTCGTTCAGCCTTTCGGAGCGCTGCGCCACCCCTTCGAAGGACCGCTCAAGATTGCTTTCCAGAGCATGCAACGTGTCGCGGGTCATCGAGGTGAGGCGTGTCGGTATGCCGTCAATGATTGTGCGCATCTGGTCAGACAGGCCGACGATTGAGCCCTTGAGCGAACCATCCACCTTGGCGATTTCGCCTTCCATCCGCAGGGACAGTGCGGCCGGAAGGTCTCTTATTGCGCCTGCAATGCGCTGTGATGTCTTTTCCGCTGCCTCGTCGATGAGGTTTTCGAACCGTGCAGCATCGGTGTTCACCCGTTGCACCAGATCGCTCGAACTTGCCGCAAGCCGGGTCTGGAGTGCGATCGTCGCCGCATCGATCTCGCGGCTTACCGCGCTGATCACCTGGGAGGCAGCATTGTTGAGTTGCGAGACTGATGCAGCGAGGTTCTTCTGGATCCTCTCATCGAGTTGGGCGACGGAGGCTGTCATGTCGGCCAGTGCCTTGTTGGCCGTGACCGACACCTGAGAAACCGGATGGTGCAACTTGTCGACCAGCGAGTTTGCGGTTTCCGCCAGGAAGCCCAGCTCACGCGACATGGACGACAGACGCGTGACTTCCTCCGTGATGACGGCCGTCAGCATGTCCCGGAAGCGTTCAACGTGGTTGTCGACGGTGTGACGGAACAATTCGTTGTTCTCGTCGGAGAAGTCCTTGAACAGCAAGCGGTTGTTATGAAGGCTGGACGTGATTTCCTTCGCGAGCTGCTCCATGACGTCGACATTGGCGGTCGAAAGCATCGCCGCATCGGAAATGGTCTCTGAAATCGGGTTCAGGCGGCTCAACGTCGCTTCGAGTTGATCGGGCAAGCGTGAGATCGTCGCCTCGAAGCGAGCAACGCGCTTCTCGATTTCGGGTGCTATCGTGTGATTGGCGCGGTTGAACTCCTCAAGGCAGACCTGGAGTTCGCGCGTGCTCTGCTGCAGTTGTCCCCCGACTGCTCCCAGAATGCCGCCGGCGCTCTGGGTTGCTTCCTCGAGAGAGGTAACAGTGCCCTCGAGCTTGTTGATGACGGGGAGTACCTCTGCCGATATCGCGGCGCCAATTCGCTGCAGGGAGTCCTTCTGGACTTCCGTCGCATCGGCGATACTGCGCATTTGCGCGAAGTTGAGTTCCGCTGAGGCTTCAGATTGTTGCATGATGGCTGACATCTGCTGGGAGAGCGCGTTGGTCCTCTCGTCCAGAGCCGCCATGCGGGTGTCCAGGTCATTGGTCAGGCGGTCGAAGGAAGCAGTCAGATTGCGGCTCGCATCCTCTGCCACGGGTCCAGGGTCGTTGAGCCTCTGGGTGAGTGTCATCATGCGCCGCCACATTTCGTAATTGACGGCCTGACGGTGGGCAGACATTGCGAGCAGCCATTGGATGGCCGCAATCACCACCACCGACAGCAGGAACGGAGAGAATTGTACCGGGTTGAGCAACAGCGCTGTGAGGGCTTTGGTGCTGGTGAAACCCATGATCACGGTGAAGATCAAGCAGAACGCAACCGTTGCGACCGCGGCGGCCCAGAAATAGCGTGAGCCAACGAAGGCAAGGCTGACCCGGCCCTGGCCCCGGGCGCGGTCATCATTCGCCGGATGCTTGCTGATGGCATCGAACCGTTCGACGTCGTGACGCGCTGTCAGCGGGCGGTGCGTCCCCATGCGATCCGACCAACGCGACCTTGATCCGGTGAAATCGGGCCCCAGTCCATCCTGATCATGTTCTCGGGCGGATTTTCTCGCGAAGGCCGATGAATTCATTGTACTACCCCTGACATACGGCGCGGACGCACGTGCGAAAACGATTGTAGCCAATCGCTATGAAAAGAAAACGAAATTCCATGAGACAGCGACAATCATGATGACCGGATGCAGACTGCAGGTTTTAAATGGGTAATGCGACAATCAAAAGGTGAGTAAACTGGCTTTTCTGCTCCCAGACTTGGCGTGTACCGTGCTTGTGAGCGCAATTTAAAGGTGCTTTCAGCTGCCGTAATGATTCGAGCCCGGCTTCTGCAATCTGAAATAGTGTTGGTCATCAATCTGTGCATTGCACTCTACGAACCAAGTTCTTGCGTTTCGTAGGCTCCGTCCTCGGAGAACCGAACACGATGGCCGTGCCATTCGACACTGCGGCCAGCCCAGCCGGCAACGAACAGCACAGGAAGCAGCAGGTCGCGAAGCAGCGAGGCTGAAAGGGAGCGCGGCCAGGCCGCCGCACTGCACAGGATCCATTCCGTGGAATACCACAGCATCAGGAAGGCAAGAAGGAAGGCGGTGGCGTCCACTTGCAGAAGCGACAAGCCAAAGAGCAGCGCGAGAAGCGGGGGAATTGGCCCGGCAAAGCATTCGGCCGCATAGTGCAGAGGGAAGGTGGACCTTCTGAGGCGGGCCCAGCGGACCTGACGCATCCAGACCTGACGCGCCGAGCGTTGGCCGATCAGCTGGGGGAAAGGCCCCGCGAGCCGAACGTTGCGGCCTTTTGCATGCATCATCTTGGTGGCCGCCGCATCTTCCGCGGGCTCTGCTGCCAGCCTTGCAAGACCGCCATGCGCCAGATCTTCGCGGCGGAAGAACAGTGTTTTGCCCTGGGCAAAACCGAAGCCCAGCGTGTCGACGGTGTATTGCATCCGGGCCTGATAGGCGTTCAGGAAGGCGCACTCGACCTCGGCCCAGAAACCCTGTGCCGCAAGCCCGATTGGCGGGGCGGAAACCATTCCTGCCCCGCTCTCAAGTGTTCTGACGAGTTGATCGAGGTAGTCCGGCGGCGTGAAGACATTGCTGTCGACAAACACGATATGGTCGTGGCGGGCCTCGCGAAACCCCTTCGCCATGTTGTTCAGTTTGGGGTTCTCGCCGAGTTTGTCCTTGCCGGTCAGGACCCTCGCCCTTCGATCAGGGTGTTCGGCAACAAGCTTGCGGGCGAGCGGCAGAATCGGATCTTGCTCCTCCGCCACGCAGAACAGAACCTCATAGTCGGGATAGTCGATCTGGAAGGTTGACGTCAGCGTCTCCCGCGAGAAGGGTTCAAGGCCGCACAAGGGCCGCACCACGGTGATGCCGGGGCGTGCCACGGGCATTGCGGCTGTCCTCTCCTTCCGGAACCTGAGGAAGGTGAGGGCGCATGAGCCGGCCTGAGCCGTGAGTGCAACAGCGGAAAATGCCACCAAGGCGCCAGCAAGAATGTCCATGATGACTGAATGTAGCAGTTGCTTGACGGTGTGATGACACCGATTCCAGCCAATTCTCACAAAATGCTCGCCTCCTTCGAGGTCCACAATCTGCGGCATCAGTGCGTGCTCGACGTCTCTTCCATGACGGGCGCCGTGACGGAGTGACTTGAGGCTGGCGGTCTCTGGCCGCTCATGTGAAAGGCGGCCCGAAGGCCGCCTTCCGGAAGTCGTCTGGTCAACACAGGGCTCAGCTGCGCCGCTTGACCTGCCGCTCTGCGCTCTCGATGACCGAGGGCAGGATCTTGCGGGCCTTCATGACGCCAATGGATTTCACCATGACATCCTGAGCACCCTTGTCGTTTCCGTCGGCCCTCATCGCGTCGGACAGGCTTTGCAGCTGATCGAAGAACGTGATGTGACCAACCGTATCGGCAGCCTTTTCCGGTTCCTTCAAAAGTGCGCTGAGTTGCACTTTGGCTGCCTCCTCAATCCCCCCAAAACCGGCGTTCTCTAGTGGCATTCCGGCTAGCGCGCGTTCCGACCAGTTGGAATCACCTGGTCGAAAAGAACTCGCGCAAGTTCAATTGCTTGAGCATGATCCGCAAACGATAATCTGAATCCGATATCCACCGGAGGACCGACGTTTCGGAGTTGCTGTCACGTTGGTGGTCATTAGGCAAGGACCCCGCGCCACAGCGCCCTCGCCGCGCGCACGCCTAGAGGTGTCGTTTCCCAAGCGTAAACATACCTCTGCCCCCGGCGTTTGTCTCGCCAGTTGTCTCGCTGATTTTTCTGGGGTCATCCGCCCGAGGCGGTTAAGTCATTGAAGAGAATGGCGCGCCCGACAGGATGAAACTGGGCACCGATATGTTATTGTAGCGGCTCCATGAATTCTCGCCGCCCTGCACGAATGTCGCGCTCGACACGCTTCGAACGCGTGACCTTTGCCGGAGGAGCGACACGCGTCCGCCACGTCCGGCCCTTCACCGACCAACCTGAGTGACCACGTTGGTGCTCGCGTCAAGCAGCCGCCGGAGATTCCGAGGCGTGTCGGTGCGGGGCTTGCTGCCGACCTTATGCGCGGGCATGAAGGACAAATCGGTTGTCAAAGGGTCGGAAAGGGCCGTTGACGATCATCGGAATGTTGTGGTCCGCGCATCGTCACCGCGCTCAAGACGATCAAATAGGCCCCTTTCGGAGACTTAACGTGTTCACTCACATTATGATCGGCAGCAATGACCTGGAGAGGGCTAGTGGATTGGCCGGGACAAAAGAGTCCGATTGAAGGTTCCCAACGGCTTGTTGACGTGCGAATCTTAAAGGATGCGCAATGGTATCAGTTTCACCGTTTCCGCCGCCGACTGTCAG
>NZ_JBIICB010000026.1:0-25551 GCF_044239095.1 Aestuariivirga sp. | reverse complement strand
ATGCAAGGTGGCTGGCCGGGTCGCAAAAGCCCACGCTGCCTCCGATACCGTAGAACCCAAAACTGCCCGGGTGGCCCCCAAATGGATAAACCTCATTAGATAACTGAAAACCAGCGTTGTAGCGGGCGTGGCTCTCCGAGAACCTGTCCATTCCTTGCCAGTGCTGAGAGGACAGATCCCGCACCCGGGCAGGCGACAGGAGCCGTGTACCGCCGACCTCCCCGTCACCAGCAAGGCAGGCGAAAAGCTTCGCGATTGCCCGTGCATTTCCGTGCCCATTCAGCGATGCGAACTCGAGCTTGCGCCAATTCTCCGAATTGAAGCTCTCATCCCGGGGCAGAGCCTTCCAGCAGCGGTAAACGGATGACCGGGTGTCATGCCGGAACGCACTTATGGTGCCATTCATCTCATTGACGAAGAACGGGCTGCAGCGATCGTTCTCTTCGTCCGAGAGGCCAATCCCGAACTCGATGCCTAGTGGAGCAACTACCTCATGTCGCAGGAAATGACCGAGTGTCTTGCCGGTCGATCGCTGAACGATTTCCTGGAGGATCGGTCCAAAGGTGAAGCTGTGGTATCCACCGTCAGTTCCCGGAATCCACTCGGGCGACTTGGCTTCGAGCGCACCGGTCATTTCCCGAGGGCACCAGAGCTTCCCATCCCCCGCCGCATCCGAAAACATGAGCCCGGCCTGGTGGGAAAGAACCTGCCTGACGGTGATGCCGCTCTTTCCTTGCCCGCCAAACTCCGGCCAATAGTGAGCGATCGGCGCGTCAACATCGATCACGCCCCTCTCGTGAAGCATGTGCATGCAGATGGACGCGACGGCCTTGGTCACGGAAAACACGCAGACCATCGTGTCCTCCTTCCACGGCTCCGAACGCTGGCGATCAATGTGACCACCCCAGAGGTCAACGACTGTTTCGCCTTCTACCATCACGCACAGGCTGGCGCCCAGGTCCCTATAACCTTCCACGCTCACGGTGTTGAAGTTCTTCTCGAAAGCCGCGAGAACACGCTCGTATTTGCTTGCGCATGTGCCGGAGGCTCTGATCGTGTCGTGGGAGTGCAAGTCTTTCACGCCTTCAGACATCGAAGACCGGAAAGTACGGCCATTCGACAATTCTCTTCTTCAAGTCGAGATGACGCAGCCGCTCCATGTCGGCGGAGGTGAGCGAGATGTCACGCGCCTTTAGGTTTTCCGAAATCTGGCCTCTCGCCGTCGTCGTGGACAGGACAACGTGGCCCTCGTGAATGAGAAACGCCAGCGCGATCTGACCGACCGTGGCGCCATGCGCATGTGCGATGTCGAGGAGTGTCGCGTGCGGGCCAAGACCTGCCTCCGGCGCTCCGAAGACGGTACCCCGCGCCAGTGCACAGTAGGCGGTCGTCGGTATGCCGATCCGCCGGCAATGATCAACAATTGGACGGTTCTGCATGAAGACATGAACCTCGACCTGGTTCGTGGCCACGTTTCCCTTGCCGAGCAATTCCACGGCCCGGTCGGTCTGGGCGATCGTGAAGTTCGATATGCCGATGAGTCTAGCGAGCCCTGCCTGCTGAACCTGCAGGAGCTGCTCGAGATAGACTTCGACCGGTACCTCGTTCCACGGCGAGGGATAGTGGATCAGAAGCAGGTCCACACAGGAACTGCGGAGTCGGTCCAGGCTCGCCCTGACACTGCCCAGCATCCGTCCGGCCAGGTAGTTTCGCGGCTTGACCTTGGTGGTCACGAAGATCTCGCTGCGCGAAAGCCCCGAACGCTCGATCGCTATGCCACACGCCTCCTCGTTGCCATAACTCTGTGCGGTGTCGAAATGCCTATACCCGCATTCGAGTGCAGTGGTCACCGCGGAAAGGGCGGACTCTGGGGAGAGCGCGTAGAGTCCGAATCCCATGACCGGAATGCCGTTTGGTGTCCTGACATACTCGCTCATGTTCCCTGCGGCCTTCCCTGCCCGGGCAACGGCGGTTCAAAGCTCGCAGGAACTTGCTCGACGCGGAACGGCAAACCGCCATCGTCTTCGGCGTCAAGGTTTCTCGCCGCAGAATGACCGCTGAAGACGGCCTCGGCGATGAGGCCCGGAGTGCGGCAGTCTCCCACGGTGGTTATCGAAGCGGCCGTGCCTTGTGCCGTGGAAGCAAGTGCCTGGAGGTCGTGATAGAGCGCGTCGTTCGCCACGCGCATGGTGACCAGCACCACGCCAGCCGCAGGAAGCTGCCGCATGGGCTCGCCGAATAGTCCGGAAATCTCGACGGTTTCCACGCCGATCCTGCTGAGGTTGCTATTGAGGACGATCCGCACACCGAGGCTCACCAGGCGCTTGTGAATCTCGCTGTGTTCGAAGGTGAGCTGTGTCCAGGGAGAGATGTGGGAGGACGCAACGACGATCGTCACGTCGCAGTTCTGCCGCGCGAGAAGCTCCGCAAGAGCTCCTCCCATGAAGTAGGAATCGTCATCGAATATCACAACGGGAGAAGCGGGCTTGACGCCCGAAAGGACATCGTCCGGCGAGACGACGTGGCTCTGGTCATGTCCCGGAATTGGAACGTAGTTGGTCAGACCCACGCCGTCCCTACGCCATGACGATCCCGTGGCCAGGATCACATGTTCGTGGCCCAGTTCGACGATTGCCTCAGTGTCGAGCCTGCTCTCGCGGAAGATCGCGACATGGTCCATCTTCTGAAGCTGGCCCACACGCCAGTCACGGACGCGAATCCATTCGGCGAGCCCCGGAAGCTTCGCCACCTGATTGAGATGACCGCCCAGCTCCCGGCCTGCCTCTGCAAGGGTAACGTCGTAACCCCGTGCACCGGCGGCTCTCGCTGCCTCGAGGCCGGCGGGTCCTGCGCCGACGACAAGCACGCGAGCACTTCTCGGTTTGGGCGGGATGATTTCCGGATGCCAGCCGCGGCGCCATTCCTCGGACATAGTCGGGTTCTGGGTGCACCGGATTGGCACGGACAATTGGTTGGAGGCAAGGCATATGTTGCAGCCAATGCATTCCCGAATGTCATCGGGTCTGCCTTCTTCGATCTTTCTCGGCAGAAAGGGGTCAGCGATGGAAGGCCGCGCGCAGCCGATCAGATCGAGAATGCCGCGGCGGATCATCGAAACCATCGTGTCGGGGCTCGTGAAGCGGCCGACGCCGACAACCGGCTTCGAGGTCAACTGCTTAACGAAGGCGATACCTGGCTCTTGCCAGCCCTCCTTGCGGAACCGGGAAGTGAGCATGTCATCCGGACCGCCGACATTCACGTCCCACAGGTCGGGCATTTCGGCCAGCATCTCGATCACGGCGCGCCCGTCCTCCGCCGTGATCGCTGTTGCGCCGCGATGCTCGTCAACGCAGAATCTCACGGCGACCGCGCATCTTCCGGCTGCTACATCGGCCACATCTTCCAGGGTCTCGCGGAGGAGCCGCACACGGTTCTCGATCTTGCCACCGTACTCGTCCGTCCGCGTGTTGATGCGCGGTGAGAGAAAATCGGTGAACACCGTTATGCCATGACTCACGTAGAGGTAGACGATGTCGAACTCGGCCTGGATGCAGCGGGCGACGGCCTGCCGGTACCATTTGCGCAGATTTCGAATGTCTTCCTTCGTCATGGCACGCCCGTTGCCGGGGAAGTCCTGCCTGGGCAGGGGTCGCGGCGAAGGACCCATGACGTTCATTCTGCTGAAATGATTGTGGGCCGTTAGGCCGGCATGTGCCAATTCGCAGCCAGCCAGGGCGCCATGGCGATGTACCGCCTCGGTCAGCATGAGGTTTGTCCGGACGTCTTCGTCGGACCACATCCTCGATGCGCCGGCCGCGGGCGTGTCCGACGTCGGATGGATCGAGCACCACTCGGTGTTTACCACTCCCCATCCGCCGGCAGCCTTCATCCCCCGCATTGCAGCCTGCGTATGGGGTGAGACGGATCCGGAGCCATTGCAGTGGGGCACCTGATAGAAGCGGTTCTTGGCCGTGACAGGTCCTATCCGGACTTGTTCGAAGAGGACATCGTACCTCGGATCGCGTGTCACTATGGCCACCTCGTCTTCACAGCGGGAGAGCATACAGCATCCTGTGGACCCGGGGAGCGCCGGGCTTGAGGCACCTCGCTCCCCCTGGTTCCCGTTATCGCCCCTTGAAGACCGGCTCTCGTTTTTCCATGAAAGCCCTGGGGCCCTCCTTCCGGTCCTCACTGGGAATCATCTTCTCGACCGTCTTGTATTGCTTCGCGTTTACCTTGTTGAGGGCATCCTGGAACTTCTTGTTCTCAGCATCGCGAACGATCTCCTTGGTCGCAGCAAAGACGAGCGGCGGGCCCTTCGCCAGATGGCGGGCGATCTCCCAAGTCTTTTCCATGAGTTTTTCGCGCGGCACCACGTGATTCACAAGGCCCCAGCGGTGTGCCTCCTGCGCGTCGAACCACCTTCCGGTCAGGAGCATCTCCATGGCGATATGGTATGGGATGCGCTTGGGCAGCGCGATGCAGGCAGCGGGCGCATAGGTTCCGACACGGATTTCGGGGAATGCGAACTTTGCATCTTCAGCAGCCACAAGTATGTCGGCATCAAGTGCGAACTCGAAGCCACCGCCGCAGCAGATGCCGTTAATGGCGGCGATGATGGGCTTGTTCATGTCAAGCAGGTCCTGAATGCCGCCGAATCCGCCCACGCCGTAGTCGGGGTCGTCGATGATCTCGTCCACGGCGGACTTGAGGTCCCACCCCGCACAGAAGAACTTATCGCCGCCACCCGTGATGATTGCGACCCTCAGCTCCGGATCGTCGCGGAAGGAGAGCATGGTGTCGCCCAGGGCCCGGCTGACGGGCGCGTCGATGGCGTTGGCGGGCGGGTGGTCGAGGGTCACTTGCAGGACCCCGTCCTGTCGCATGGTCTTTACGAATTCGCTGCCTGTCTTGCTCATATGAACCCCTTGCCGCATATCCTGATGGTTGAGGCGACTTGCCTAGTGGCCAGACGTTAGTTTCTCCGCCGAGATTTGCACCATTTCAAAGTGCCAAGGGTAGATATCACGAATATCAATAGGTGGATGAAAACCGATATCATTCTTTGGCAGTCGCGGCTTGCCTTATGCCCCGTTAACCGGACCTGCTGCCTTCATTGCTGTTGAGGGTGTGTAACTCCCGTGTTATGATGTTTATTAATAGCAAAGCTCAAGGGCATTTGAAAAAGCGAATGCTTCTTCCTCAGATAGATCAGTTGCGCAGCCTTCTGACAGTTGCTCGGTGCGGCAGCATAAGCGCGGCCTCGGAGCTGTTGCACAGGTCGCAATCCGCGATCAGCATCCAGATCAAGCAGCTCGAAGGGATCATGGGCGCGCGGCTCCTCCACCGGCACGCGAGAGGCGTAGAGCTGACCCATGAAGGTGAAATTGTGGCGGGCTATGCCAAACGCGTTCTCGCCTTACTCCACGAGCTGATGGAAATGGCGGATCAGGAGCTGGTGACCGGAACGGTACGCTTCGGACTCACGGAGGAGTTCACCGTCGGGCGCCTGCCGCATCTCCTAAGGGAATTTGCCGAGATGCAGCGATCGGTGGAGATCGAGGTGGTGGTTGCCGAGTCGACGGTACTCGACGGACTGTTGAGGGAGGGCCGCATCGATCTCGCGCTGGGGACAACCCAGTACATGTCCCGCCAGCCTCATGTCCGGTGGCTCACGCCGCTGCTCTGGGTCGGAAACCGTCATTTTGAGGTAGATCCTACCAAGCCTCTTCCCTTGGTCCTGATCGCCGAGGGAGACCTGCGCTGGGGGCGGCATGTTCTGAAGATCCTCGACGAAAAAAAGATCTCCTGGAAGAAAGTGTATTCGACGACAACGTTCTCCTCCGTCTTCGCCGCGGTTGAGGCTGGCCTCGGAGTCACCTACATGATCCGGGAGTGTTTGCGGCCCACATTGCGTGTGCTGGGTGAATCGGAAGGACTGCCGCAACTGCCATCACTCGAGTTTGGATTGTTCTCGGCGGATCCCACTCCCACAAGGAGCGTTTCGGCGCTCCTCAAGCTTCTCGGCACGGCCATACACAGCCCAGCTGTGCTCGTCGAGTGACGGTGTCCTTGAGGTCCGCATCTAGCTATCTATCGCTTCAATAGCCGGTGTTGGCGTTTCGCACTGGTGCGGAACGCGGCAGCAAACGTATGTTCCGAGGCATGGCCAGGTTCTTTGGTCCATGGTCGCGTTCCGCGCATCTCACCGGGAGTTCGCTAGATGATGAATGTCGCCGTACCCAACACCCCGGAAGAGGTCTTGCACCGGTGGATGACAAGTTCCGATCAGCTGAGCGTATCGGCGGACGGAAGCCTGATGATCGAAGGCATTTCCGCAGCAGAACTCGTCAAGCGCTTCGGAAGCCCGCTCTACGTCATGTCGGAGGCGACGCTGCGCAGCAACTTCCGGCGCATCAAGGCTGCTTTCGAGACCAGCTGGCCGGCTCCGGTCAACGTGATGTACGCTATCAAGGCGAACCCAAACCCCAGCGTCAGGGCCATTCTGCATGAGGAAGGTGCTGGAGGAGACTGCTTCAGTCTCGGCGAGATTCAGGCCACTTTCCTTGGGGGTGCCGATCCGAAGAAGATCGTCGTCAACGGATCGTACAAGCCGGACGATGTGATCGCACGCGCGATTGACTTGGGACTGACAATCAACCTGGATTCGGAGGAGGAGGTCGACTCCGTCGAGGCGGTGGCGAAGCGCCTTGGAAAGGCCGTCCGTGTCGGGATCCGAATCAAGGTGCTGCCAGAGGATTATTTCAGGGACTTTTCCAGCGACTGCTTCAAGCGCCCCAACTTCTTTCAGGGCATGAGGCGGTCGAAGTGGGGGGAGACTGCCGAATCTGCGAAGCGGATCATTCGCAGGCTCATTGGACATGAACACCTCAAGCTGTTCGGCTACCATACCCACATCGGGCGGGCGTCCCGTGATCCCAACATGTTCGGTGCCATCGGCACCGAATTGGCCCAGATTATCTTGTCCCTCTATCAGGACACGCATTTCGCGCCATCAATGATCGATCTCGGTGGTGGCTGGGCACGCGAGCGTGATCCGGAGTCCTCGGGCGATGTTCGCAATCCCCATCCCATTGAAGACTATGCGGCGGCCGTCTGCGCTCCCATGCTCAGGATCTTCAGTGAAGGTCAGATGCCGCTTCCCGAAATCTGGCTGGAGCCGGGCCGATATCTCGTCGGCAACGCCGGCGTCTTCCTTACGACGGTGGGACTGATCAAGCGTGACCAGGAACTGGGCTTCACGTGGGTGAACGTCGACTCGAGCACGAACAATCTTCTTCAGATCGATCTCTTCGGTTACACCTATATCGCGCTGGCGGCAGCAGGCATGCATAGGCCGCTCAGCCAGAAGGTCGATCTGGTGGGTATGACATGCGTGCCGTCGGTTTTCGTACGCGACTGCGCGATGCCGGAACTAAATGCCGGTGATATCATTGCTGTGCTGGATGCCGGCATGTATGGCGAAGCCAAGGGCTACCAGTTCAATTCGCTTCCCCGGCCCGCAACGGCGCTTGTGAGCGGAAAGTTCTCTTGGCTCATACGGCGCCGCGAAACCGTGGATGACGTGTTTGCGACAGTGGTGTTGCCCGAGCGGTTCAAGCAGGACGAGCCACGGACACCCTGACACGTGCCGAAGATTACCTTCATCCAGCACAACGGCACGGAAAAGACGGTCGAGGGGCTTCCCGGCATGTCGGTGATGGAGACGGCGGTCAAGAACATGGTGCCCGGAATCGACGCCGACTGCGGCGGCGCCTGCGCCTGCGCCACCTGCCATGTCTACATCGAGCCGGAGTGGGTGGAAAAGGCCGGGGCGCGCAACCCGATGGAGGAGGACATGCTGGATTTCGCCTTCGACGTCCGCGAAAACTCCCGGCTCTCCTGCCAGATCAAGGTGTCGGACGCGCTCGACGGCCTGCGCGTGAAGGTTCCTGATAAGCAGTTCTGAGGAAGGGCGTTCTCCCATGTCCGACGTGATCACCACCGACGCCGTCATCATCGGGGCCGGACCCTGCGGGCTGTTCGCCGTGTTCGAACTGGGCCTGCTCGACATCCGCTGCCACGTTGTGGACATCCTGGACCGGCCGGGC
This sequence comes from Aestuariivirga sp., assembly GCF_044239095.1. Classification (GTDB taxonomy): domain Bacteria; phylum Pseudomonadota; class Alphaproteobacteria; order Rhizobiales; family Aestuariivirgaceae; genus Aestuariivirga. The sequence continues at coordinate 17,440 of NZ_JBIICB010000026.1, read as the reverse complement.
GGACAGTGCGCGGAACTCTATCCCGAGAAGCCGATCTACGACATTCCGGCGCTTCCCGTGGTCACGGGGGCGGAACTCACCGCGCGCCTGCTGGAGCAGATCAAGCCCTTCAACCCCGGCTTCCATTTCAACCACATGGTCACCGGCGTGAAGAAGCTGGGCGAGGCCGATTTCGAGGTGGAGACCGACGGCGGCCTCATCTTCCGCGCCAAGGCCGTGGTGATCGCGGCGGGCGGCGGGTCGTTCCAGCCCAAGAAGCCGCCGATCCCCGGGATCGAGGCCTATGAGGGCTCCTCGGTGTTCTATTCCGTGAAGAAGATGGAGGCGCTGCGCGGCAAGGACGTGCTGATCGTCGGCGGCGGCGACTCGGCCCTCGACTGGACCCTGAACCTGCAGCCCATCGCGAAGAGCCTGACGCTGCTCCACCGCCGCGACGATTTCCGCGCCGCGCCGGACTCGGTGAAGAAGATGCGCGAACTGGTCGAGGCCGGGAAGATGGCCTTCAAGCTCGGCCAGGTGACGGGGCTCAAGGGAGAGAACGGAATTCTCTCGGCCGCCACCGTGAAAGGCAATGACGGCCAGAGCTTAGACGTCGCTTGCAACGCGATGCTGCCGTTCTTCGGCCTCACCATGAAGCTCGGGCCCGTCGCCGAATGGGGGCTGAACCTTCACGAGAACCTGATCCCCGTCGACACCGAGAAGTTCGAAACCTCGGTCGAGGGCATCTTCGCCATCGGCGACATCAACACCTATCCCGGCAAGCTGAAGCTCATCCTCTCCGGTTTCCACGAGGCCGCGCTGATGGCGCAGAAGGTGTTCAAGCTCAAGAACCCGGGCGAGCGGCTGATGTTCCAGTACACGACATCGAGTTCGAGCCTGCAGAAGAAGCTGGGCGTTTCCTAACTCTCCGTCTTCTCGCACCTAAGCCGCTTCCTCGCGAGTTCGAGCAGTTATCCTGAGTTCGTATTCCGCGTACGCAGGAACGGCCTCTCAGCTTATAGCGGCGACACCGGCAACGCCGAATTTCTCAGGCGCTGCGGCCTAGCGGAAGCCCGCGCCCTCGCAGTGACTATGGATAACCAGATGCGGTTGGACAAAGTGGTAATGGTGGCGTGCGCGATCAGGCAGGAACTCAAGATCATCGCCCGCACCCGCGACGAGCGCCACGCCCAGAAGCACTATGGTTCAGGCACCACAGAGGTGGTGCTTGAGTTGATAGAATCGAGCCTGCAGTTCGGCGATTCGCTGCTCTTCGAGACCGGCATTTCGATGGGCCTCGCCTGACTCATTTGCATTCCTCGCGGACAGGCGGCTCCGTGAAGCGGCCCTGGCGGAGCCGCCGCCTTGCCCCTTTGGCAGCTGCCATGCTTTTTGACCGCGGCTGACCGGATGCGATCTCCCTGAGCCTGAGTCCTTCTACGTCTGGAACCAGATGTTTCGCTGCTCTCAGCCCCGCCAGACGGCCCCATACCTCCTCCTTCTTTGTCACCTGATGGGGCTGATGCAAGCTCATCTCGTCAAGACCGATTTCACGCGCGATGCGGACATCTCCGGCCTCGGCTGCTGCCGCCATCAGCTGCAGTCCCTTGCTCGTTCTGATCATCACCGAATTGAACCCAGCGTCTTCTCCTGAAGGCTCGCATCCAGGCCAGTGATCTCCAACCACTACATCAGCACTTTCTCCAATGCCGTCCGGGCAGATCCGGCACCGGGAGTGGCTGCACCATTTGCTCTGGTCATCCCACATCTCCTGATAGGTGAGTTCGAACGCCCTTCCGTCATGCGTCTCGATCCGCGTCCGTCCCGGGTTCCCGAAGCCGCGGTACCGCAGGAGCGAAACCTCTTCCTCGCGAAGTCCAAGGTTACGCACTAGATCGCGTGACTTGATGAACTCCGGTCCACCCCCGCACTGCAGCGATAGCGCGAACTTGCAATACTGCCCCACGCGCGGATCGAGCCGGCCCAGCAGGCGCAATCCGACCACGTCGCATGGTTTTCCGATGAAGGCGAATGGAAGCCGCCGGTCCAGCGCTTCCCGGATAGCGCCGAGAGGGGCGGCAGGCCCGTAGCGTACTCCGGCACATGAGATCACCTCCTCGACGGTCCGGGACAGAATGGTCTCGGACCTCATCGGCTCGGAGGCCGACGCTCTCACCTGGAGCAGGAATTCAACTTGCCTGCTTCTCAAGAGATATGAACCCAGAGCCGAAAGCACACCACCGGATGTTGATCGGAAACGCAAGTCAGTATCTCCGGCATGGGCGAGGACGATGCGATGATGATGACCCCAGATGAGGTCATCTACGCCTCCGTCATGATCCTCCCCCCTATCGACCGTGACATTGATTCCGGGGCATGTGGCAAGGATTTGAGTCCATGCATCCGGCGCGATTTCGCCCTTCTGTAACGGGCGCACCCGCCCTTCAGGCGTGGTCACCATGTCGATGGCGTGACTTCCCGCTATGGCTCCGCACAGCCCGCACCCCATGCAGAGTCCAGATTCCACGATCTTGGCAAGAGTCGCGGGTTTCGAAGCAGGTCTCCGGAATTCTACAAGCGTGTGCATTCAGGAAGCTCCAAGGGTGGCAGCATTGGCAACATGCAGTCCGGGCTTGCGTGACTGCCAGGGCGAGTGAGCCTCCAGTTGAGCAGACAGCTGGAACAAAGTCGTCTCATCGCCCATTCGCCCAACAAACTGCATGCCAATCGGCAGTCCATTCACCGAGATGTGCAGTGGTAGCGAGATGGCAGGTTGCCCAGTAATGTTTGCAAGAAGCAGGAAGCAGTCTTCGCGATGAATGATGTCGGACCACTGCCTGGTCGTGATGTTCTTCTGGTCGGCATCATGTGTGCCGTGCGGAGGTGCCTCCGTCGTGCTGGTCGGCGTCAGCAGCACGTCGTACTCCGAGAGAAATACGCCCATGGAGCGGCTGACCCTGTCGAGATAATCGATCGCATCGAGAAGCCTCGAGGCCGAAAGGGATCTGCCGTGCTCATAGGTCACCCAGGTCGTGCTCTGGAGATTTTCCGGCGAGGGCTTACGATTCAGGGTCCTGGCCGCCCACTCCACGCGATGTGCGATTCCCGCAGCACCCGTGGCAAGGACCGACTCGACGACCGTGTCCCAGTCCAACGGCGGCCTGGCCTCGATGAGCTCATGTCCGAGCTCGCGGAGCAGATCAAGCGTTTCCCTAAAGGACCTGAGAACGCAATCGGTCACAGATGCACCATTCCAAGGCTCGCAGGTGTAGGCGATTCGCAGCTTGCCCGGGGAGCGCTGCATCTCCTCGACATACGGCCGGCCGGGAGGGGCAATCCTGAAGGGGTCGCCGTCGATGTTGCCATGGACGGCATCGAGCATTGCGGCGCTGTCCCTCACGCTGCGCGTCAGCACGAAACTCACGGGACGTCCTCCGGGCGGCATGCCGACCGCTGGGGCTGACGAAATCCGGCCGCGGCTGGTCTTCAGCCCCACGAGCCCGCACCAGCCAGCCGGGTTTCGGATGGACCCGCTTCCGTCGGAGCCGTGGGCGGCAGGAACGATGCCTGCTGCAACTGCCGCCGCCGATCCGCCGCTCGAGCCACCTGCGCTTCGCCCAGGGTTCCAGGGGTTGCGGGTGATTCCCGTGAGCCTTGATTCCGTCGAGGCCGACCATCCGAACTCCGGGGTCGTGGTACGTCCCAGGATGTTCAAGCCGGCAGCCCTGAACTTCCGGACGAGTTCAGAGTCGGCCTTGGCGACGTTTCCCTTCAGAAGCTCGGATCCACATTCGTGCAACCGGCCGCTCTCCGTGATGCTGAGGTCCTTCACCAGGAAAGGCACGCCGCTGAACGGCTGACCCGGTTCCGGTGGTTCGGGAGACGAAATGCGTTCGGGGTACAACTCAATAATGGCATTCAGATGCGGGTTGAGCAGATGGGCGGACCGGGCGGCCAGTTCGGCCAATTCCGCTGCGCTGACATCCCCCTTCCGGACACAGTCGGCCAGGGCGACTGCGTCGAGAGATGCGTATTCATCGAGGGTCATGGCCGCCTCGCCGCGAGCACGGCATCCACCGCGACGATTCGGCCAGGAGTGGCAATGATGGGGTTGACGTCCATCTCGGAAAGAACATGGCGCAGCAGATGGCAGGCGACCGAAAAGCGGCTAAATATCTCCGACAACATATCGACGTCGACGGCGGCAGCGCCTCTGGCCCCGGCAAGCACCTTTGCGATGCGGAGCTTCCCGATCATATCCTTCGCCTCGGCAGGCGACACCGGCGCCAGGGCGAAGGCGCGGTCCTCCATAATTTCGACGAGCGTGCCACCCGCACCCACCATGACGACCGGGCCGAACTGCGGATCGTTGAGCGCGCCGAATGCCAGCTCCACTCCCTTCGGCACCATCTCGGCCACACAGACCGCTGCGCCGAGATGCAACATGGCATCGCAAGCCCTGCGCACCTGTTCCTCGCTGATGATGTTCAGATGAACGCCGCCGACGTCGGACTTGTGAACGATGCCCGGCGCGGCCGTCTTGACGGCGACGGGGTAGTTCAGCTCAGACGCGGCCCGCACGGCCTCCCCGACGCCATCGCAGATGATGCTTCTGGCGACGTCGATCCCGCAGTCTGAGAGCAGCTGCAACGCCTGTGCCTCGCCGAGGCCATCGCTGCCAGCGATCACCTTGCGCCACTCCGTAAGTCTCGCGGCGTCGAGTTCCGGTAGCGAGCCAGCTTTCCGATCTGCGTGGTCGCGGTAGCGGAAGGCGCACTTGAGGCCCGCCAGCAGGGGCCCGATGCCGTTGATGACGGGAACGCCCGCCTGTCTCATGCGGGTGGCAAATGCGAGGTTGTTCGCGCTGCCAAGCGAGTAGGTGAGGACATATGGCTTCCGGGACCCGGCGCCCATCCGACTTGCCGCCTCGGCAATGCCGGCGACCCCCTCCGTCGAGTCTGTCGAGAAGTATTCGTGCGCGACGATCCCGACGTTCGCGTCATCGCTTAGTATGTCCAGGCAACTCCCGATCACCTCGCCAAGGTCCTCGTTGTAGAGGCCGGCCGCATCAAGAGGATTGACGGCCTCAAGGCCGAAATAGAGCCTTTTCCTGAGGGACTCGACGGTGGGAGGCGTGAGCTCCGCGAACTCGACGCCCGTTTCCTCGGCCAGGTCGATCATCAACTCGCGGAGGCCGCCCGAATCGAGAAGTGCCGCCAGCTTTCCCGTGCCGATCTTCTTGTCGAGCGACAGGATCTGGCAGGCTGCCATGAGACTGTCGAGATCGTCGGTCCGAAGCACACCGTAACGCTCGCAAAGCGCCTCGAAGGCCGTGTCGTTGCCGGCCAGGGCACCTGAATGCGTGACAGCGAGGCGTGCACTGGCCTCCGTCCTTCCGACCTTGGTCACGACGACGGGTATGCCGCATGCGCGCGCCTTCTCCAGGGCTGCGACGAAGCGCTTGGGATCGCGCACCGCTTCCAGGAAAAGCGCAATCACGCGGGTCGTGGGCTGCTCGAGCGCAAAATCCATGTAATCGGCGGCTGTGCCCGAGATCTCTTGCCCCTGCGCCGTCAGGAGGTTGAATCCGTATCTTCCCGACGAATCGGCGAGCATCGCGAAAACAGAGCCGGAATGACAGATGGCCGCGATGTGACCCGGTTCCGTGAAGGAAGGCTCCTGAAAGCTCACGAATGTCTTCGTATCGAAGTTGAAGAACCCCATGCCATTGCCGCCGCATACTGGGAAGGCCGCTTCCGCGGCTATGGCCTTCAGTCTGTCGACAAGCTTGGGCTCTGTCTCGCCCTCCAGCTGGCAGAAGTCGAAGATCACGGCGCTCCGCGCGCCGGCGGAGATCGCCTCCCGCATCACGGATTCCATCCGTTCGGATGAAACGGACAGCACGGCAAGGTCCGGCGGGACCGGTAGGTCGCTCAGGGATGCGACCGATGTCAGTCCGCTGACCGAATTGTATTTCGGATTGACGATGGTCACATCGCCCCCATAGCCCCCCTTGAGCAGCGTGCGCACCATCAACTCACCGACGCTGCCATGCCGGGGCGACCCGCCGACCAGCGCGATCGAACGGGGAGCGAGAAGAGGAGAGAGACGGTGCGGGTGGGCGGTCATGAGCTGATCGTTTCTTTTCTCGTCAGTTGGTCTTGCTGCATTTGGCGATCTCGGCCGCGACCGAGCGGAACTGCCGCGCTTTCAGCTTGTTCAGCGCATCCCGGCGTTTCATGTCCTCGGATTCGCGGACGATTTCCTTGGCGACGGCATAGACTTCTGGTGAGCGCCCCGTGATCGTGCGGGCGATCTCCCAGCACTTGGCCAGGAGTGCCTCAGACGGTACGACGTGATTCACCAGCCCCCAGCGATGCGCTTCCCGGGCATCGAACCAGCGGCCGGTCAGCAGCATCTCCATGGCGATGTGATAAGGAATGCGCTTGGCCAGCGCGATGCAGGCGGCGGGAGCATGCGTTCCGATCCGCACCTCGGGCAGGGAAAACGTGGCATGTTCCGCGGCAACAAGTATGTCTCCGCACAATGCGATCTCCAGCCCGCCGCCACAGCAGATGCCGTTGATCCCGAAGATGACCGGTTTGTTGAGGTGGGGCAGTTCCTGGAACCCTCCGAAGCCGCCCACACCATAGTTCACCCGGGTCCGATCCTCGCCGTAGTCACTTTTCAGGTCCCATCCAGGGCAGAAGAAGCGCGTGCCGCTTCCCGTGAAGATCACCGCGTGAAGCGCGGGGTCGTCACGGAATGAGAGCAGAATGTCACCAAGATCGCGGCTCACCTTCATGTCGATGGCATTCGCCGGCGGCCGGTCGAGGGTGATCATCAGAACGCCATCCTCGGCCTGGATCTTGAGATGCTCATTCCGGTGGTGATCCATGGGCGGGCTTGAGATTTTCGGTTCCTGAGTTTGCTGAGTTATGGCGCGGAGCACGCTGAGCCTATTATTCAATATCTTGGGCCGACCAGTTCAAATAGGCGATTGCTGATATTTAAAGCTCAAATAGCCCGGCGGGGATGGGGGTCATGGGGATATCGGTTTGCTCAATAGCGCTTTTCGGCGATTTGAAATGGTCATGTGCCCACGTTTTCCAATAACCTCTCGGTAAGGTCGGGTAGCTCTCCAAAAGGTCGCCGTCCGGCAGTCTAGTTGACGTGAAACAAATCAAGAAAGCTGGAGGACGTTCCATGGAGAAGAATTCTGACAAGACCGTTCCGCATGCTGCAGTTGATGAGCTGAAAGTGGGACTTCCGCCCGTGGACCGGCGCGGATTTATGAAAGGTGCGGCAGCGATTAGTGCCGCCAGCCTCGGAATCGGAATGCTCCCGGTGCGGCGCGCCACCGCAGCCCCCGCCGGGGGCCACCTCAAGGTCGGGGTAGGAGGAGGCGCCACGACGGATACCCTCGACATCGGGACAACGGGCGGTGCCCAAAATCAAACCATGATCGAGTCCATCCGGAGCAAGCTCGTAGATCAGGAGACGAACGGTGACATCGTGCCGGACCTCGCCACGGAGTGGGGTTCCGGGAACGGTGGAAGGCGCTGGACCTTCAAGCTCAGGAAGGGCGCAGAATTCCACAATGGCAAGACCGTCACGCCGCAGGACGTGATCGACTCCATCAACGTTCACCGGGGGCCAGATTCCAAGGCTGCGGGCGCGTCGTTGATGAAGGTTGTGTCGGAGCTGAAGTCGGACGGAAACGACATCGTGTTCGATCTGAGTGAGCCCGCTGCGGATTTCCCACATTACCTGGCTCAGACGATATTCTCCATCTGCCCCTCGAAAGACGGTGTCCTCGATCAGTCCGGCATCGGCTCCGGCGCCTTCGTGCTGGAGAAGTTCACTCCGGGCGTGGTTGGAATGGCCAAGCGCAATCCGAACTATTTCAAGGCTGAGAGGATAAGGCTCGAGTCCTTCGAGCTGCTGTCGGTGAACGACAGCACCGCGCTCACCAATTCCCTGGTGGCGGGTGAACTCCACGTCATTCAGCCTGTTGACCCCAAGACGGCGGATGTGCTCGCGAAGACGGCGGGCATAAAAGTGCTGAGCGTTCCGGGCGGCTCGACTATCACCATGCCGATGCATGCCGATAAGGCGCCATTCTCGAATAACGACTTCCGCCTCGCCCTCAAGTATGCGGTCAACCGGGCCGATCTTCGCGACAAAGTCTTCTATGGCCATGCGTCGCTCGCGAACGACCACCCTGTTCCCACATTCGACAGGTTCTTCAACGCTGACATCCCGCAGCGCGACTACGATCCCGACAAGGCGAAGTTCCACCTCGCGAAGTCGGGCTTCGCCGGCACCAAGATCCAGCTTCATGCGGCTGACGCAGCGTTCTCCGGCGCCCTCGATGCCGCTCTTGTCTTCGCCGACAGTGCGAAGAAGGTCGGCATTGTAATTGAACCCGTGCGCGAGCCAAATGATGGCTACTGGTCGAACGTTTGGGGCAAGGTACCGTTCTCCTTCTGTTACTGGGATGCCCGGCCGACACCGGACCTGATCCTGTCGCTCGCCTATATCTGCGGAGCCGCCTGGGGCGACACAAACTGGTGCAACGAGAGGTTTACCAGGCTCGTTGCCGAAGCCAGAGCAGAGCTGGACCAACAGAGGCGCAAGGAGCTCTATGCCGAGATCCAGCTAATCCTTCACGACGAGGGCTCGACGATCGTTCCGCTCTACCAGAACATGGTCCATGGCGTTGCGGAGGGTGTCGACACTGGCGGCCCCGTTGGGGGTGCGAAGCCGCTCGACAATTTCCAGATCTTCAAGAAATGGGCCGTTGCTTCCTGATCGTGGAAGTATGCTGAAAGGGAGCGAAACGCCGAGCGTCATGCCGGCGTTTCGCCATTAGAATACGTCATGGCCGGCTTTTGCTCTTTGTGTTTGTCTTACCGGTTTCCCCGCCTGAACATGGCAGGCAGCAATCAATCTTGAGGTCCGAAATGTCTTCCGTCGAAGTGACCGGGCCGGAGCCCGGGAAAGAAGGGTCCTCCGCGGGCAAAGGGCGCGAACTGTGGAACTGGCATCCGCCGTTCCCCATGCCGAGATCGCCGATCGCGCAGTGGCCGATCAGGCCTCTCATCTTGTTGAAGAACCTCCTGGGCGGATGGCTTCCGATCTCGGTCAAGCTCATTATCGCAGTCATCGCAGCGCTGACCTGGGCATATCTGACGCCGAGCCCGGATGACACCCGGACGTTCTCCATCGACTGGATCGCCTATGTTTTCTTCCGCAATCTGGTGATGCTGACCGTAGTTGCAGGCGGCCTTCACTTGTATCTCTACACTTTTCACCGCCAGGCGGACCATCTGCGTTATGAAACCCGGCCGCTTCAGACGGACAGCAGGAGGTTCACGTTCAACAACCAGACTTACGACAACATCTTCTGGTCGCTGGCGAGTGGCGTGCCAATCTGGACTGCCTACGAAGTCGTCGGGCTGTGGGCCTATGCGAACGGGTATCTTCCGACAATCGGTTGGAGCGATCATCCCGTGTGGTTCCTTGCGCTGTTCGTAATCATTCCTCTGTTCGGGAATTTTCACTTCTACTGGATCCACCGCCTCATCCACTGGCAGCCGCTCTATGCCCGGGTTCACCACCTGCACCACAGGAACATAGTCACCGGACCGTGGTCGGGATTTTCGATGCATCCGGTGGAGCATCTTCTCTACTTGAGCTCTGTAGCCATTCACGTGATCTTGGCATCTCATCCCATCCACTTCATCTTCCATCTTCAGTCGAAGGTCCTGCAGGGTCCCACTTCACATGCGGGGTTCGAGAAGATCACCGCGGGCACCGAGTCGGAAAATGGGCTCGCCATTGGTGACTTTTTTCATCAGCTCCACCATCGCTACTTCGAGTGCAACTATGGAGAGCCGGATATTCCCTTCGACGAATGGTTCGGCACATACCATGACGGTACACCCGAAGGGCTCAAGCACATCCGGTCCAACATGAAGAAGCGCGGCGTCACGAGAGGCTGACACCACGACGCGTTGTGTCGGTGGTGTGAGCCCCGCAAACTGATCCAAAAATGAGTAGAGTCCGACGGCCTCACTAAGGGGAGTTGGACGATGAAGAAGAGCCGGTTTACCGAGGAGCAGATCATCGCAATCCTGCGGGAGCAGGAACAGGGGTTGGCGACGGCGGAAGTCTGCCGCCGCCATGGCATCAGCAGCGCCACGTTCTTCAAGTGGAAGGCCAGGTTCGGCGGCATGGATGTCTCCGACGCCCGCCGCCTGAAGGTGCTCGAGGATGAGAACGCCAAGCTGAAGAAGCTGCTGGCCGAAGCCATGCTCGACGTAGCGATGTTGAAAGATCTCAATGGAAAAAAATTCTGACGCCCGCTGCGAGGCGTGATGCCGTGGCCTATCTCGTGACCACCTACGAGGTCAGCCAACGGCGGGCGTGTGAAGTCGTCAGAGCCCCCAGGAGCATGGTCAGCTACCGGCATCGGCGACCGGACGATGCCGCTCTGCGCGCCCGGCTGAAGGACTTGGCGAGCGAGCGCCGTCGGTTTGGATACCGCCGCCTGAACCAGATGTTGAAGCGGGAGGGAACCGTGGTGAACCTGAAGAAGGTCCGCCGTCTCTATGCCGAGGAGCGGCTGCAGGTGAGGCGCCGGAAAGGACGCAAGAAGGCTTCCGGCACAAGGGCTCCGCTTGTCATCCCACAGGCTCCGGACCAGCGCTGGTCACTGGACTTCGTGTCCGACGTCTTTGCCTTTGGCCGCCGCTTCCGGGTGCTGGCCGTGATCGACGACTTCAGTGCTGAATGCCTCTGCCTCGTCGCCGATACCTCGATCTCAGGTTTCCGGGTCGGGCGCGAGCTGGACCGGGTCATCGCTACCCGCAAACGGCCGGCGATGATCGTTTCAGACAATGGTACCGAGCTCACCAGCATGGCGATCCTGCGCTGGTCTCAGGAACAGCGGATCGAGTGGCACTACATCGCGCCGGGAAAGCCTCAGCAGAACGCCTTCATCGAGAGCTTCAATGCCAGGCTCCGGGACGAGTTGCTGAACGAAACGGTGTTCTCGTCCCTGAACGAGGCGCGCATCCTGCTCGAACAGTGGCGGCGCGACTACAACACCCAAAGACCTCACTCAAGGCTCGGCTGGCTGACGCCATCCGAGTTCGCAGACCGCAGCCGCCTGAGCAAGCAATGGCCATCGGGCGCTGCGCTACCTGAGGGCTCCGCGCCCATGGCCATTGCATCAACCGCCCAACAGGGCAATCATGTCGCCGAGACTATACCCACGACTGGATCGTAAAAGGGGCTCACACCATCGGTTTTGAAGCAACTCGCGGCTAGAGAGTCGAGAGTCGTTTGACATGCAATGCCCTTGGATGAAGATAGCCCCTCGTCGAAGGTGCAGAAGCCTCGGGATGACGCATGCGACCGCTGATACCAGTAGCAGGTCCTACTCGGATTCATTAGGGTCGGATGGTCAGGTGGACAGCTCTCAGCGGAGACTGATCAGTGCCGTGCCTGCGATAGCGAGAATCGCGCCGAGCCACGCCGCGAGACCGGGTCTCCTACCACTGCGGATCCACACCATGGGCAGAATGAGAACGGGGGTCATCGAGGACAGGGTCGAGACGATGCCGACGTTACCGGTGTGAAGTGCTGCCATGAGGAGTGACATGCCAAGCGTAGCCCCCACGAAGGCGGATGCCACGACGAGCACCAGTGCTCCCGCGCGAACCGGCTGACGCGAGTTATTGCCCAGCGGTGTTGCCGAGAGGATGACGAAGATCAGTGCCGCCAGCCCGGACCTCAGCCCCATGGCCGTGAAAGGCTCGACCCCGGCCGCCATGGCGGGGCGCGCCAGCAGATTTCCCACCGCCGTTCCCAGTGCAGTGACTATCCCGAAGCCAAACCCCGGCCAGAGGCCCCACTTGAATGCGACTCCCAATCCTTCAGGCGACTTTGTCTTGCCTTGAGCCTCTGCCAGATCACCGGAACCAAGGCCCACCTGGATGCCAATCGCCAGCAGGATTCCGGCAAGTACCAGCAGGATCCCCAGTCCCTGCGCGATGCTGATTGTCTCGCCATAGACAAGGTAACCGAGCAGCACCGCGAATGGAGCGGTGAGCGAATACAAAAGTGCCGTGATGCGCGGGCCCACCGCATAGATCGTCGCGAAGTATGTGGTGCTGGCAATGGTTATCCCGACGACACTTGAGCCCGCCAGTTGCCAGAACTGGACCGGCCCCACCGTCCGCCAGCCACCGAGGAGGATGGACACCAGCCCCGTCATAATAAAAGTGGCAACCATCTGCCAGCGCGTCAGCTGGAACAGCGGCACCCGTCCCCTCAGCTCGGCTAGAAACATCGAAGTCAGCGCGAAGCAGACGGCGGCGGAAATGGCAAAGGCTTCGGAAGCGAACATGGCCAAGATTATGATAAAGCAGATCTGACGGAAAAGTCCTAGAGGAGTTTATAGCTTCTCTCTGAGTTCTTTTAAGGTACCTTACCATTGAAGGCGCCATGAGGTCTTGAGCACCCAGTGGGCGAGCTCTCCCTCGAAATCGACGTCATCCTCGTAGGCGAGGAGCTGGTAGAACTCCTCTTCGTCCTTTCGGCGTGAACGCTCGACCATTCCGTTGAGCTGGAGCAAGCAAAGCCTGATGTACTCTTCTATCCTCGCAGTAGCCATCCCTTAGGAAACTTCTAGCACCTGCAATCTCGACCAAGGCGAAAACTGCTATCCTCAGGCTACATCTATGAAGCTGACGGGGGCGTAGGACCACGGGAGAAGGTCAACTGTGCGGGCATGCGGATGACTATTCGACGTACGCCAGAGGATCGACACTGTTGCACGCATGACTTTGGAGTTTGCCGCAAGCTTTTAGACCAGAACGCGCAGGACTTTGATCGCGTCTGACACGAAGTCTCAACGATCCGACCACCATCTTGCAGTTTTTGGCTTCGAAGGACTTATCCACCTTCGGAAACAACTTTCTTCATTGTTCTGGTAATGGACCCAGTGGGATCCGGACCAGACATCCGCGAGGACCGCGGGATGCGCCGCACGGCGGGGCGGATCGAGCGCGGTGGTGGGGATGGCGGCGAACCCGTCTGGAGCCCACCAGGCCGGCTCGAGGTTTCGCCGGCCGTATGGCTGGCCTAGGTCAGCCGTAACGAAGCCGGGCGTGCTGGTTGAGCGAAGAAGTGCTCCCGGCACGCCCTGCCCTGCTAAACGTCCGTCACTGGCCCGGATCGAATGGTGGGGCGAGAATGTCGGCGTACCCGCCAAGAACCCGTCCTGCCAAACGCAGCCACACTCAGCGCGCCGCCCGCGCCACGTACTCTGGGTTTACGATGTTCTTGGTGCCAAACATGCGCTAGCAGGCGTCATCTGTATGGTGTCTGTACTTCTGCGCCCTGTCGCCAGCCGCCCAACAAATGACCCCTTGATTGAAACACCAGCGTCAGCGGCCTCAACTCCAGACAGCGGCAGTCACGCGCATGATGTTTCCCGTCGCTGACTGGATGCCGGTGACGTTGAAAGTTCCTGTCTGGGTGTCGATCTGGGCGGCACTCCAGCGGGTCGTGGAATTACCGAGAATGTTGTACTTCAGTGTGGCATTCGACCAGGAGATGTTGGATCCCGAGTCCACATTGGGCGAAGCCATGGCAAGACCGACCTGCGAGGCACTTCGTGAGACGCTGACCGCGATTGATGTTGCCGATGCGGCATTCGTGGTGATCACGGGGATTATGCTTGCGGGGTTGACAAGCTGCCAGATGCTGAAGCCCGTCTTGAGGAACTGCGAGCCCGTACCGTTCCACGTGACGGCAAGCGTTCCGGAGGTCAGGGTGTTGTTCTCGATGTACCAGCAGTCGGTGACCTGGCCGGCATAGGCGTTGGCGCGGAACAGCTTGGTCGCGGCGACACCGCCGATGGTGCAGCTGTTGGTCCATCCATCGGTCCCGCCGCTCCCCCAGATATTGTGGATGAGGCACAGGAGATAGCGCGTGTTCCCCGCACTGACGGTGCTTCCAAAGCTGGTGGACCCCGAGGTGAAGGATGAGCCGGACGACTGCGAGGAGAGTATGGCCGAGACGTGGGTGAGCGACAGGGGACCTGCCGCCTTCCTCTTCATCATACCAAGGGTGACCGGCATGGAGAGGAGGTGGCCTGACGCATCGAGATTCCCCGGCTTGATGATGGCAGGCCGCGGCGGAAGATGAAGCTCTGCCTTGGGCGGAAGGATCAGGCCGGAGGCCATGGTGGCCGCGAGGATGGTATCTCTCATCATGCCGTGATGTCTCCGATCAAGACCCATTCGTCGGCGCTGCGCTTCCAGAGCGTGGCGCCAGAGTACTGGCCGGCCAGTTTGAGCCTTGCCCCGAACGAGCGGATGGTGACACCGGCGCCGCCGACCGTGACCTGCCCTGCCCCGTATTGAAGAAGGTCGATGCGGGTGCCGATGGGCAAGGCCACAATGGCATTGGTGGGGATGGTGAGTGTGATTGCGGCGGCATTGTTAAATGACACCAGTTTTCCGGCGTCAGAGAGCGCAAGGGTATAGGCCGTGCCGGTCTGGGCATTTTCCGGGACGGAGGTGACGGTGTCGTAGACCTGCGCGGTGGTGGCGATCTGGGAGCTGTCCGCATAGGCTGCGGCACTGGGAGCGGTGGGGGCTCCGGTCAAGGCGGGCGAGGCCAGCGGGGCCTTTCCGTCAAGCGCCGCCTGCAGGCTGGTCACGTCGCCGATGGCATGGCCATGCGAGTTGTTGGCCTTCCCGTTGAGCGCCATCTGGGTCGCCGTGGAAACGGGCTTGGCGGCATCGGAGGTGTTATCAACCTCTCCGAGGCCCACGTCCGCCTTGGCCAGCGTCACGGCGCCGGTCTTGCCGGCAACCGCGCGGACGGGTCCTACCTCGAGGATAGTGTCCGAGCCGTCATTTTTCTTCAGATAGAGCTTGCCGTCCCATGTGTTGACGGCCAATTCGCCTAGTTCGAGGTCGCCAGCCACCGGGGCTTTTCCGGCTGTGGCTGATCGCTTGAGCTTGATTCCCATGAGGGCTCCGGTTCAAGATTATGTATTGTGGAAAGAGAAGGAATATTCGCTGTTCAGAAGGTGCCGCCATCGATGGTGACACCGTCAAGGGTCCCGCCGGTGATGGAAACATTGTTCGCGGCCTGTGTTGCCATCGTGCCAAGGCCGAGGGTGGCGCGGCCCGTGGCGGCGTCAGCGTCATCCACGAGCGAGCGCCCGAAGGCTGTGAATGTGGCAAGGGCGAAGGTATCGATGCCCGTGGCATAGGGCAGCCGGTCGGCGGCGGTGGCAAGCCCGGCGAGCGCCGTGAGCGTCGCGTCCAGCGACTGGGCGTCGGTGATGCCGTAGCCCGAGAGCGTGGTCGGGTTGGTGCCGCCTGTCACACGCCCATAGGTATCAACCGTGACCGAGCGGTAGGTGCCCGCCCCCACGCCGGTGGTGGCGAGATCGATGCTGTCGGCGTTGACCACGATGCGGGCAGAAGACGCCGTTACCACGTCAAGGGTGTTACCCGTGCGGGTAAGACCCGCGCCAGCCACGATCTGCCCTGCCCCGCTGAACTGGACGAAACTGACGGAGGTGGTCCCCAGCGTGCCGCCCGGATCGACGGTGCAGAGGAAGCCCATGTCGGCGTTGACGGTGCCTTGCTCGACGAAGAGATAGGCCGAGACCAGTTCACCCCAGGCGTCCATGTCTGCGGCACGGGCCCAGGTGCTTGCGGCAACCACATAGACGCCGTTCTGGGCGGAACTGGTCTGATCCTTGACCAGTACCCGGTCCTCGGCAACGAGCGCCACGCCGTCGATGGTCATCGTGCCAGAGAGTGTGGCAATGTTCGCGGTCGAGGCCGCCCTGACGGACTGTTTTGGATCAAGCCCCTGCACCGCAAGGTCGACATAATTCTTGGTCGCGGCGTCCTGTGACGACACTGGATCGCCAAGCCCGGTGATCTTGCGGGAGTTGAGCGGCACATCCGCCGTGGGCTGGGCCAACTGGTCGAGCCGCGTGCCGAGGACGAAGGCGGTGGTGGCGAGTTGGGTGGTATTCGTGCCGCTGGCCGCCGTTGGTGCGGTGGGTGTTCCGGTGAGTGCGGGCGAAACCAGCGGCGCCTTGGCATCGAGGGCCGTCTGGAGTCCACTCACATCAGCGATGGCGTGCACATGAGACGAAGCCGCCTTCCCGTCCAGAGCGGTCTGCAAACCGGTCACATCACCGATAACGTGGGAATGTGAAGCTGCGGCCTTTCCGTCCAACGCAGTCTGCAGGCCTGTCACTTCGCCGATGGCGTGGCTGTGAGTGGTGCTCGCCTTGCCAGTCAGCGCCGTATCGAACTGCGACTTCCTCACCAGGTCGGTCGACGCGGAAGCATCCTGCGAGGACTTCGGCACGATCGAGAAGGTCTTGGCGCCGCCCACGGTCTGTGTGGTGGAGAGATCGGCGAAGGCACCAACGCCCGCCAGCGCCACAATGGAGGTGGCGTTGCCGGAGCCGTCGTCGCCCTTGCCAACGTAGAGCGTGTTGTCGACTTCGTTATGCGCCAACTCGGCGGATTTAAGGGCGGCGGGTGCGCCTGCGTTGCCGGAGGCGCGGCGCTTGATGCGGATCACATTAGGCATGGAGGGAGTGCTTCCTTCTGCGAGATGTTGATGATCAGAAATTGCCGCCGTCGATGACGATGCCGGCATCGAGATTGCCGGCGGGCCCCTGGTCGCCCATGTCGCCTTTCAGGCCCCGTGGCCCCGCCGGACCGGGCGTGCCGCGAACCTTGACAGTGACCGGCGCCATGAGGGCGCGAACCTTGATGGGCCCCTGGCAGCGAATGGGACCTGTATGCGCCGTAACCTGGGGGCCCTGTGTCATCAGAGACCTCGGGTGACCGGGCGGACGACAGGTATCTCCAGGGTGAAGTTGAGGTGCCTGTCCGGCTCCAGATCGGTGCGCACCACGTCCATGACGATGCTCCCCGGCGGGAGACTGGCCGTAGCGGCGGGCGGGATGGTGATTTCCACGACGGTGTCGGAGATTCTCGCGAGGCCGCCATTCGCGGTCGTGAGCGTGGCGATGACATTATTGTCGCTGACCCTGCCCCGGACATGTGCGGTCAACGAACAGCCTTCCGGGAAGATGGGGCTCTCAGCCTCGAGCTGCAGCTTGTACTCGTAACCGGCGACAATGGCGGGACCCTCAGAGATGGAAACGCTCATCGTTTCCATCCGCAAATCTTCGCGCCAGACTCATTGTGGGAGAGAATCTGCTCCCTGGTCTGCCGGGTGAGCACATCCGACCGTGAAGGCCGGATCGGCTGGGCCCAGTCGCAGTCGCTCTTCAGCCGCGGGTCAGTCGCGCATCCAGCGGTCGAGACGGCGATCGAGAGCAGGATCGCTGCTGTTCTGAACATCATGCCGGATCTCCCCTGATTGCCGGACA
>NZ_JBIICB010000248.1:0-6524 GCF_044239095.1 Aestuariivirga sp. | reverse complement strand
CCATCAACCGCTTCATCCGCGAATACAACGCCTCCAGTCCCAAACCCTTCGCATGGAAAGCCAACCCTGGCGATATCATCGCAGCTCGGAACCGTGGGTTCCAAACGTTGGAGTCAATCCACTAGGACACGGCACGTTCTCCTGAGAAGGTCAGCGAGGAAGAAGAAGAAGACCTTGCTTATCAGTCAGAATGGAAGACGGCCGTACTGGCCTCGATACTGTCGTCCCATAATGCTCCTCCGCAGCAACCTCAGCGGGAATAGAGGGCTTTTAAGAGAACGCTCTTGCTTGACGGAGCGATGAAGTGCGACGGTGCGGATTATTGAGAGAACGCGCAAGTCGGCTGCGATGTTCACGGGGAATGGAGCAACAGTTGATGTTGACTGGAGGGGCATCGTTGACTGCGGCCATTTCTGTGAGGCGCGCGCCTGTCTATGTGTCGACGCTTGCGATACTCCTGTTGTTCTGCTTCAACCCGGCGGCGCTGTCGGCCACATGTATGCCTTTCCATGACGCATCTAACGGAGTTCCAGATGCCCGATCAACCATGATTGAAATCCCGGCTGGACGTTTCATGATGGGTTCGAACTCCCACTACCCAGAAGAAGCCCCTTCGCGCGAGGTCTCAGTGGGTGCGTTCATGATCAGTAGCCACGAGGTCACAAACTCCGAATTTGCCGCATTTGTGAAAGCCACAGGCTATGTGACGACGGCCGAAAAATCAGTCCCGCCGGATAAGTATCCCGACCTTCCTGAGGCCTATCGGGTGCCTGGCGCGATGGTTTTTGTCATGCCCGCTGATACGCTGCCGCAGTTGGTGCCCTCGATGTGGTGGGTCTTCACGCCCGGCGCAAATTGGCGCCACCCCAGCGGTCCGGCCAGCACGATCGAAGCGCACGATGCTGACCCCGTGACGCAAGTGAGCTGGGAGGATGCCAAAGCCTATGCCAAGTGGCGGGGCCACGACCTGCCAACAGAAGCAGAGTGGGAATGGGCTGCACGCGCGAGAGGTGATGTTCCGAGCGATGACCTTCAGCCTGATGCCAACATCTGGGAGGGCATCTTCCCGTATTTCGACACGGCTAGCGACGGCTACCATGGCCTCGCCCCTGTTGGCTGCTTCAAGCCGAATGGCTACGGGCTGTATGACATGATTGGCAATGTCTGGGAATGGACCGAGGACCTGTACCGTCCAAGCCACTCTCCAGATCCATCATTCGTTGAGGATCCACGCTATCCGCAACGCCGCGTCATAAAAGGTGGTTCATGGATGTGCTCGAACACCTACTGCGGCCGCTACCGCCCGAGTGCGCGTCAACCAGGCGATGCCGATCTTGGTAGCTCACACACGGGCTTCCGGACGGTGTTGCGGAGTTATTGACAGGAGAGTTCTATGTTCCGCAAAAAGTTTATCGCCGCCATGGCTTCATTCCTAGCCATCGCAGCAGGCACAGGGCTTGCCGAAGCCAGCCCCCCATCAAAGCCGAACATCCTGTTCGTGATCATGGACGACGTTGGCATCGACCAGCTGAGTGCGATGGGCTACGGTGGCCAAACACCACCCAAGACACCGACGATCAACGAAATTGCAGAGAGCGGAATAAGGTTCCGCAATACGTGGTCAATGCCCGAGTGCTCCAATGGGCGAATGGCATTGCTGACCGGGCGTTATCCATTCCGGACAAATGTCTACCAGGCAATCGGCCAAAGTGACCTCGCGAACTCGCAAGTCTCGCCTTATGACGTAACGGTAGCCCGCATGATGAAGCAGGCCGGATATAGAAGCGGTTTCTTTGGCAAATATCACCTTGGCGGCCCTGAGAACAATAAGGCCGTCAACGGAAGTCCGGGGCAACTGGGCTGGGACTACTTCCACGGCTGGATCGGCGGCCTGCCGGCTTCGATCGACACGACGGCTGGCGGGGTTGGTCAGAGTGGAACCTACAAATGCGGATATGTCCCGTCGGTAGCCCGGCAATTGACTACCGAGGGCGCCAACACTGGTGCCTGCTATATTCGAAACACGAACAATCAGACACGCTGCCAGAAAATCAGCGGAGATACGCTGGGCGATTCACCCGGCCTTGCCTGCCTCAATCTGGGTGGAATTCTGGTTCCCAACGCTTCGTGCCAAGCCAACCCTCCAGGAAACCTGGACTTCGAGAGACAGAACGCACACTACGTGTCACCGCTCGTAATCAATCGCGACAACAGCGTCAGCGAACTCTCCGTCACTGATCCTCGTGGCCGCAACTACCGCTCGTCGATCGAGGTCAATGCGGCGATACAGTGGATAAACGACAATAAACGGAGGAGTGCCCCGTGGATGGCAACTGTGTCGTTCAGCGCCGATCATACGCCGCTGCAGCCACCACCCGGTCACTTGCTTTCTTCAGCGACCAGACAGAAGCTTGCCTCGACGTTGGGCTCTCCGCTCAATCTTGGAACCGACTGCACCAATCCAGCGGTCCAGCGCATTCTTTCAGACGCAATGCTAGAGGCGATGGATACCGAACTTGGCCGCCTGCTAACGTCGACCGGGCTCGCAAGGAAAGATAAAGCAGGCCGGCTGGTCTATGAACCTGAACGCACCAATACTCTGATTGTCATCGTCGGGGACAATGGATCTGCTGGAATTACCGTACAGTATCCGTTCGACCTGTTACGATCAAAGGCGTCACCATACCAGACTGGTATATGGGTTCCGCTCCAGGTATCAGGCCCCATGGTCAAACAGCCTAACCGCGACGTCCCGCATCTTGTTAGTGCAGCGGATGTCTACGGCCTGTTTGCCGAGGCAGCGGGGCTCGACCCACATAAGGCGTCAAAGCCGAACACGATCGATTCGAGCCCGCTCATGCCCTACCTGCGGAATCCATTGCAGCCAGCCATCCGTACCTTCAGTTATTCAGAAGGTGGTCTCAACATCCAGAAGAATAACGCACATAATGGGCCATGCGTGATAGGGCGGACCAACGATGCGGGTGGAACATGCAGCCAAACGCCAATCAACAAAGGAGTTTGCGAAGACAACGGTGGTGTTTGGTGGGGCGAGGGCGCCACAGACCCGAGTGTCACTCCAGTCAACACAGGTGTCGATGAATGCTGGCAAGTCAACCAGGAAATCTACGGGTCACTGACTGACCCCAACACCTATAATGACGTGAAAGTCGGTCAAGCACCGCAGATCTACTACACGGCGCGTGACGCACGTTTCAAATTCATCCATAGCGAATGGAAGGACTATGACCCGGACGCCGTAGGAGTTGCAACGTCGTATTACCTCGATGAACTCTACGAGGTAAACGAGAGCAAGAACCCGACCGACTTGAAACTCGATCGGGACGGCGACGCGCTGCACATAAGCTCAAACGCAGTTGACCCTGTGAACGATTTGGATTCTGTCGATGGCGCTGCTGAGTCAATGCAAGCGCTCCAAGACTACCTGGCCGAACTGTTTGCGACGCAGCCATCTTGTCAGGGCGACGGCAATGGTGACCGCGTTGTCAACATCAAAGACGTCAGCGACTACTGGCGGACAGTAAGGACGTGGACCGGTTCCAGCACTTTTGATTTCGACTACAATGCCGTTACAGACCGGAACGACTTGCAGACCATCTGGGCAAACATTCCAAGTGACTGCCGCAACTGACGGTGTGACTGGATGGCTGCTTTATCCCAGGGTTTGATGGTGCAATCCTCTCTCCAGCATAGTAGGAGGAACTATGCGCCAGGTTCTTCATGGGAGCGCCACCACGACTGAGGCGGTCCGTTGAGCGATGCAGCATAGACAAGGGAGCCTGAGGGATCAGGCTCTCGACTAGAGCGGCGGGCTGTCAGTTGAGATCACTGGAATGTTTGCACTCCATTCTTCCCGTCACCCCAGCAAAAGCTGGGGTCCCGCTTTCTGTCAACATGTCTGCAACAAAAGCGGGATGCCAGCTTTCGCTGGCATGACGGCGAGAATTGGGAGTTAATCTCAACTGACCGTCCGCCGCTCTCAAGCCGGTGCAAAGAAAGAAACACGTGTGCCGGTGCCGCCCCTCGAGACCAATCGGGAAAACCGGGAAACTCCCTCAGCTCCAAGAGATGTGATCCAATGATCCGACGGTATCTTTCCCTCTCAAGAGACTGAGAACACGCGGCGGAGTGAGAGGAAGCTCCGCAACAGGCTTGCCGATCGCGCGGGAGACAGCACAGGCGACAGTAGCCCCCACATTCATGATCGGGATTTCGCCAGCGCCCTTGGCGCCGAATGGGCCGATGGATGGTGCACCCTCGTGCAGAACGATCTCCACGGGCACGACGTCTTCTGCGAGCGGCAGCAGATACTGCTCGAAGCCAGGCTGCTCGATTCCACCATTGGAGCCGATCGTGATCTGCTCATGCAGTGCATAGCCGATACCTTGGGCAACACCGCCCTGGATCTGGCTTCGGACTGCCCGGGGGTTCAGTGCGCGCCCCACGTCCTGCACCACTTTATAACTGAGTATCTCAACATGGCCCGTATCAGGGTCAACAGCCACTTCGCAGTCGTGCACGGTAAAGACAGGAATGTCGATGGCATCAATGAAGTGACCCGCAGCACAACCAGGCAGGCTTGGTTGGCCGGGAGCAGTAAAACTGCCCACCCCGGAAACGGGGCCGTGGATGGCTTCGGCGCGCCGGATAACCTCGGTGATCAACATCCCGCTGCCTGGCCGGCCGGCAATCTCCACACGGCCTTTGGCCAGAACTAGTTTTGTGGAGGGTGTCTGCAGCATTTCGGACGCAATCTCAAGAACCTGCTCGCGCACCCTCTCTGCCGCCATCTTTGCAGCCGAACCAACAGAGACAGTGGTGCGCCCTCCGCCCACACCAAGGTCACGGCCAGAAGCATCGGTGTCGGCCGTTTTCACGATCACGTCCGCGGGGTCGATACCCAGCACTGCGCTGACGATCTGCGGCATGGCCTGCACCATTGTGCCCTGCCCAATCTCGACGCCTGAGGTGACGAGCGTGGCACTGCCATCAATATTGAGATTCACCGTGGCGGACGAAGGGCCAACGAACACAAACCACGTGCCCACTGTCGCCGCGCGGCCATAGAGCCTGTTGCCCGCAGCTTTGCGCCTGTCAGGCACCTCGTCGCGGAAGGCCTCCATCCGTTCAAGCATGGGCCGCAGCACATCACCTTGAAACACCTGCCCCGTGGCGCCGAGCGAGCCGTCACCCAGCACGTTCAGCTTTCTGAATTCCATCGGATCCATGCCGATCGCCGCACAGATGTTGTCCGTGTGACGCTCGAGGAAGAACGTATTGTAGACCCCGTTACAGGCCCTGAACGCGCCGTTAGGTGGCGTGTTGGTATAGACCGCACGGCTATTCAACTTAACCGAGCCCAGACGATAATTACCACCCAACGTGTGCGCCGTCATGGTCGTCAGGAATATCTGCTCTCCGCCATACGCTCCGCAATCCATCAGCACGGTCGCCTCGCGCCCGGCGATCTCGCCTGCGGCCGTGACTGCAGAGCGGATGCGCACCTCGGCGTTCTCACGGCACAGACAGGTGAGAAACTCCTCCTCGCGGGAGTTGCGGATTCCGACGGTGCGACCGGTTTTCTTCGCGAGGATCGCGGCAACGGGTTCGATGGTGCAGTCAAACTTCAACCCGAAACCACCGCCAACCGCGGGGACGGTGACGCGCACCCGCGACGGCGCAACGCCGAGCACCTTGGCGGTGATGCTCCGCACCGTCCATGGCACCTGCGTCGAGCACTGGATGTGGAAGCGGCCATCCTCGAAGCTGGCGATGGCGCAGCGCGGCTCAAAAGGCACATGGCTCTGCCGGCCCACACGGAAGCAATCTTCGACGACCGTCACGTCCGGCCGGGCGAAGGCGGCATCCGTATCACCGCGCACAACGCGCGCTTCCCACGCCGCATTGCCACCCCGCGCAGCACCCGCGAAGAGCACTTCGTAATCCTGCCATCCCGGATGGATCAGCGGCGAGCCGGGCTCGAGCGCCTCTGCCATGGTGAGAAGCGGTGCGAGCGGTTCCACCTCGATCTCGACCAAGGCCGCGGCAGCTCGCGCGATCTCCTCCGTGTCGGCGGCAATCGCCGCAATGGGTTCGCCGTGATGACGGATCACATCACTGGCGAACAGTGGCTGGTCGGCGATGCCGATGCCATGCAGGCCCGGCGCATCGGCATGCGTTACGATGGCACGCACGCCCTTCAGAGCCTGCGCCTTGGACAAGTCGAGCTTTACGATGCGGCCCGAGGCCACGGTGGAGCGGACGATGATGGCATGCAGCATGCCTGGGCCAATGAGGTCCACCGTGTAGCGGGTTCGGCCCGTGAGCTTGTCCAGTGCATCGCGGCGCGGCAGGTCCATGACAGCGGCGGCAGGGTCAAAAGCGATGTTCATGGTGCGGTGGCCTTACAGTTCTTGGAGAGAGACATGATCGCCTCGACGATCCGCTCATAACCGGTACAGCGGCAGACATTGCCGGTGAGGGCGTACTTCACCTCCTCGCGG
>NZ_JBIICB010000247.1:0-6533 GCF_044239095.1 Aestuariivirga sp. | reverse complement strand
TTTCTGCAAGCTCAACTACGGCGTGACGTTTCCGCTCGCTGACAAGACGGTGGTGAAGGGCGCGGGCGCCCACCCCTTCTATGTGTGGGCCGGCGAGAAGGCGGGCATGCTGGGGCGGCCCAAGTGGAACTTCCACAAATACCTGATCGGCGCCGATGGCCGCTTCATCGACTGGTTCTCGACCCAGACCAAGCCCATGGCGCCTAAGATCCGGCAGGCGGTCGAAAAGGCGCTGCCGACAAGCTGAAACAAAAAGAGCCGGGCAAAACCCGGCTCTTGTCATATCTGGCGGAGGCGCGCGGCGGTTAGAGCATGACCCGCAAAAGTGGAAACCACTTTTGCGATAAGGTCATGCTCAAGCCATTGATCTTGCGCGAGTTCTTTTCGACCAGGTGATTCCACCTGGTCGGAACACGCGCTAGCGCCAGACGACGTTGGCGATCTCGTAGGATTTGCCGCCGCCCGGCGTGTTGACCTCAACCGAGTCGCCCATCTTCTTGCCGATGATGGCGCGCGCGATGGGGGAGGAGACGGAGATCTTGCCCTTCTTCACGTCGGCCTCGAACTCGCCGACGATCTGGTAGGAGGTCTTCTCCTCGGTTTCCTCGTCGATCAGCGTCACCTTGGCGCCGAACTTGACGGTGTCGCCCGAGAGCTTGGAAATGTCGATGATCTCGGCGCGGGACAGCTTGTCCTCGAGCTCGGCGACGCGGGCCTCGGTCCAGCCCTGCTGCTCCTTGGCGGCGTGGTATTCGGCATTCTCTGACAGGTCGCCATGCGAGCGGGCTTCCTCGATGGCCTTGATGATGCGCGGGCGCTCCACGGACTTGAGGTGCTTCACCTCATCCATCATGGCGGAGTGGCCTTCGGCAGTCATCGGCACTTTGTCCATCGGTCTCGTCCAGTTTCTTGAATTCCCCGGGTCTCTTGTCCGGCCCGGAGAGGAATGATCATCGGTCGTGTGGGAAAAAACGACACCCGGCGATACGGATAACTCCGTGTCTTGCCGGGCGAAACGAGAAGATGGCTCAACTTCGTCCGGATTTCAAGGGGAGGGCGGTGAATGTATTCTAACAAATTGAAAAGATTGCTCTATCCTTTATTCCAGATGGCCGGAATCCCGCTTCGGGACGCCAAAGCTGGACCCCGGCCTGCGCCGGGGTGACGGGTGAATGAGGTTGGGCTAGCATGAGCATCATGGCGAACCGCAAGATCCTGCTGATCGTGATTGCCGCTGCCGTGGCCTTGGCTTTCCTTGCGGCATGGCCGCGCCTTGGCACGGCGGACCTGGGCGAGGTTGATTTCACGACACTCACGCGGCGGGACACGCCCAATGACGCGCTGGCCTGTTCGCCGCAGCTTTGCGCCGCCACCGCCGATGTCGCAGCACCTCTTTTCTCCCTGCCGCAAGAGGAGGTGCTGCGTGCCATGCAGGAGGCCGTGGCGGGTGAGCCGCGGCTGGAACAGGTGGCGGCGGACGCTGCGTCCGGCACGCTCCGCTACGTCCAGCGCAGCAGGCTGATGGGGTTTCCCGATACCATCAACGTCAAGGTCATGCCGGCGCCGGAGGGCGGCTCGGTGGTGCTGCTCTATTCCCGCTCGAAGCTGGGCAGGAGCGACATGGGGGTGAACAGGGCCCGGGTGGAGCGGTGGATCGGCTTGATCGAGGCCGCAGCGAAATAGAAATCCTGCCTTTCCCATTCCTCTCCCCCACTGCGTGGGGGAGAGGGGGAAGTTCAGAAATAATCCTGCAGCGGCTTCACGTCCAACCGGCCTTCCTTCTGGGCGGCAATCGCCTTGGTGACGGCGAGGATGCCGGGCAGCGTGGTGTAGTAGGGCACCTTCTGCATCAGTGCCGTCTGGCGGATGGGCTTCGAGTCGGACTGCGAGGCGCGTGTCTCGGTGGTGTTCAGTACCAGCTGGATCTCGCCGTTCTTGATCGCATCCACCACATGCGGGCGGCCTTCCAGCACCTTGTTAATCTTTGTGGAGGGAACGCCCTTATCCTCGAAATAGCGCTGCGTGCCCCCCGTGGCGACGAGCTTGAAGCCCATCTCCACGAGCTTGCGCATGGCGGGGAGGATCTTGGCCTTGTCGGCATCCTTGACCGAGATGAAGACCGTGCCCGCCTGCGGCATGCGCATGCCCGCACCAAGCTGGCTCTTGGCGAAGGCCATGTCGTACGTCATGTCGAGGCCCATCACCTCGCCCGTCGAACGCATCTCGGGTCCGAGGAGAACATCGACGCCGGGGAAGCGGTTGAAGGGGAAGACGGCTTCCTTGACCGCCACATGCGCGAGCTTCTTCTGCTTCAGCTTGAAGCTGGCAAGGCTCTCGCCTGCCATGACGCGCGCCGCGATCTTCGCGACGGGAAGGCCGATGACCTTGGCGACGAAGGGCACGGTGCGTGACGCACGCGGATTGACTTCCAGCACATAGACCTCGCCATCCTTGATGGCGAACTGCACGTTCATGAGGCCGACGACGTTGAGGGCCAGCGCCATGACCTTGGCCTGGCGCTCCATCTCCGCAATCACGGGCGCTTTAAGCGAATAGGGCGGCAGCGAGCAGGCGCTATCACCTGAATGGATGCCCGCTTCCTCGATGTGCTCCATGACGCCGGCGATGAACACGTCCTTGCCGTCGCAGATGGCGTCGACGTCGACTTCGATGGCGTTGGAGAGATAGCTGTCGATCAGCACCGGTGAGTCGCCCGACACCACGACGGCCTCGGTGATGTAGCGCTCGAGCTGGGCGTCGTCCTTGACGATTTCCATGGCGCGGCCGCCCAGCACATAGGACGGGCGGATGACGACGGGGAAGCCGATCTTCTTGGCGATCTTCTTCGCTTCGGCAGCGGAATAGGCCATGCCGTTTTCGGGCTGGCGCAGCTTCAGCTTCTTCAGAAGCTTCGAGAAGCGGTCACGGTCTTCGGCCAGGTCGATGGCATCGGGCGTGGTGCCGAGGATCGGAACGCCGGCCTTCTCAAGTGCGCCCGCGAGCTTCAGGGGCGTCTGGCCGCCGAACTGGACGATGACGCCCTTGAGCGTGCCGTTCTTCTGCTCAGTGTGGATGATCTCGAGCACGTCTTCTGCGGTGAGTGGCTCGAAGTAGAGGCGGTCCGAGGTGTCGTAGTCGGTCGAGACGGTCTCGGGGTTGCAGTTGACCATGATCGATTCATAGCCCGCGTCATGCAGCGCGAAGCAGGCATGGCAGCAGCAATAATCGAACTCGATTCCCTGGCCGATGCGGTTGGGCCCGCCACCGAGGATGATGATCTTCTGACGGTCAGACGGCCGCGCCTCATCTTCCGCGTCATAGGTTGAATACATGTAAGCGGTGGGTGAGGCGAATTCGGCCGCACAGGTGTCGATGCGCTTGAACACGGGGCGCACACCCAGCTTGTGGCGGTGGCTGCGCACCTTGTCTTCGGAGATCCGTACGAGCTCGCCCAGGCGCTGGTCCGAGAAGCCCATGGACTTGAGCTTCTTGAGGTTCACGGCATCCTTCGGCAGGCCGCGCTCACGGATCTTCTCTTCCGTCTGCACGATCTCTTCGATCTGGCGGAGGAACCACGGCTCGTATTTGCAGGAGGCGAAGATCTGCTCGACCGTGGCGCCCATGCGGAAGGCCTGCGCGATTTTCAGCAGGCGGTCTGGCGTGGGGGTGCCCAGCGCAGCGCGGATGGCGTTCTTGTCGTCGCCTTCGCCTGCCCCTTCGATTTCGACTTCGTTGAAGCCGGTGAGGCCGGTTTCAAGCCCGCGCAGGGCTTTCTGCATGGATTCCTGGAAGGAGCGGCCAATCGCCATCACTTCGCCGACCGACTTCATGGCGGTGGTCAGGTTGTTGGAGGCGCCCGGGAACTTCTCGAAGGCAAAGCGCGGAATCTTGGTGACGACGTAATCGATGGTCGGCTCGAAGGCCGCGGGCGTGGCGCCGCCCGTGATGTCATTGGCGAGTTCGTCCAGCGTGTAGCCGACGGCGAGGCGGGCTGCGACCTTGGCGATGGGGAAGCCGGTGGCTTTGGAGGCCAAGGCCGAGGAGCGCGAGACGCGCGGGTTCATCTCGATCACGACCAGGCGGCCATCTGCCGGGTTGACGCCGAACTGTACGTTCGAGCCGCCCGTCTCGATGCCGATCTCGCGCAGCACCGCGATCGAGGCGTTGCGCATGATCTGGTATTCTTTGTCCGTCAGCGTCAGCGCCGGGGCGACCGTGATCGAATCGCCGGTGTGAACACCCATCGGGTCCACGTTCTCGATGGAACAGACGATGATGCAGTTGTCCGCCGTGTCGCGGACGACCTCCATCTCATATTCCTTCCAGCCCAGCACCGATTCCTCGATCAGGACTTCCGCGGTGGGGGAGGCATCGAGGCCCTTTTCCACGATGTCGAAGAATTCCTCGCGGTTGTAGGCGATGCCGCCGCCGGTGCCGCCCAGCGTGAAGGAGGGGCGGATGATGCAGGGCAGTCCCACCTCAAGCATGGCTTCGAAGGCTTCCACCATGGCGCGGTTGCGGTATTTGCGCAGCCGCTCCGGCTCGGACGCGGCCCAGCTCTTCTCGAAAGCCTCGATGTCGCCGCCGCCGGACTTGAGACGCGCGATCTCGGCGGCATAGACATCCTTGTCGGCGTCCTTTGCATCGGAGGCATTGGCCAGCATCGACTTCGGCGTGTCGAGGCCGATCTTCTTCATCGCCTCGCGGAACAGTTCGCGGTCTTCCGCCTTGTCGATGGCGTCCGCCTTGGCGCCGATCAGCTCGACGCCGTATTTCTCCAGCACGCCCATCTTGTTGAGGGAGAGCGCGGTGTTCAGCGCCGTCTGGCCGCCCATGGTGGGCAGCAGGGCGTCTGGCCGCTCCTTCTCGATGATTCGGGCGACAACTTCCGGGGTGATCGGCTCGATGTAGGTGGCGTCCGCCAGGTCCGGGTCCGTCATGATGGTCGCCGGATTGGAGTTGACCAGAATGATGCGGTAACCCTCGGCCTTCAGGGCCTTGCAGGCCTGGGTGCCGGAGTAGTCGAACTCGCAGGCCTGGCCGATGATGATCGGTCCAGCCCCGATGATGAGGATGGATTTGATGTCAGTGCGCTTTGGCATCTTGAGGGGAACCCGAATTTTGGGTTTCCTACACACTCGAGGCGGGGATTCCAAGCCTAATCGGCCATGCCACCCGCTTAGAGCCGGAGGCCTCGCGCTGGAAGATCACGGCGCGGGCAAGCCCCGTGCGTGTGGGATGGCCTTTGCCTCGCTCAGGCGTCGAGGCAGCGGCGGATCTGGCAGGGCTCCATCGATACCTATGCGGCCGGAGGCCAGACACCGTTCTTCGCAATGACGGTCACGTTCAGCGAGGCTGCAGGTGCCGCTGGAGCGGGTTGCATCTTGGGGCCCGGCCCGGCGAAGGCGCCCGCCGACAGGAAGATTACGCTCAGCAGCATCGAAGTGGTGAGGGTCTTCATGATCATCTTCTCCTTGCAGGCGGCGTCCGCCCGGGGAAATTCGTCAGCCCAGCGTGTGGATGCATTCGTCGTCGAGGCATTCCTCGACTTCGAGCGGCCCCATCAGGGGAAAGGCCTGGTTCTTCTCGATCACCGTGACGTTGGAGCCGGGAACCTCGCGTTCCGTGCGCTGCTCCGGGTTCACAGCGGCGAGCGCGGTGGCGGCGGTGCCGAGGGCGATCAGCAGGACGGCGGTGTAGCGGGTCATTATCGTTACTCCGTAGGTGCCGGTGTGGCCCGGCTGCTCTCGTCATGGGAGCTTTCTACGGCCCTGCCGCCTGGGCGGCTGTAATGCGCATCACAGCTGCGGATAATCCGAAAAAAAGAACCCCGGAACATGTCCGGGGTCCAGTTGCAGGCAGTGTTTGCAGGGGATGGGGGGGAAGTACTGCCTGGGTAGAAAACATATCGTGATGGGGAACTGGCTATTCAAGCGCCGGAATGGCCGGAAGCGCGGCGCCTGCCGCTCAGGAGGCGAGGTCTGAACAGTCGTCGCGCACGCACTCTTCCACGACGATCGGACCCAGCACCGGGAATGGGCTGTTCTTCTCGATCACCGTCACGTTGGCGGCGGTGGCCACGTCATGGGCGGATTTGGCGGCGGATGCCTCGACCGCCGCGGCAACGCCGGCAATGGTGCCAAGCGCAAGGGTCAGGACGAAGGCGTAGCGGATCATGTTCAAATTCCCTTTGTGTCTTCAGTCAGGGCACGTTGCCTTGTCCGCTTGGAACCAGGACTGAACGCACCGTTCATGTGACGTTTATCTGGGGGAAGATCCGTACGCTGTTGGGACAGTCCTGTTACCGGTTTGTGAAATGTTGTGACCAGTTCAGGGCAAATGAGGCGGCTGCCTTAATTGGCAGAAGCGCCTTAGGGGCTGCGCCCGATTGGGCGGGAAAGGGTGGTATCAATCCGGTTCCAGAAACAGAGAAGGCCGCTCTCCCGGGGAGGCGGCCTTCAATCAACCGGACAGTGAATGCGCTTACTGAGCGCGCGGACCGCGCGTGGGTGCGCCTTCGACCTTCTTCGGCA
>NZ_JBIICB010000025.1:0-25671 GCF_044239095.1 Aestuariivirga sp. | reverse complement strand
GCAGGAACAGGCGCTTGTCCATTTCCTTGAGGCGCGGCGAGACGATGAGCGGGAATTCCGACTGGTCGAGGATGTTCGACTGCAGCTCCACGCCCGGCGCGATCTCGGTGAGGACGATGCCCTCGGGTGTCAGCTTCATCACGCAGCGCTCCGTCACATAGGTTACGTCCTGGCCCTGCGCCACGCCGCGCCGGCCCGAGAAGGAGACCTGCTCCACCTCGTTGACGAGCTTTCTGACCTTGCCTTCCTTCTCGATCTTCAGCCGGCCATCGACGATGTCCATCTTTGCGCCGGCATTGAAATAGCCGGAATAGACGATCTTGCGCGCCCGCGTGGTGATGTCGACGAAGCCGCCCGCACCCGCGGTCACATGGGGCCTGGCGCCCAGCTTCGAGACGTTGACCGAGCCGTGCCTGTCGATCTGCAGGAAGGAGAGGAGGGAGCAGTCGAAGCCCGCCGCCTGAAAGTAAGTGAACTGATAGGCGGAGGGCACGAAGGCCTCCGCATTGGAGGCACACCCGAACTGGAAGTCGAGGAGTGGCACACCACCCACCGCCCCCTGCTCGATCACCCATGTGGCCTGGCCGTGCAGGCCCTCCTCGATGAAGATGCGGGGAACGTTGGCGGAAACCCCGAAGCCCAGATTGACGGCCCAGCCCGGCTTGAGCTCCTGCGCCACGCGCCGCGCGATGGCCTTGCCGGTGCCGAAATCCATGAGCGCGAAGCTCGAGAGCGGCTTGAAAACTTCGCCAGAGATGGTGGGATCATAGGGGGTCTGCGTCGTCTGCCACTGGTCCGGCGCCTCAACGATATAGTCGATGAGGATGCCGGGCACACGCACGTGGTGGGGCTTCAGCGTCTCGTTCTCCACCACGGAGCGCACCTGGGCGATGACGATGCCGCCATTGTTGTGGGCGGCAAGCGCCAGCTCCATGGCGCCGAGATAGGCGCCTTCCTGCTCGAAGCTCATGTTGCCGCGCTCGTCGCAGGCGCTGGCGCGGATGATGGCCACCTGCGGCACGATGGCCGGGAAGAACAGCCACTCCTCACCCTCGAAGGCGATCTTGCGGACGATGGGGGCGGCGGCCGCCTTCGCGTTCATGGCGCAGCCTTCGCGGTCCGGATCGGCGAAGGTATCGAGGCCGACCTTGGTGATGACGCCGGGGCGCTTGGCGGCTGCCTCGCGCATCATGTCGAAGAGGATGCCGGAGGGGACGTTGTAGGCGGGCATCTCATTGGCGCCGAGCATCTGCCAGATCATCGGCGGTTCCGATGTCGACGGGCCCGACGGATAGGAGCCACCGATGATGCGGCCGATGAGGCCCTTCTGCGCGATATGCTCCACGCCCCGGATGCCGAACATGTCGCCCGCGGCGATCGGGTGGATCATGGTGAGGTTGCGCGGGGCGCCGTCACGCGCGAATTTTTCTCCCAGCGCCTTCAACACCGCATCCGGGCAGTTCAGCCCCGAGGAGGAATTGACGGCGACGGTGGCGCCGTCCGGAATGGCCTTCACGGCGTCTGCGGCGGAAACGATCTTCGGCATGGTCTACCTGTTACCGCGGACGAGGTCCGCGGCCTTTTCTGCGATGGCGATGGTGGGTGCGTTGGTGTTGGAGGACACGACCTCCGGCATGATGGAACTGTCACAGACGCGCAGGCGCTCGATGCCGTGGACGCGGAGCATGGGATCAACCACCGCCATGGCATCGCGCCCCATCTTGCAGGTGCCGACCGGG
This sequence comes from Aestuariivirga sp., assembly GCF_044239095.1. Classification (GTDB taxonomy): domain Bacteria; phylum Pseudomonadota; class Alphaproteobacteria; order Rhizobiales; family Aestuariivirgaceae; genus Aestuariivirga. The sequence continues at coordinate 23,932 of NZ_JBIICB010000025.1, read as the reverse complement.
TGATAGGAGGAGCGCGCATTCGAGCGGGCGCAGGCTTCGTAGTCGGCACGGGTCTTCACATCCGGGCCCGGGAAATGCTCGGCCGAGACGAACTTCCGCATCGCGCGGGTGCGGCCCACCTCCTGGGTGATCCGGATACCGTCGATGTGGCGCTCGAGGTCATAGGGTTCGGCGAAGGAATTGGGATCGATCAGCGGCGCATCCTCTGGCCGCGGCGAGCGCAGCCTGACATGGCCGCGCGAGCGCGGGCGCACATGGTAGGAATTGCAGGTGGCGCCATTGCCGCCCGGCACGGTGCCCACCCCCTCCTCAACACCGGCGCCAGCGAGGAAGTGGAACTGCAGGTCGGGTGTGCTCTCGCCACGGTCGCTCCACCAGAAGGCGCCGGCCTCCACGATGTTAGAGGCCACGGGGCCGGACCGGAACATCGCATATTGCAGGCCCGCCCAGAGCTTCCAGTGCGCCTTCTTGTACTTGTCATAGGAGTGCGCGCCGTTCAGCACCCATGTCACGTCGGTCGAGAAATGATCATGGAAGTTCTCGCCGACGCCGGGCAGGTCATGGACGACGGGAACGCCGACCTCCCTCAGATGCGCGGAAGGGCCGATGCCGGAGAGCATGAGCATTTTCGGAGACCCGATGGCGCCTGCGGTGAGGATCACCTCGCTTGCCGCATCGATGCGCTCAGCGCGGCCGTTCTCCACGATCTCCACGCCCACCGCCCGGCCATTCTCCACGATGATGCGGTTGACCTGGACGCCGGTGCGCAGCGTGAGGTTCGGCCGTTGCAGCGCGGGCTTCAGATAACCCACGGCGGCGCTGCAGCGGCGGCCGTCCTTCGTGGTCGTCTGATAGAGGCCGGCACCTTCCTGGCGGCCGGAGTTGAAGTCGGCGTTGTGCGGCATGCCGAACTCCATGCAGCCCTGCACATAGGCGAGCGACACGCGGTTGGGGTTCTGCAGGTCCGAGACGCCGAGAGGACCGTCAATGCCATGGTCCTTGCCGGCAAGGCGGGTGTTGCCTTCCGACTTCACGAAATAGGGCTTGAGGCCGTCCCAGTTCCAGCCGTCGCAGCCGTGGCGGCTCGCCCAGCCGTCATAGTCCTCCGGGCAGCCGCGCGCATAGATCTCGGCATTGATCGAGCTGCCGCCGCCCAGCACGCGCGCCTGCGGATAGACGGTGGTGCGGTTGTTGGCGTGGCGGAGCGGGGCCGTCTCATAGCCCCAGATGAGGGAGCCCGACGTCATCTTGAAGAAGCCCACGGGCATGTGGATGTAAGGATTGGTGTCGCGCGGGCCGGCCTCCAGCACAAGCACCCTTGCATCACCCATCTCTGACAGCCGGGCCGCCATCACGCAGCCCGCAGAGCCGCCCCCGATGATCACGTAGTCATACATTGCCGCTACGAGCCCCTTGTTCCATGCGGTGGATCAGCTTATAAATAACCAGTTGGTTAATTCAAGAGCGGAAATCTTGCCCCGGGCCCTTTCCTTCAAGGCACGCGACCCCGATGCGACGCGGGCGCGCATCCTCAAGGCTGCCAAGGCCGAATTCGCCAAGAAGGGGCTTTCGGGCGCGCGGGTTGACGACATCGCAGCGCGCGCGCGCAGCAACAAGCGCATGCTCTACCATTACTTTGGCAACAAGGAAGAGCTGTTCCGCATCACGCTGGAGGATGCCTATGCGGGGATCCGCGAGGCCGAGGCGCGGCTGGCGATCGAGAAGGACGACCCGGTCACCGCGCTGCAGCGGCTGGTGCGCTTCACCTGGGCCTACTACATCGCCAATCCGGAATTCATCACGCTGGTCAACAGCGAAAACCTGCACAAGGCGCGCCACATCAAGGGCTCGGATCGCTTCCAGGAGCTGAGCCGCCCCTTCGTGGGGCGCATGCGGGCGCTGTTGAAGCGCGGTGCTGAGGAAGGCTTCTTCCGCAGCGACCTCGACGCGGTGCAGGTCAACATCACCATCGCCGCCATCAACTACTATTATCTCACCAACCGCTTCACCGGCTCCATCGTGTTCGAACGCGACCTGATGGACAAGGGTGCGCTGGAGGAGCGGCTCACCTTCAACATCAAGACGGTCCTGCGCGCCATCTGCACGCCAGAGACCCTTGCCAGGATAGAGGACAACGCATGACACAGGCCGCACTGGTGACAGGGGCACGGCGGGGCATCGGCAGGGCCATCGCACTGGCGCTGGCGGAGGCGGGCTTCGACGTGGCGGTGGCCGATGTCGTGGCATCGGATGAACTTGCCGCCGTGGCCGGCGAGATCACGAGGCGCGGCCGGAAGTCAGCGGCGATCGCCGCTGACATCGGCGACATTGCGGCGCATGAGCGCCTGCTGGACGCGGCGCAGGCAGCACTCGGGGCCATGACGACACTCGTCAACAATGCCGGCGTTTCGGTGCTGAGCCGCGGTGACCTGCTGGATGTGACGGCTGAGAGCTATGACCGCTGCCTCGCCATCAACACGCGCGGCACCTTCTTCCTGACGCAGGCCTTCGCGCGGCGGCTTCTCGGCAATCCCTCCACCGCGCACCGCAGCATCGTCACGATCTCCTCCGCCAATGCGGTGGCGCCCTCGATCGCGCGCGGGGAGTATTGCATTTCCAAGGCGGGCGCGGCGATGATCACCAAGCTCTTCGCGGCACGGCTGTCGAATGAGGGGATCGGCGTCTACGAGATCCAGCCGGGCTTCATCGAGACCGACATGACAGCACCTTCCAAGGCGAAGTACGATGCGCTGATCGAGGGCGGGCTCACCGTCATCAAGCGCTTCGGCACGCCGGAGGAGGTGGCGCGGATCGCGCTGACGCTGGCGTCGGGACTGCTTCCCTATACGTCCGGCCAGGTGGTCGCTGCCGATGGCGGGCTGTTGAGCGTGAGGTACTGAACATGAAGATCAAGTTTCCGGACGGCGTTTACAAGCTCAAGGCGGATCCCCTTCCCATCCGCAAGCCCAAGAAGGCGTTCAACCGCGTGGCCTTCGCCGCCGCCCATGTGGTGGCAGATGCGCTGGCCAATGCCGACCCCTCGGGACCTCCGGCCCTCGACTGGGAGAAGACGCTGGCCTACCGCCGCTACCTCCTCGACCTGGGCTTCGGCATTGCCGAGGCGATGGACACCTCGCAGCGCGGCATGGGCCTCGACTGGCCGCGCGCGCTGGAGCTCATCACCCGCTCGCTTGACGAGGCGGGCCCGCGCGCCGGACGGATCTTCTCCGGCTGCGGCACGGACCAGCTTGACCCCGCAGCCGCGCGCAATACCGGCGACGTGGTGAAGGCCTATCTCGAGCAGCTTCATGCCATCCAGAAGCGCGGCGGGCGCATCATCCTGATGGCGAGCCGGGCGCTGGTGCGGGTGGCAAAATCGCCGGACGACTATGTGAAGGTCTATTCGCGCGTGCTGGCGGAGGCGGAGCATCCCGTGATCCTGCACTGGCTGGGCGACATGTTCGACCCGGCACTCAAGGGCTATTGGGGAGGCGCCAGTTTCGAGCCTGCCATGGAGACCTGCCTTGCTGTGATTGCGGCCAATGCGGCAAAAGTCGACGGCATCAAGATCTCGCTGCTCGACGACGGCAAGGAGATCGCGATGCGGCGGCGGCTGCCTTCCGCGGTGAGGATGTACACCGGTGACGACTTCAATTATCCCGCACTCATCGCGGGCGACGAGGCGGGATACTCCGACGCCCTGCTCGGCATCTTCGATGCAATCGCGCCGGCGGCATCGGCGGCGCTGACGGCGCTCACCAAGGGCGACATGAAGACCTACGGGACGCTCATGGAACCAACCGTGCCATTGTCGCGGCTGATCTTCCGCGCGCCGACACAATACTACAAGACGGGCATCGTCTTCCTCGCCTGGCTCAACGGGCACCAGGACCATTTCGTGATGGTGAACGGGGCGCAGGCGATGCGGCCCCTGGCCTATTTCACCGAAATCTTCCGGCTGGCTGATGAGGCGCGGCTGCTGTCCGACCCGGAACTGGCGGTCAAGCGCATGAAGGCGCTGCTGTCCGTCTACGGCGCGTGATGCGGAGGCTGTTGCCCGGCGATTGCGCCATCAACACCGCAACACTGGGATTTCAGGCGCCCATCAGCGAGGTGATCGAGGCCGTCGCCCGCGCGGGCTTCGGCGCCATCGCGCCGTGGCGGCGGGAAGTCGAGGGAGGGGACGTGAGGGCCATCGCGCGGCAGATCCGGGACGCGGGGCTTGCCGTTCCCGGCTATTGCCGCAGCACCTATATCCCGGCCGCGGACAAGGCGGGCTTTGATACAAATGTCGAAGCCAACCGGCGCGCCATCAGCGATGCGGCCGTGCTGGGGGCAAAGAGCTTCGTGATGGTCGTCGGCGGACTTGCCGCGGGCTCGAAGGACATTGCAGCAGCGCGCGCCCAGGTGGCGGACGCCACGGGACAGCTTCTCGGCCACGCGCGGGCCTGCGGCGTGCGGCTGGCGCTCGAGCCCTTGCACCCCGTCTATGCGGCAGACCGGTCCTGCCTGTCGCTGCTCTCTGAGGCGCTCGACATGTGCGAGGCGGTGGAGGGCGCAACGGATGATCCCTGGCTCGGCGTGTGCGTGGACGTCTACCATGTGTGGTGGGACCCGAACCTCCGCCGCGACATGGCACGCGCGGACGGCCGCATTCTGGGCTTTCACGTCTGCGATTGGCTGGTGCCGACGGCAGACGTGCTGAATGACCGCGGCATGATGGGCGACGGGGTGATCGACGTTCCAGGCATCCGCAGCATGGCCGAGGATGCGGGCTATGCAGGCTTCGTCGAAATCGAGATCTTTTCCGCGGCGAACTGGTGGAAGCGGCCGATGGCAGAAACGCTCGGCGTGTGCGGTGAGCGGCTTGCGACGGCGACTTGAACTGAGAGCATGATCTGGCGCGCGTTCTATCTTGGAATGCGCGTTAGGGTTCCCAGCGGCCTGCCATCCAGCCCGGGTTGATGGTGCGGCCCTGCCGGGTGCCGAGGGCGGAGATTGCCGCCATGTCGTCTTCCGCCAGGGTGAAGCCCAGGGCATTGATGTTGGACCGGGCGTTGGCGGGCTTCGTCGTCATCGGGATCGCCACCACGCCCTGCTGCAGGATCCAGCGCAGCACCACTTCTGATGGGGGCCTCCCGAGGCGTGCTGCGATGGCGGTGATGGGTGCGGGCTTCAGTGCTGCGCCGCGCGCGAGCGGCGAATAGGCAGAGACGGCAATGCCGAGCTCGCGGGCCGTGGCGAGGATCGCGGTCTGGTCGAGCAGGGGATGAAATTCAACCTGGTTGTTGACGATGGCCCCCTCGCAGCGCGCCTGCGCGCGGCGCATCATGGCGGGGGAGAAGTTGCTGACGCCGATGGCTGGCGCGTTGCCCTTCTGCTTCTCGTCCATCAGCCGGTCGAGGGCGGCATCGAACTCGGCCTCCACCGGCGGCCAGTGGATGAGCAGCAGGTCAGGCACGCTACGCAGCTCTTCAAGCGAACGCGCCACGCTGGCGGCGAAGCGGGCGGCGCCGAGATTACCGGGGTCAACCTTGGTTACCATATAGAAGGCGCTGCGCGGCAGGCCGGACTCTGCGACGGCGCGGCCGACATCCTTTTCGTTGCCATACATCTGGGCCGTGTCGATGTGGCGGAGTCCGAGATCGATCGCCATGCGGACGGCGCGGTAGCATTCCTCGCCCGAGAGCGGGTAGGTGCCGAGGCCGAGGAGCGGGATGCCGTTGGCGGCGGGCATGGAAAGATCGGTCACGGGGGCGCTGCTCCTATTTGATGACCAGCACCTTGGTGCGGTCCATGGTGACGGCGACGGCGGCGACGAGGATGACGCCGAAGACGATCTGCTGGGCAAAGACGGAGACGCCCATGAAGGTCATGCCGATGCGGACGACCTGCACGATCAAGGCCCCGACGAAGGTGCGCCAGACAGAGCCAACGCCGCCGGTGATCGCCGTGCCGCCGACCACGATCGAGGCGATGGCGGGCAGCAGGAACTCATTCGCCAGTGTTGGCGAACCGGAGCCCAAGCGCGCCGCCATGACCACACCGGCGATGCCTGCCATGGTGCCCGAGAGCGTGTAGGCGGCGATCTTGACGCGGTCGACGTCGATGCCGGATGCGATGACCGCGCGTTCCTGCGCGCCGATGCCGCGCACGATGCGGCCAAAGGGCGTCAGACCCAATACGGCGCTGAGCAGGACGAGGAAGAATGCGCCAACCCAGATCTCGTTCGGCACACCGAGGAAATCGCCTACCGTCCAGAACAGGTACTGCTGGCTGAGATCGCCCGGGATGTTGACGGAGCGGGTTTCCGAAAACCAGTAGCCCGCACTCAGCACCGCGCCGCTGACCGCGAGCGTTGCGATGAAGGACGGGATCCTGAGCTTCGTCGAAACATAGCCACCGGCGAAGCCCGCAACAATGCCGCCCAGAACTGCTGCGGGAATGGCGAAGAAGCCGAGATGCGGCAGATAGACCGCGAGGATGCAGCTGGTCATCGAGGCCACTGCCTGCACCGAAAGGTCGATGCCGCCCATCATGATCACCAGCGTGACGCCCGAGGCCATCAGGAACAGCGTCATCGTGTCGGCGGTGACTTCCAGCATGTTGGTGGCGGAGAAGAAGCTCCGGTCATAGAGGCCGACGGCGAGGACGAGGACGCCAAGGACGATGATCGGGAGCCATGTGTCGAGTCTTCGCTGCATCGCCTTCACACCATGTGCCTGAGGAGGTCGACCTGCTGCGGCTTGGCACCCGGCGGCGCCTCGAGCCTCGCGGTGATGGCGCCGTCCCGCATGACGAGGATGCGGCTGGACAGGCCGATCACTTCTTCCAGCGTGTCGCCCAGCAGGATGACGGCGAGGCCTTCGGCCGTCATGTCCCGGATGAGGTCGTAGACATCCTCCTTGGCGCCGACGTCGATGCCGCGGGTCGGGTGATCGAGGATCAGTACCCTGACGCCCGCGATCCGCCACTTGGCGAGCACCACCTTCTGCTGGTTGCCGCCCGAAAGCGAGCCCACCATGGTGTCGGGTGAAGGTGTCTTGATCTTGAGGCGGGCGATCCAGTCGCGCGCCACGCCGAGTTCGGCGGCAAAGCGGATCGCTCCCTTCGAGACGAAGCGCGGAAGGGCGGCGAGCGTCATGTTCTCGGCCACGCTGAAGGGGGCGACAAGGCCCTCGATCTTGCGCTCAGCCGGGACAAGGCCCACGCCGGCGGCGGTCGCGTCATAGGGGGCTGCAAAACGCACGGCCCGTCCCGCGATCGAAACGGCGCCTTGATCGGGCCGCACGTGGCCCGCAAGGCAGCGGGCGAGCTCTTCCCGGCCAGAACCGACGACACCGGCGATGCCGAGCACCTCGCCTTCATGGAGCGTGAAGCTCACGTCATGGAAGGCGCCATTGCGGCCCAGTCCCTCGGCGGCGAGAACGGCGGTTCCGGACGGCACGGCCTGGCGCGCCTCGCGGTAATACTCATGGTGAAGCTGGCGGCCCACCATGAGTTGGTGCAGGTCCTTCACCGAGGTTCCCTGCGAGGGAAGGTCCTTCACCACCTTGCCGTCGCGCATCACATAGACGCGATCAGAGATGTCGAGCACCTCGTCGAGGCGGTGGGAGATGAAGACGAAGCTGGCGCGATCCTTGAGATCGCGGATGATGCGGAACAGCAGGTCCACTTCCTTCTGCTCCAGCACCGAGGTCGGCTCGTCGAGCAGGATGGTGACATGACCCTTGATGCGGCTGTTGAGCGACAGGGCCTTGGCGATCTCCACCATCTGGCGGGCGGCGAAGGAGAGGTCCGCGCAGCGCATGCCGGGATCGATGTCGAGATGGACCTTCTTGAGTTCTTCGGCCGCCGCGGCCTTCATGCGCGCCTTCGAGATGAGGCCGAAGCGCAGGAATTCCTCCTCACGGCCGAGGAAGATGTTTTCGGCAACCGTCAGCGTCGGCAGGATCGACTGCTCCTGGAACACCATGGCGATGCCTGAATCGAAGGCCTGGCGGGGCGAGGCGACGCTGAGCGGCTGGCCGTTGACGAAGATGGCGCCGGTGTCTGGCTGGTAGACGCCATTGAGGATCTTGAGCAGCGTCGACTTGCCCGCTCCATTCTCACCGATCAGCCCCACGACCTCGCCACGGCCGATCTCGAAGCTGACGTCATCCAGCGCCTTCACGCCCGGGAAGGACTTGGAGACGCCGCGCACCTCGAGGACGGGGGCGCTCACTTGACGACGTCCAGGCGGGAGCGGTCGAGGGCCATGGCCACGGCGGCGATGATGAGCAGGCCCTGAACGCCCTTCTGCACATAGGGCTCGATCCCCATCAGCACCATGCCGTTGGCAAGCACGATGACGATGAAGACGCCGATGACCGAGTTGAGCACCGAGCCCACCCCGCCCGACAGCGCCGTGCCGCCGACGACGACGGCCGTGATGGCGGTGAACAACCGGTCTTGCGAGATCAGCGCATGGCCGCGGCCGATCTGCGCGGCGGAAAGCGCGCCCGCGAGGCCATAAAACAAACCTGCGATGCCGAAGATCAGAATGCGCGTGCGCTCGACGGGAATGCCGGAGTTCCTCGCCGTCTGCTCATCCGTGCCGATGGCATAGAGCCAGCGGCCGATGCGGGTGCGCTCCTGAATGACCCAGGCGGCCAGTACGGCAGCCCCCGCGAGCCACACCGCGGCGGGTATGCCGAAGAGGCGGCCGAGGGAAAGCCAGTTGCGGAAGTCATTGTCGGCGATCCTGACCATCACGCCGCCGAGGATGGCGGTGGCAATGCCGATGCCTGCGAAGCCGATTCCCAGCGTGGCCATGAAGGAGGGGATTTTCAGCTTCACATGGACGATGCCATTGAGGAGGCCCAGCGCGCCACCGGCCACGATGGCGGCGGGAACCGACCACAGGCCGATGGCGGCACCGGTCAGGTCATTGGCCACCAGCATGCTGGCGGCCACCGCGCAGAGCGCGACCGTGCCTTCGACTGAGAGGTCAATCGAGCCCATGAGGATGATGAAGGTGGCGCCCATGCAGATGACGAGCGGGATCGCCGCCGTGTTCAGCATCCGCACTGCATTGCCGGGCGTGAAGAAGGAGGGATTGATCAGCCCCACCACGAGGCACAAGCCCACCAGCACGGCGACCGGCGCCCAGCGGCGCCAGTGACCAAGGGCACGGCCGTTCCGAATGGCGACAGAGGCCACGTCTCTTCTCCGCTGTGCTTCGGGGTGAAAAATAGCCGGGTGCGGGGCACCCGGCTAGTGCTTGTAAGCGGGGATGACCGGTCTCAGCCGCGGTACTGGATCTGGCCGGTCGCCTTGCCCCACAGGTCATTGAAGTCGACCTTCGGCGGATTGGCCTTGTAGCCCGCAACCGTATCCTTGGTCACGATGATGCCGGTGCCGTAGAACTCACGGTGTTCCTTGGGCTCCTTCGTGATGTCGATCTTGCCGGTGGCGTGGGCATAGGGAATGGCAAGGCCCATGCCGCCCGTCCACAGCGGATCCCAGGCGACCGTGCCGGCGAATTCGCCAGCTTCGATGGCGGAGAGCGCTGCATCAATGCCGTCGATGCCGACCACGGGCACCTTGCCCGCAAGGCCGTTCTGGCGGAGCGCTTCAAGCGCACCCATGCCCATGCCGTCATTCGCCGCGAAGACGCCCTTGATCTGGTCACCGAAACGGGTGAGCCATGCCTGGGTGATTTCGAAGGCCTTCTGCTCGTTCCAGTCAGCGGGCTGGAAGTCGAGGAGCGTCACCTTGCCGCCGGTCTTGGCGATGGCGTTGTCGAGGCCGAGCTTGCGCTCGATGGCCGGCACGTTGGACAGGATGCCGCCGAGTGCGACGATGCCGCCCTCACCGCCGAAAGCCTTGAACAATTCGTTGGCGATGGCTTCCGCCGTCGGCACGCCGTCAAACGACATGTGCGCGATATAGTTCGGGTCATGATCCCAGGGGTGGAGGTCGTCCGGCTTGTTCCACTGGGTGACGACGAAGCCGCCGGCCTTCTTGACTTCTTCGACGATGACGCGGGCATCGGGCGAGTCGTTGGGGTCGACGTTGAGGATGAGCTTGCCGCCAGTGCGCTGCAGCAGCGCCTTGATGTCGGCGATGCCCTTCTCGGAATTGCCCTCGGTGACCAGCACCTCATAGGTGGCGCCGATCGACTTGGCGAATTCCTCGCCGCCCTTGGCGAAGGTGGCGTGATAGGGGTTGGCGACCGAGCGCAGCGAATTGGCGAGCGTCCAGGTCGTTTCCTGGGCAATCGCGGGCATCGGGAATGCGCTGCCAAGCGTGCCCACGGCAGCGGCACCCGCAGCACCCTTCAGAACCGAGCGGCGGCTGAGCTTGGAAGCGAAAGGCAGATTATTCACTTTCTTCGTCATGTGGTCCTCCCAATTTTCTTTTGGCCTTTACTGCACTAACTAGTTACTGCATCCTTGCCCGGTGTCAAGCCCCCGGACGTGCAACTGCGAAGGTGAGGAAAGCTTGCAGGGCGGATCGAGATGGGGAATTGAGAACCGAAGGATCCGGAATCACCGCAGGCCAAGAGATGCTGAACAGGAAACGTGAGTCGATGCCGCGTGACGCTGACCAGACCCGCAAGCGCATTCTCGCCGCGGCCACGGTGGAATTCGCGCGCAAGGGGCTGGGCGGCGCCCGCGTCGACGAGATCGCGGCGCGCTCCAAGGCCAACAAGCGGATGATCTACCACTACTTCGGCAGCAAGGAGAAGCTCTTCACGGCGGTGCTGGAAGACGCCTACCTCGGCATCCGGTCCGCCGAACAGACACTGCACCTCGACGAACTGCCGCCCGGCGAGGCGATCGCCAAGCTCGTCCGCTTCACCTGGACCTACTACCTGGAGCATCCGGAGTTCCTGACGCTGGTCAACAGCGAGAACCTGCACCGCGCCAAGCACCTCAAGACCTCGGAGACGATCCGCCAGGCCAGCGGCAAGCTGGTCGCCATGGTAAAAAGCATTCTCGACCGTGGCGTTGCAGCCGGGATATTCCGCCCCGGCGTTGACCCCGTGCAGCTCAACATCACAATCGCCGCCATCGGCTACTACTATCTCACCAACCGCTTCACGGGCTCCATCCTGTATGAGCGCGATCTGACGTCGCTGGCGAACCTCGAAGCCCGGCTCGCCTTCAACCTCGACACCATCCTCAGGCTCTTGAAGAAAGACCCATAATGCCAGTCTCCGCCATTGCCTTTCCGCGCCTTGCGCCTGAAATCTACAGCCAGATCGGAGAGACGGCACGGCGCTTCGCGGAAGCCCGCGTAAAGCCCCTCGCCCGCGAGCTCGACGAGACGGAGCGCTTTCCCGGCGAGATCTACGCGGCAATGGCGGAGCTCGGTCTGTTCGGGATCACGGTGCCGGAGGAATTCGGCGGGGCGGGGCTCGACGCGCTGTCCTATGCCGTGGTGATGGAGGAGCTTTCGCGCGGCTATGCCTCCGTTGCTGACCAGTGCGGCCTGGTCGAGCTCATTGGCATGCTGCTTTGTGTCCATGGCAGCCCGGCACAGCGCGAGGCCCATCTTGCGGAGGTGCTTTCCGCCAGGAAGCGCGTGGCCTATTGCATCACCGAGGCGGAAGCCGGAACGGACGTCTCCGGCATCAAGACCACGGCGGTTCGCTCGGGCGGCGGCTGGCGGCTTTCGGGTTCCAAGATCTGGATCCACAATGCACCCGTGGCTGACCTCGGCTTCGTTCTGGCCCGCACCGACCCGGACGCAGGCCACCGCGGCATGTCGATCTTCATCGTCGACCTCAACGCCCCGGGCGTTTCACGCGGCAAGAAGGAACACAAGATGGGCCAGCGCGCCTCGCCCGTCGGCGCACTGCACTTTGATGATGTGGCGCTGCCGGAAGACGCCCTTCTCGGGCCCCTGAACCGCGGCTTCCACATCATGATGAGCGTGCTGGACAAGGGCCGCATCGGCATCGGCGCACTTGCCGTCGGCATCGCCCAGGCAGGGCTCGACGCCGCTCTCGACTATGCGCGCACCCGCCGCCAGTTCGGCCGGGCCATCGCGGAGAACCAGGGGCTGCAATGGATGCTCGCCGACATGCAGAAGGACATTACCGCGGCGCGCGCCCTGGTTCAGCGCGCGGCAATGCAGATGGACGCGGGGCTTCCCGCCACCATGGACTGCTCGATCGCCAAGTGCTTCGCAGGCGATGCGGCCGTGCAGCATACGGCGAACGCGGTGCAGATTTTCGGCGGCTCGGGCTATATCCGCGGCTTCGAGGTGGAAAGGCTTTACCGCGACGCAAAGATCACGCAGATCTATGAGGGAACGAACCAGATCCAGCGCAGCATCATCGCGCGCGAACTGCTGAAGGCATGAGATGAACCCCTTCGAGGCAACGATCGGCGCCAGCGTTTCCTGCGCCAAGACGGTGAGCGAGAGCGACGTCTATCTCTTCGCTGGAATAACCGGCGACCTCTCGCCCAATCACGTGGACGAGGCCGCCATGTCCGGAACGCGCTATGGCGGGCGGATCGCGCATGGGGCGCTGCTGGTGGGCTACATGTCGCGCGCCTCAACCATGATCGGCGACAAGTGCGAGGCGCTGATGCGCGGGCACTATCCGGTCTCCCTCGGCTATGACCGGGTGCGCTTCCTCGAAGCGGTGAAGATCGGCGACACGATCACCATCACCTACAGCATCGTGAGCGCCGATGCCGAGCGCATGCGGACGGTGGCCGACGTCAGCCTTCGGAACCAGGCCGGAACCGTCTGCGCCGTGGCGAGCCACGTCATGCGCTGGCTGAAGCGGCCGGATTGAAAACAACACACGCCTGGAGAACCATCATGAACGCCATCAACATCCGCAAGTTTGGCCGCGTGGGCTTCGACATCACCGACATGGGGTTCGGAGCAGCACCCATCGGCAACTTCCTGAAGCCCATCCCGGAGGAAGAAGCCGGTGCGATGGTGGAGCGCGCCTGGCAGGCGGGCATGCGCTACTTCGACACCGCGCCCTATTACGGCCACGGGCTGTCGGAACTCCGTCTCGGCCATTATCTGCGCTGGAAGCCGCGCCATGAATTCGTGGTCTCGAGCAAGGTGGGCCGCGTGCTGACCGCAGCACGGCGCGAAGACATCGACTTCAAGCCCTGGGTCGACGGCGCACCCTTCAGGAGCCGCTTCGACTATTCCTATGACGGGACCATGCGGAGCTTCGAGGATTCGCTGCAGCGGCTGGGGCTTGGATACATCGACATCCTGTTCATCCATGACGCCGACGTGTTCACCCATGGCGCCGAGATGCAGAAGGTGTATTTCAGGCAGGCCATGGACGGCTGCTACCGCGCCCTCATCAAGCTGCGCGAACAGGGCCTGGTGAAGGCGATCGGCGTCGGCGTCAACAACTGGGAGGTCATGCTGGACTTCATGAAGGCCGGGGACTTCGACACGCTGCTGGTGGCAGGACGCTACACGCTGCTCGAGCAGGACGCGCTGAACGAACTGCTGCCGCTGTGCGAGCGGCGCGGCACGGCCCTTGTGATCGGCGGCGGGTTCAATGGCGGCATCCTCGCGACCGGGGCACGTCCCGGCGCCAAGTGGAACTACGCTCCCGCACCAGAGGCCATCATGGAGAAGGTCAGGAAAATCGAGGCTGTGTGCGCCCGCCATGGCGTGCCGCTGGCAGCGGCCGCGCTGCAGTTCCTGCTGGCGCACCCGGCCGTTGCCTCTCACGTGCCGGGAACGCGCACCGTGCAGCAGATGAACCAGAACCTGGAGCTTGTCGCGCATCCCATTCCCGGCGGGTTCTGGCAGGACCTCAAGGCCCAGGGCCTGCTGCGCCAGGACGCACCAACGCCCGCGTGACAGCCCAACGCGGCGGGCGGCCCACCTCCGCGCCGTTACAGGGCTTGCATTGCCGCCAGGTTCACGGCTGAATGCCAGCTGAAGAGGAACCCGCATGCCGCATGACACGCCGCTTATTGCAACAATCGCCGTTGGCCTCGGCCTGGCCTTCCTGCTGGGCCTGGCGGCCAACCGGATGCGCCTGCCGCCGATTGCGGGCTACCTCATCGCCGGGGTGTTGATCGGACCATTCACGCCGGGTTTCGTGGCCGACCAGAAGATGTCGCAGGAGCTGGCGGAGATCGGCGTGATGCTGCTGATGTTCGGCGTCGGCCTGCATTTCTCGCTGAAGGACCTGCTGTCGGTGCGCGCCATCGCCATTCCCGGCGCCATCGGCCAGATCGCGGCGGCGACCGTGCTCGGCATGGTGCTCTCAGCCACGCTGGGCTGGAGCTGGGGGGCGGGCCTGGTGTTCGGCCTGTCCCTTTCGGTGGCGAGCACGGTTGTGCTGCTCAAGGCGCTGCAGGAGCGGCGGCTGGTCGAGACGGAGCGCGGCAAGATCGCGGTCGGCTGGCTGATCGTCGAGGACATCTTCATGGTCCTGACGCTCGTGCTGCTGCCGCCGCTGGCGGGATTTCTCGGTGGCCGCGAAGCCGCACCGGGCGAGCCGCTGGGAATGGCGGCGGCACTGGGGCTCGGCACGGTTTGGGAAACGCTGCTGTTCACGGCCTTGAAGATCGCCGTGTTCGTCGGTCTCATGCTGGTGGTCGGGCGGCGGATCATTCCCTGGCTCCTCCACTATGTGGCCCATACCGGCTCGCGCGAGCTGTTCCGGCTTGCGGTGCTGGCGGTGGCGCTCGGCGTTGCCTACGGTTCAGCAGCACTGTTCGGCGTGTCCTTCGCGCTCGGCGCCTTCTTCGCCGGCATGGTGCTGGCGGAATCGCCGCTCAGCACCCAGGCCGCAAAGGACACGCTGCCGCTGCGTGATGCGTTTGCCGTGCTGTTCTTCGTGTCCGTCGGCATGCTGTTCAACCCCTTCGTGCTGGTGAATCAGCCGCTGGCGGTGCTGGGGACCTTCCTCATCATCGTGGCCGGAAAGTCGGGCGCGGCCTACCTCATCGTCCGGCTGTTCCGCCATTCCCGCCATGTGGCCCTCACCATCTCCGCGAGCCTCGCACAGATCGGCGAATTCTCCTTCATCCTCGTGGTGCTGGGAACCAGCCTGCAGATCCTGCCGCCCGAAGCGCGGGACCTCGTGGTGGCGGGCGCCATCCTGTCGATCCTCGTCAATCCGCTGCTGTTCTTCGGCCTCGACAAATGGACACAGCGCCAGGAGCGGGTCGAGGATGCCGCCGCAGCCGAACCCGGAGAGCCTGCGGCCCCGGCGGAGCCCGGTGAGGCGCCAACCAAGCGCTCAGGCCATGTGATCGTCGTCGGCCATGGGCAGGTCGGCTCCTCGGTCGCGGCGGGCCTCAAGCGCGCCGGCAGCAGTTTTCTCGTCGTTGAATCCGACAGCGGCCGTGCCGCGGCAGTGCGCGAGCAGGGCATGGAGTGTTTCAGCGGCGCATCGGGCGAGCCGGAACTGCTGAGGCAACTCAACATCGAGGGGGCGAAGGTTTTGGTCAGCACCCTGCCGGACCCGTTCGAGGCCGGGCACGTGATCGAGCATGCCCGCGCCGTCAACCCGGCGATCCGCATCATCGCCCGCGCGACGAGCACGGACTCCATAGCCTACCTGAAATCACTTGGGGCCGATCTGGTGTTCTCGGGCCAGGAGGAGATCGCCCAGAGCATGCTGACGGCGCTGGCGAAGGAAAGCCGTGACGCGGAGCCGCAGGGCCAGCCGGGCGGTACCGCGGCCTGAGCCGCTAACCCAAAGCCTTCAGCCGAGAAAGCGGTTCAGCACATTGCGCGTGACCTGCATGACCATCTCATCGCGGAGGGTGAGGCCCATGATCCAATCGCAGGTGCCGGCATGGAAGACCTCACCGCGGCCCCTGGGGAAGTGCACGATCATGCCGGAGCCGCGTTTGGTCGCTTCGACGGCAGCGGCATCCGAGCGGCCGGTCAGCACGGAGGCGACGTATTCGCCGTCCTCGACCCCCAGGAAACTGCGGCCGGGGACGATGGTGGGCCCCTCCTCGATGGTGGCGGACAAGCCAAGCGCCAGGATCTCCAGCCCGTCCGGCACCCGGGACGGATCGGCGGGAAAGGGAAGCCCGCCACGGATCTCATACGGCAGGCCGTCCACCTCATAGCCGAAGATGCGCGCTGAGGCGCCCAGCACGTCGCCATAATAGAGGCCGGTGCCTGCGAAGGCCCAGTGCCCGGGCCGGTAAACGGGAAAGCCCTTCGCCCCGCGCGGCGAACAGCCGGACCAGCTGGCATAAAGTCCATGGGTGGCATTGAGGCCGAAGCTCGCCGCGCCCGGACGCCCGATCTCAGGCGCCTCCCAGGATTCGGTGACGAGATGGCGCGGACCCGACTGCATCAAGGGGTCCTCCGCGCGCGCCAGATATTTGTAGCAGACCTGCCGGCGGCCCTCTTCCTCGAGCCTGATCTGCCACATGAAGTTTCCGGCGAAGCGCGCGATGCGGCCGCCACGTTCGGCATAGGCGTCGATCGCGTCACGCATCTCCCATGACCAGTACTCGTCATGGCCGACAAGGGCGACGCAGGCATATCCCTCAAGAAGGTCCGGCTGCTGGTGAAGATCGGTCTGGCTGATGATGTCGAGCGCATAGCCCTCCCGCTCCGCCCACAGCACGAAGTGCCGCTCGAAGCTGGCCCAGCCGGAGGACATGTATTTCTTGGAGTAGCCATTGGCATAGGCCCATTCCATGTGCGGGTAGCGCGGCTCCGCCATGATGGGAGGATGATCCGTCAGAACGGCGCGTGGCGCGTCCGGCGGCAGGCTGACGAAACCCCGGGCCAGCGGGCGCAGAATGCTCAGCACGGGCGAGAAGCGGTCGCCTGCGGAGCCGCAGAACCCCTGGTAATGATTGGACCCGCCCCAATCATTGTAGGCCGTCCACGTCGCGGTGGCGGCGACGAGCAGGATACGGCCGCGCCGGTCACCGCCAGGCTTCGGGCGCACGATGAAGAAATGCTCGTGCATGTCCTCGCCGCGGCCGTCCTCGCGGGCGCTGGTGCGGATGATGTAGCCGCCCGACGGCCAGTCCGCCCCAACCGGGACTTCGAGTGACACGGGCCAGCCGCAGCCGTTGACGGAGCAATCATCGGGCGTATCGCGCCACGCCCCCGGGAGGTCCTCCGTCCGGAACACGGTGCGCGGCGAGACGCCGTCATGGACGATCTCCACCGCATGGCGCGCCGCATTGGTGCAGACACTGAGCCGGAGGATATCACCCGGCGCATAGGAGAGACGGTCGGCATAGCTCCAGATGCGGACCACCGGCGGCGGCGTGGGCAATGGCCGCTCGGCATAGTTTCCCAGAACGGCTTCGCGGCGCCATGCCTCGTCCCGCTCCGCCGGCGCAGCACTCATGCCCGGAGTTCTCCGGCGATGGCGCGCATGAGCGCAAGCGTCAGGTGGTCCATCGCGTCATCGGCGGGGATGGGCTGGGAGGACTGCTTCACCGCCACCATGCCCGCGTCGAAATCCACATAGATCCACTGCCCGTGGATGCCGATGGCGCAGAGCACGCTGGGGGACGGGCTGGGGACGTACCACTTGGAGCGGTAGCGGCCGTCCGGAAACAGCGGCACCAGTTCGCCGCGCGACCAGGCCGCGGCATCGCCCGCCTGCAGAATGTCGTCTATCCAGCGCTCCGGGATGATGCGCCGGCCATTGAACGCGCCCCCGCCCCGCATCATCTCGCCGAAGCGGGCAAGGTCGGCCAGGCTCGTGCAGATCCCGCCCGCGGTGCGCGGCGCGCCATGCCGGTCGATCGTGATGAAGGCATCCTGCGCCGCACCCATGGGCTGCCAGACATGGCGGGACAAAAGCCGGGCGAAGGTCTCGCCGCTGGCGCGCTCGATGATCCAGCCGAGAAGGTCGGAGTTGGGCGACACATAGTGAAACCGGTGGCCGTGCGGATAATCCGCCCGGGGCAGGCCGGCGATGAAGCGGTGAAGACCGTCCCCGCCGCCAAGCGCGCCCGGCGGGTTCCAGCCCATGGCGACGCGGTAGCGGGCGACGTCGCCCAACGGATCGAGGTAATCCTCGGTGAAGCGGATGCTGACCGTCATGTCCAGCACATGGCGCAGCGTGCAGTCGCCGTAAGCGGAAGCCTTCACCTCCGGCAGGTAATGGACGACCGGAGCATCAGGGTCGAGCAGCCCCTGCTCCACCAGCACGCCAGCCAGCGCCGCCGTCACCGACTTGCTGACCGAGAACACGATGTGCCGGTCCTCCGGCTGCTGGGTGACATAGTGCTCCGCCACCACAGCGCCATCCTTCATGACGAGGAAGGCATCGGTATGAGTTGCGGCGAGCGCCTGCCGGGCCGTCATGCGGCCGCCGTCCCAGGCCAGGCTCACGGCCGTAAGGTCGAGATCTGCGCCACGTGGCAGCGCCACGGCCTCGCCCGCGGCGACCGGCGCCACGGGAAGCAGCCGGTCGACGTGGGTGAAACCCCAGATGCTGTGTGGATGCTGGCGCCAGTTCGCCAATGTTGCCTGCGGTCCGTCCGTCAATGTCATGCTCGCCCCTGCGTTCGGGCGTTACACTAGAGCATGACCCGCAAAAGTGGAAACCACTTTTGCGATAAGGTCATGCTCAAGCCATTGATCTTGCGCGAGTTCTTTTCGACCAGGTGATTCCACCTGGTCGGAACGCGCGCGAGAGCATGAGCCGCAAGTGAGGGAAGCACCGTCACGAGGCCTCAACCCCGGGGCGCGCGGCCTGCCCGCTCAGGCCGCGCGGGTGAAGGTCATGACGCCTGCCGCATTGGCTGCAGGCTCAGGCGGCCAGAGCCTGCCATCGGCCGGCAATGGCTCCGCCGCGTTCCAGCGCGCAAGCTCTGACCGGTAGAGGTCAGGCGGAATGCTGCCGCCCTCGCGGCCGGCCAGGAGGTCGAGGCCGATCTCCTCGTAGCAGGCGAGGTTGGAAAGCCGCGGCACCGGCAGGTCGCCGGTGCGGAACTCTTCCCACATGCGGTCGAACAGGGCTTCGAGGCCGCTCACGAGGCGCGGCGTATCGAACAATGCGGCCGTTGGCCGGTTCTGCTCGAGGCGGCTGCGCAGCGCTGCAGCAGCGCCAGGCGCGGTGGCGATGGCGGCGGCACGCGCCACATAGTCATCGAGGGTCTTGCACACGAGCTCCGGAAGGCCCGCGGACCTGACGAGGCCAGCGCAAACGCGGGCCGCGAAGCCCCTGCCTTCCAAAGTCAGAACCGGCGTTCCCATCCACATGGCATCCGATGCCGTAGTATGCGCACCATAGGGGAAGGTATCGAGGAAAAGATCGGCAAGCCGGTAGCGCTGGAGGTGCTGGGGGTTGGGGCGGCGGGGCGCAAAGCAGATGCGCTCCGGCGCGACGCCGGCTGCGGCGGCCATCTGGCGGAGACGGGCCGTGGTCTCCGCCGTCGAATCGAGCAGCCAGAGCACACTGCCCTCCACCCGCGCGAGAATGCCCATCCATGCTGAGAACAGCTGTGCGGTGATCTTCTGCGTGCCGTTGAGGCAGCAGAAGACGAAGCCCGATTCCGGAAGGCCCTCGTCCGCGCGCCTCGGCGCCTCTGGCGCGATGTGGCGCTTGCGGTCATTGGGCTGGTAGCAGGCCAGCCGCATGACGCGTTCGGAGAAATAGATCTCATGGCCGTCGGGAACGACATGCGGATCGGCGATGATATAGTGGTGATAGGGCGTTCCCATGGTGCCGGGGAAACCATACCAGTTGACCTGCACGGGTGCGGGCCTTCTGGCGAAGACGGCGGTGCGGGCATCACGGGTATAGCCGTTGAGATCGACCAGGATGTCGATGCCGTCCCGCGCGATGGCGGTTGCGGCTGCATCATCCGTCAGGCGGGAGATGTCGGTCCAGCCGTCCACGGCGGCGCGGATGCGTGACTTTGTGCCGTCCTCGCGGTCGATGCCGCAGTAATAGGCGTGGATCTCGAAGCGGCTCCGGTCATGGAGTTCCATCACTTCCGACAGTCCGAAGCCAACCGCATGTTCCCGGAGGTCGGAGGAGACATAGCCGATCCTGAGGCGCGGCTGCCTTTCCGCCCGGCGTGGTGCATGATCGAAGGGGAGGCTGCCGGGCCGGGCGATGCTCTGGCGCGCATAGCCTGCCGCGCGGGCCAGATGGAAGACGGGGTCGTCGAACATCACCGCCGCCGACAGCGGCGAGATGCTGGCGAGAAGATCGCGCCCGCCGACACCGTCCCATCCGGCGATGACCGGCCACTTGCACTGCTTCTGGCGAAGCGCGATCCAGTGCTGCACCGCCTGGGGCTGGCGCGGGTCGAGGTCGATCGCCTGGCGCAGCGCATCCTCCGCTGCCGCATCGACATGATTGAACTCGAGCACGCGGCCCACCTGCTGCAGCGCCATCAATTTGTGGCGCAGCGCCGGGCCGTTGAGCTGCGGCAGACGGTTCGCCAGTTCCAGCCACTGGCGGACGGCAAGGCCCGCCTGGCCATTGTCCTCGAGCAGGCGGCCGAGGTTGATGTAGGGCGGGTGGAAATCGGGGTTGAGCGTGATTGCCTGCCGCAGCGCATGGATGGCGCCGAAACCATCGCCGCTGCGCTGGGTGACGACCGCCATGTTGAACAGGGCCGCCGCGAGATGCGGATCCTCGGGGTTCAGCGCGATCCAGCGCTTGTAGAGTTCGGCGGCGCCCGCCGCATTGCCGCTCGTCTCAAGGGTTTCGGCCGCGCGGAAGAGCTCGGATATGCTTTGGATCAAGACGGGTCATGCTCCGTGATCAGCTGTTGCTGGCGATGATGAGGGATGTGACTTGGGTGGGGCTCATCAGCCCGATCTGGGTTGAGGTGAAGGCAAGCGCCTGGGTGCTCGACAGCGCCTCGAGCTGCGAGGTGCTGATGCCGGAGATGCTGGCGGTGCCCAGCGCCGGGATGCCCGTGGTTTCAGACAGCGCGGCGAAGTTGGTGGTGCTGAGCGCCGCGACCTGGGCCGCAGTCAGTGCCCCGGCCTGGGCCGAGGTCAAGGCGGAGAAGACCTCGGTGCCGAGGCTGTCGAGGGCGGTGGCCTGGATGGCGCGGAACTGGGCGGCATCGAGCGAGCCGACCTGCGTCGTGGTCAGGTTGCTGAGGCCCGTGGCGCTGAGGCCTGCCACCTGGGCGGCGGTGAAGCCAGAGGCTGTCAGCGCATTGAGCTGTTCGGTGGCCATGGTGTTGAGCTGTGCCGTCGTCAGGCCGCGCAGCTGGGTGGTGGTGAGGCCGCCGAGCTGCGTCGTCGAGAAGTCCGCGAGGTCGCTTGTCGAGAGGCCGGCGAGCTGGCCCGCCGTGACGGCGCCGAGCTGGCTCGTGCTCCAGGCCTGGATGTCGGTCGAGGCGAGGCCGCCGAGCACGGTGGCCGACACGGCAGCGATCTGGGCCGTGGTGAGGGCCTGCGCCTGCGTGCTCGAGAGATTGCCCGCGGCGGTCGCCCCAAGGCCTGCCACCTGCTGGGTTGAAAGCGTCGTGATGTCCAGCGCCTGCAGATAGGCCGTATCGACAGCGTTGAGCTGGGTGGTGGTGATGCCGCGCAGCTGCGTCGACGTCAGTCCGGCGAATTGCGTGGTGGTGAACTCCTCGAGCTCGGCGGCAGCGAGGCCCACGAGCTGCTGCGAGGTGACGGCGGCGAGCTGCGTGGTGGACCAGCCCTGCACCTCATCCGAGCTCAGCGCGGCAAGCCCGGTGGCGGAGAGCACCGCGATCTGTGCGGTGGTGAGAGACTGCGCCTGGGTGGTGGACAGCGCTTCAATGGCTGTCGCATTCATGCTGCGCACCTGCGTGGCGGAGAGATCGGCAACGTTCAGCGCGTTGAGCTGGGTGGTGCCCAGCGTGTTGAGCTGACTGGTGGTGAGGCCGCGGAGCTGGGTTGTGGTGAGGCTGCCCAGCTGCGTATCCGAGAAGTTGGCGAGCGCCGTGGTGGACAATCCCGCGATCTGCCGCGTGGTGACGGCACCCAGCTGCGCGGTGCTCCAGGCCTGGAGATCGGCCGAGTCGATGGAGCCGAGCGCTGTCGCCGTCATTGCGGCGACCTGCGTCACGGTGAAGGCGCGCGCCTGGGTGGAGGACAGGCTGTCAATGGCGCTCTCGCCCAGCCCCGCGACCTGCGTGGCCGAGAAATCGGCGACGTTCAGCGCATTGAGCTGGGTGGTGCCCAGCGTGTTGAGCTGGGTTGTGGTGAGGCCGCGAAGCTGGGAGGAGGTGAGGCTTCCAAGCTGCGTCTCCGAAAAGTCGCCGAGCGCCGTGGTGGAGAGACCGGCCAGCTGCTGGGAGGTGACGGCGGCAAGCTGCGTGGTGGCCCAGCCCTGGACTTCATCCGAGCTCAGCGCGGCAAGGCCGGTGGCGGAGAGCACTGCGATCTGTGCGGTGGTGAGGGACTGCGCCTGCGTGGTCGACAGCGCCTCGAGGGCAGTCGCATTCATGCCGCGGATCTGCGTGGCCGAGAGATCGGTGACGTTGAGTGCATTGAGCTGCGTCGTGCCCAGCACGTTGAGCTGCGTGGTGGAGAGGCCACGAAGCTGCGTCGAGGTGAGGCTGCCGAGCTGGGTTTCCGAGAAGTCGGCGAGCGCTGTGGCCGACAGGCCGGCCAGCTGCTGTGAGGTGACGGCGGCAAGCTGCGTGGTGGACCAGCCCTGCACCTCATCCGAGCTCAGCGCATCGAGGCCCGTCGCGGAGAGGGCGGCGATCTGCGCCGCCGAAAGCGACTGTGCCTGGGTGGTGGAGAGCGCGTCGATCGCCGTCGAGGTCATGCCACGCAGCTGTGTGGCCGAGAGGTTGGCGACGTCGAGCGCGTTGAGCTGCGTGGTTCCGAGATTGTTGAGCTGGAGGGTGGTGAGGCCACGGAGCTGGGTGGAGGTGAGGGCCGCGAGCTGCGTGTCCGAGAAGTCCGACAGCGCCGTGGTCGAGAGACCGGCGATCTGCTGGGAGGTGATGGCGGCAAGCTGCGTGGTGCTCCAGCCCTGGACCTCATCCGAGCTTAGCGCATCAAGGCCCGCGGCCGAGAGGGCGGTAATCTGTGCCGTGGTCAGCGACTGCGCCTGGGTGGTGGAGAGCGCCGTCAGGGCTGTGGCACTCATGCCGCGGATCTGGGTGGCCGAGAGATCGGCGGCGTTCAGGGCATTGAGCTGCGTGGTGCCGAGCGTATTGAGTTGCGTGGTGGTCAGGCCACGGAGCTGGGTAGAAGTGAGGCCTGCAAGTTGCGTGTCCGAAAAGTCCGCCAGCGCCGTGGCGGTGAGGCCCGCGAGCTGGCGCGAGGTGAGTGCGGCAAGTTGGGTGGTGGCCCAGCCCTGGATGTCGCTCGATTCAAGCGCCTCAAGCGCATAGGCCTGAAGCACGCCGATCTGCGTCGTGGTGAAGGCAGCGGCCTGTGTCTCGGTGAGATTGGCGATCGTGTTGGCGATGAGGCCCCTGACGGCCGCAGTGGACAGGCTCTGGACCTGCGCTGTGCTCATGGCCTCAAGGTCTGACGTCTCCATGGCATTGACCTGGGCCGAGCTCAATGCCGCGACCTGGGTTGTGCTGAGGGCCTGGACGTCCGTCGTGGAGAGCTGCTGGATGGCCGTCGTGCTGAGCGAAGCGATCTGCCGCACGGTCAGAGAAGTAACAATCGACATCAGATGAGCTCCCGCTCGGGAGCACTGCGCGCGCTCCCGTAATGAACTTCACGATCCGGTACATGAATGGTGACGCGGCAACCCTGCGCGAGACTTGCGAAGAGACCTGGATGGAACGGAGGATTGCTGGCGATCTGTGCGGCGGCTACATGCCTGCAGGCCATGATAGCCCACCTTCCGCAATGCCGATGTTACGGGCCGAGTTCTAACAACAGGTTAAGCGGGAGAGCGCTAGTGTCTTGATCGATAAATATGTATGATCATGCCCTGATTTGATTTGGGGGCATGAGATGGGCAAGCCTGCTGTTAGGATTGTTTTGGAGCCGTCGCAGCGGACGGAACTGGAGCGGTTGGTTC
>NZ_JBIICB010000246.1:0-6588 GCF_044239095.1 Aestuariivirga sp. | reverse complement strand
CAGCACCCGCGCGTCCTCACCGAGTCTTCGCGATTGATCGCGCTGATGCTCAGCGGTGCAGGGCTCCGTGGTGCCCCGCGCAGAGCGCGTCCGCCGTGAGGGGTGGGGGGCGGGTAGGAGCCCCGTTTTCAACCTAAGATATGCGCTGACGCCGCCGCCCGGTTTTCGAGCGTTTTTCTGTTTTTGATTTTTCCATTTTGTTTTGGATCGGATTGCCGAATGACGCGGTTTGAGGTCCGCGCGGAAAGCGCTTAGATGATCGACAGTATTTCGGGGGCCGGATGTTTGATCTCGACCGCTTCGTGAAGGCGCAGGACCCGGTCATCGAGACCGTGCTCCGGGAGCTTCGCGCCGGGCGCAAGGAGACCCACTGGATGTGGTTCGTCTTCCCGCAGCTCCGCGGTCTCGGCCGGTCGACCACGGCCCAGCATTACGGGATCCAGAATCTTGCTGAGGCCCGTGCCTACCTGGACCATGCGGTACTGGGGTCGCGGCTGAAGGAATGCATCGAAGCAGTCTTGGGCGTCAGGGGCAAGACGCTTCGGGAGATATTGGACTCGCCCGACGACAGGAAGTTCCGCTCATCGATGACGCTCTTCGCCTCGGCGAGCGGCGAAGGTATGCTGTTTCGCGAGGCACTGGATCGCTACTGCAAGGGCCGGGAAGATTCGGCCACGCTTGACCTTCTGGGCTTCCGCCGGCCGCGCTGACGGCGGGGCCAATTTTTTATTCTGAGGGGTATATGATGATCGTCACCGACATGCCGGTGGAGAGCCTGGTGCCCTATGCCCGCAACCCCCGCAACAACTCCGCCGCCATCGACGCGGTAAAGGCGTCGATTGCCGAATTCGGCTTCCGCCAGCCCATCGTCGTGGACGAGAAGCTGGTGGTCATCGTCGGGCATACGCGGCTCGAAGCCGCCAAGCAACTCGGGCTCAAGACGGTCCCGGTGCATGTGGCAGAGGGCCTTACCCCGGCGCAGGCGAAAGCCTACCGGTTGATGGACAATCGCTCGCATGAGAACGCCGAGTGGGACGATGAACTGCTGCGGCTGGAATTCGGTGACCTGAGACTCGACGACTTCGATCTCGCGCTGACCGGCTTCGTCTCCGAAGAACTAGACAAGCTCCTGGGCGCGGAGCAGATCGACGGCCTGACCGACCCGGATGAGGCACCCGAGGTTCCCGCCGAAGCTGTCAGCAAGCCGGGAGATCTATGGATCCTCGGTGACCACCGCGTCCTCTGCGGCGACTCCACCGTGATGACGGACGTCGAGAAGCTGATGGCAGGCCAGCTGGCGGACATGGCGGCGCTCGATCCACCCTATAACGTCGACTACGGCAACTCGGCGAAGGACAAGATGCGCGGGAAGGACCGTCGCATCCTGAATGACGCTCTTGGCGAGGGCTTCTACCAGTTCCTCTACGACACCTGCGTCAACCTGCTCATGGTGACCAAGGGTGCCTGCTACATCTGCATGAGCTCCTCGGAGCTGCATACGCTGCAGAAGGCCTTCACCGACGCCGGCGGCAAGTGGTCGACCTTCATCATCTGGGCCAAGAACACATTCACCCTGGGTCGCGCCGACTACCAGCGGCAGTACGAGCCGATCCTCTACGGTTGGAGGGATGGCAGCCAACATTACTGGTGCGGCGCACGCGACCAAGGCGACGTCTGGTTCGTGGACAAGCCCCGCGTCAACGATCTGCACCCCACTATGAAGCCGGTGGAACTGGTCGAGCGCGCCATCACCAATTCCTCGAAGAGCCGGGACATCGTCCTAGACCTCTTCGGCGGATCGGGCACGACCCTCATCGCTGCCGAACGCACTGGCCGCTCGGCGCGGCTCATGGAACTCGATCCCAAGTACGTCGACGTCATCGTCCAGCGCTGGCAGGACTATACCGGCAACAAGGCTGTTCTTAATGGCGAGGAACGGACCTTTGACGACCTGAAGGTTGCACGGAAGCCCAAGTCGAAGGATGCCGCCTGATGCAGCCACCCTGGCTATCATTCGTGGAGGCAGTCACCAACATTGTGGTCGGCTATGCCCTCGCAGTGCTGACGCAGATGATCGTGTTCCCACTCTTCGGGTTGCAGGCTCCACGAGACGCGCCGACGGCACTACATCCATGATGCGCACCGCGGACGGCGTTGCCATCATCCCGGTGCTGGATACGCTGGTGAACCGCGGCGCCTGGCTCGACAGCCGGTCGGGGCTCACCAGTTATGAGGGGCTCGCGGCACAGCTGCGGGCGGCAGGGCAAGACCCGGAGGTACGGTCGATCCTGCTCGACATCTCCTCGCCCGGTGGCGAAGCCGCCGGCATGGCAGGTCTGGCGGATCTGATCCGCTCGGTTCGCCAGACCAGACCTGTCACGGCCTTCGTAAACGACATGGCGGCTTCAGCGGCTTATGGCATCGCAAGTGCGGCGAACGAGATCGTGATCTCGCCCACCTCGATCGTTGGCTCAATCGGCGTCGTCATGCTGCATGCCGACCGCTCTGGCGAACTGGCAGCCCAAGGCGTGAAGCCGACGCTGATCTTCGCCGGCAGCCACAAGGTCGACGGCAACCCGTTCGAGCCCTTGTCCGATGCCGTCCGCGCCGACCTGCAGGCCAGTGTGGATGCCCATTACCGCCAGTTCCTCGACACCGTCGCGATGGGGCGTGGCCCCAAGCTCACCGCCGACATGGCGCGCGCCACCGAGGCCCGGACCTTCATTGGGACGGAGGCCATCAGGCTCGGCCTCGCCGACCGCATTGCCAGCTTCGACGAGGTGCTGGCCTCCCTGTCCCAAACCACCCGTCCCCGAAACACCCGCCCAAACGGGCGCAATGCTCGCAGAGGAGACATATCCATGAGCACAGACGACACCGCGCCCGCCGCCGAACTGGCCGGGCATCATTCCACGGCGGAACACGAGGCCGCAGCGCTCCGCGCCCGCGAGGCCGCCGGCAACATGGCACGCGAACAGGCCGCCCGGCTGGAGGAGGCCGTCGCTGCCGCCCGCCTCGAGGAGCGCGCCCGCATCCGTGCCATCGTCAATTCCGACGCTGCGGAGGGCCGGGAG
Organism: Aestuariivirga sp.; assembly: GCF_044239095.1. Classification (GTDB taxonomy): domain Bacteria; phylum Pseudomonadota; class Alphaproteobacteria; order Rhizobiales; family Aestuariivirgaceae; genus Aestuariivirga. The sequence goes on along the minus strand of NZ_JBIICB010000246.1, from coordinate 3,514 downwards.
AAACAGGCCCTCATGCTCGCCACCGAAACCGCCCTCACCGTCGCGGAGGCCGAAAAGATCCTCGGCGCGTCGCCGAAGGAGACGAGGCTCGAGGCGCTCGCCCAGCGGGCCAGCGCTGGCCTCGAGTTCGGAGCCCCCGGCGGGGCGGAGAAGCCAGATGCCGGCGCCCTCATCCAGGAAGGCTGGAAGCGGGCCATCGCCAACGCCAACCGCCAGTTTGCCCGGGCCTGAAAGGAACACCAGACATGACCGTTCTCGTCGAAACCCGCCATCCGGGGGAGTTCATCCTCTCGGAGGCCAACGGCCAGCGCTCGCGCGAGGCCATCACCATCGCCTCCGGGGCCGGGATCATCGCAGCGGGCACCGTGCTCGGCAAGGTCACGGCATCCGGAAAGTACCTCGCCAGCGCCGTGGGGGCCACCGACGGCAGCCAGACGCCCGTCGCCATCGCCATCTACGGGGCGGACGCCTCGGCATCTGATGTTTCAATCTCGGCCATCGTCCGCGACGCGGAGGTGAATGGCAACTGCCTCACCTACCACGCCGACCGTGACCAGCCTGCCGAGAAGGCCGCTGCCAATTCGGCCCTCGCCACCCTCGGCGTCATCGTGCGCTGACCCCGAAAGGATCGAACCATGTCCATTCTCAACATCTTCACCCAGGACGCCTTCAGCGTCATGCGCCTCACGGACGCGCTCCGCGAGATCTCCTATACCCCCTCCGGCATCAGCCAGATGGGCCTGTTCCAGACCACCAGCATCGACACCCTCGATATCGCCATCGAGAAGGACAAGGCCCAGAACGGCATGCTGATCCAGGCAAGCCCCCGCGGCGGGCCGGGCCAGACCTTCGGCAAGAACAAGCGCTCGATGCGGACCCTCAGGATCCCCCACTTCCAGGTCGACGACGCCATCAACGCCGACGAGGTCCAGCAGGTCCGGGTCTTCGGCGACGAGGTGGCGGTCCAGAGGCTGCAGGACAAGATCGCCAACCGCGCGGCGGAAGCCTCGCAGTTCTTCGCCCGCACCGAGGAATTCCACCGCCTCAACATCGTGAAGACCGGGCGTCTCCTCGACACCGACGATTTGGTGCTGTTCGACTACTATACCGAGTTCGGCGAGACCCCCGCCGCCGAGATCGACTTCGACCTCGACAACGCCAGCCCAGCGGAGGGCGTTCTGCGCAAGAAGTGCGCCGGGATCATCCGCCAGATGGCCTCGATCCTCGACGGCATTCCCTTCACCAATGTCATGGCGATCTGCGGCGACACGTTCTTCGACGACCTGATCGCCCACAAGGAGGTCAGGGAGACCTACAAGGGCTATGCCGACGCCGCGAGCCTGAGGGGCGCCTATGTCGGGGCCGGGGTCAACGGCTTCCATGGCTCCTTCGACTTCGGCGGCATCACCTGGGCCAATTACAAGGGCGGCGGCACCATCGGGGTTGACACCAACAAGAGTCACCTGTTCCCGACGGGCGTACCCGGCCTGTTCCGCACCGTCTACGGTCCCGCCGACTACATCGAGACGGTCAACACCCCCGGCCAGCGCCTCTACGCCAAGCAGTGGGAGATGATGAACGGCAAGGGCGTGAACCTGGAGTTCCAGATGAACGCGCTCCACTACTGCACCCGCCCGCGCGTGCTGATCCCGGGCAAGCGCACCTGAGGCGGGTTTATTCGTGACCTCGCCGTTTGACGCCTTGGATGCACTGGCATCTGGCGCTGTCATGCAAGGCTTCGGTGAAGAGGCGGTGCTGATTCCGCGCCGCGGCAGTCAGTATGCCGAGGCGGCAGCCGATGCCGACCGCATGGCGGTGAAGGTCAGTGGCATCTTCTCCGCCCTTGCCGTGCCCTCCGATCTTCGGGGTCAGAGCAGGGGCGGGGAGTTCAAAGGCACGACGCGCATGGTGTCCGAGCAGAGCGCCTTCTGGATTGCCGCTGCGCAGGTTGCCAACCTCGGGTTCCGGCCAGCGAAGGGCGACCTGCTCAAACTGCCTGCCCGATGTGCGGCTGCGTTCGACCCACATCGGCTTCACGCGGCTCGGCATGCCGCCGTACCATGCCGAGATCAGGACGAGGATCTCAGGGGCACAGTCCCCGCGCACGGCAGGGCTCTTCGTCAACGGCTACCTGATGAGGGGTAACCGCAGGCCCATCTCCGCGATCCGGGAGAGGCCAAGCAGCAGACTGCATCCGACGGGGCGACCTCGGAGCGCGATGCGGGCGAGGGCTCCGTCACCATCGAGGGTGACACCGCCGCCCTTCCGGACGGGCTCTGCATCGTGACGGGGGCGAGGCCTGGCGTCGACGGCCCCTGGCGCATCGAGAGCGTCACCCACAGCTATTCGCGCGGCGGCGGCTTTATCACGCAACTGAGCCTGAAGCGACCGGGGTCCGGTGGCGCGGGCGCCATCTGACAGGAGACATCCTGATGATACAGGACTGGACTGGGAACATCCCGGCGGCATTGTATTTCGTGGTGGGGCTGGGCGGTGTCGCCGGAGCCCTGCTTGCGATGCTGAAGCTCAAGGAGGCGCTTGTTCCCGATGCCGGCCAGCAGGTCAACAAGGACATCGCCACGATCAGGGCCGACATCCACGACATCCGCGCCCGCGTCGGCATGCTGGAACTCGATGTCGCGCGGATCGACCAGCCCTCCATCACGCGGCGCTTCGACGCCATCGAGGGCAAGATCGACAAACTGTATGACTTCCTGCTCGAGCGGCTGACCAAGCTGCCGCCCTGAGCGGCAACGCACCTTTCTCCCATTCAAGTTTCGAGACCCAACCCATCCGGCAGCCGCAGGGCCTTGCCGGAACAAGGAGGCTTTTGCCCATGACCCACATGACCATTGCCCGCGGCTATCTCGGCACAAAGGAGCTGAAGGGCTCTGCCGACAATCCGAAGATCATGGAGATGTACCGCACCGTCGGCCACCATTGGGTGGAACATGATGAGGTCGCCTGGTGCGCCGCTTTCGTCGGCCACTGCCTCGAGAAGGCAGGCTTCGCCTCGACGCGCAAGCTCAATGCCCGCTCTTATCTCACATGGGGTGAGAAGGTCGCCGGCCCCGAACAGGCGAAGGATGGCGACATCGTCATCTTCACGCGCGGCTCCAACACGGCGCAGGGCCATGTCGCTTTCTTCCACAAGGCCACGGGCAGCCAGATCGAGGTGCTCGGCGGCAACCAGTCGGACGGTGTGACCATTGCGCGCTATGCGAAGTCAAGGTTGCTAGGCATCCGGCGTCCGCTCAGTACGGACGCGCCGCAGCGCCCTGAGATGAAGGTCGTTCAGCAGCAACTGAAGGACCTCGGGTATTTCGAAGTAGGCATCGTGGACGGTCGTTACGGCCCGCGCACGCGGGCCGCGATCCTCGCCTTGCGGGCCGACAACGGTCTGGGCCTCAGCCCAGACGTCGATCCCGTCCTCGTGGAGGCCCTGCAGCGGGCCAAGCCCCGCGCCGTCTCGCGAGAGCGGGCGGAGGGCAAGCCTGAGGGCTCGCGCATCGTG
>NZ_JBIICB010000245.1:0-6601 GCF_044239095.1 Aestuariivirga sp. | reverse complement strand
GAATGGGCCACCTCCTGGTCCTGCGCGGACCCGCTCGGCCTGGTTGATCTCGAGCGTTTCGATTATGATGACGGTCTCCTCGAGATGGCGGGGCTGTCGCGCGCCAAGGTCAGCAGGCTGCTGCCGCCGGGCGCCATTGCGGGCGGGCTCCTCCCGTCCGTTGCCCAGAGTCTGGGCCTGCCTGCCGGGCTGCCCGTGGCCGTCGGCGCGGGGGATGGTCAGTCGGCGGGGCTGGGCTGCAATGTCACCAGGCCCGGCCGCGCCTATCTCAATCTCGGAACCGGCACCGTCTCCGGCGTCCATGCCGACCGCTACAGCTACGACACGGCCTATCGCACCATGGGCGGGCCAGTGCCCGGCAGCTACATTCTCGAAACCTTCATCGGCGGCGGCACGCAGAATGTCGTGTGGTTCACCACCCAGATCGGCGTGCCGCAGGACGTGCCCGGCAAATCCCCCGAACAGATTCTAGAGGAGGCGGCAGCCACAATTCCCCCAGGCGCCGGTGGGCTTCTCTGCCTGCCCTACTGGACAGGCGCCATGACGCCCTACTGGGACGGCCACGCGCGCGGCGCGTTCGTGGGGCTGTCCGGCCTTCACGGCAAGGCGCACATGTACCGCGCCGTACTGGAAGGCATCGCCCTCGAGCAGTGCTTCCTCACCACAGGCGTTGAAGCCGCCACGGGGACCGCGATCGAGGAGATCCTGATGCTGGGCGGCGGCTCACGCAGCCCGCTCTGGTGCCAGATCATCGCCGACGTTCTCGGCCGCTCGGTAAAGGTGGTGCGCGAACAGGAAAGCACGGCGCTGGGTGCTGGCATCCATGTGGCAGCAGCCCTCGGGTTCCACGCCGATCTCCGCACTGCGGCCGATGCCATGACCGGCATCGACAGGATCTTCGAGCCCGACCTCGCCATCCATCACCGCTATGCAGATATCTTAGCGGCCTATCGCAGCATCTATCCGGGCCTCAGAGCCACCTTCCGGCTTGGCTCCGGGGCGCTGTCATGAAGCGGCAGGCCAGCACGGCGCTGGCACGGCGTTACGCCGCGGCCGATATCGAGCAATTGCGGCAGATGACCAGGGCGGCGCGCCTCCACCTCATCCAGGGCGCGCGCCAGACCGAGATCGCGGAGAAAATGGGCATCTCCCAGGCCGGTGTCTCGCGCCTTCTCCGCATGGCGGAAGAGCAGGGCATCATCCGCTCCATCGTGGTGCCGCCGGAAGGCCTCTATCCTGATCTCGAGGAAGGACTTATCGAGGCCTATGGCCTCGATGCCGCCTATGTGGTCGACATCGATCCCACCGAGGAGGGTATCGCGCAGATCCTCGGCGCTGCCGCGGCGCGCTGCCTCTCCAGCGCCTTTGAAGGCGGGCCCGTCCTCGGCTTCACCTCCTGGAGCACCACGCTGCGGGAAATGGCACGCTGCATCGAGCCGGGCACGCGCAGCGCAATCCGCTCCGTCGTCGAAACGCTCGGCGATCTGGGTTCGCCCATGCTGCAGCACGAGGCCGATGTCGCGACATTGCAGATGGCCCGGGCCTTTCGGGCGGAAGCCGTTTTCCTGCGTGCGCCCGGCGTGATGCGCAGCGCGGCACTTCGCGAGGGCACGCTTGCTGATGCGCATGTCCAGAAGGCACTCACTCTTCTCAACGAAGTCGACATCGTCTTCGTGGGGATCGGCCCCGCGGACTTCCACGGGCCGCTGGAAGAGAGCGACAATTTCTTCACCGCCGAACAGCTGGCCGAGGTGCGCAAGGCAGGTGCTGTGGGCCAGCTCCACCAGCGCTTCATCGACCGGCGGGGCAAGCCTGTGCCAACACCGCTCGATGATCTCGTCATCGGCATTTCGCTGGATCAGTTACGCGATGCAGGCCGGCGGATCGCGGTTGCCGGCGGCAAGGCCAAGCATGAAGCGCTCGCCGCAGCACTCGCCGGTGAATGGATCGACGTTCTGGTGACCGATGCGGAAAGCGCCAAGATGCTGCTGTCAAGGCCAGCGGCGGCAAAGCAAGTGAAAGGTTAAGTCATGACACAACCCAACGACCTTCTGCTTGAAATGCAGAAGCGGATGCTCCGTATCCGTCTCTTCGACGAGCGCGCCTCCAAGATGGTGAAGCGCGGCGAAATTCCCGGAACGGTCCACACCTCGATCGGCCAGGAGGCGCAGGTGGTTGGCGCCTGCATGGCGCTGGCGGAGGGAGACTACATGACCGGCAACCACAGGAGCCACGGCCACCCGATTGGCAAGGGCGCAGCCCTGGGCCCGCTCATGGCGGAGCTCACGGGGAAGGCTGGGGGCGTCTGCGGCGGCAAGGGCGGCTCCATGCATCTTGCTGACTTCAAGGTGGGAAGCTTGGGGGAATCCGGCATCGTTGGCTCCTCGATCCCCATTGCAACGGGTGCCGCCCTGTCAGCCAAGGTGCTGGGCACGGGCCGCGTCTCGCTCGCCTTCTTCGGCGATGGCGCAGCCAACCAGGGCTGCCTCTACGAGGCGATGAACCTGTCCTCCGTCTGGAAGCTTCCCATCGTCTTCCTGTGCGAGAACAACCAATATGCCCTCTCAACACCAGCACACACGGTGACGGCAGGCGTCATCGCCGAACGTGCACCGGGCTTCGACATGCCGGGCGTCCGCGTCGAGGACGGTCAGGACGTGCTCAAGGTCCATGCCGCGGTGAAGACGGCGGTGGACCGCGCGCGCACCGGCCATGGACCGAGCCTCGTCGAGGTCGTCACCTATCGCTTCAACGAGCATTCAGAGGGCCTGCGTCTCGGCACCGACTACCGCAACCCGGCCGAGCGCGAGGCGTGGATGAAGCGGGACCCGATCAAGCTGTTCCGCGCCCATCTCATCGCGCAAGGCATTGCCGGTGAGGCCGTCCTCGACGCGATCGAGGCGGAGGTCACGGCAGAGGTCGAGGCCGCCTACCAGTTCGCGGCAGACAGCCCGTTTCCCGAGCCACACATTGCCTTCAAAGACCTCTACACCGAACCCTTCGGAGTGAACCAATGACTGTCATGAGCTATCTGGGCGCCATCGGCGCCGCACAGCGCGAAGCCATGGAGGCGGATCCGCGCGTGATCATCATGGGTGAGGATGTCGAGGCAAATGTCTACGGCACCATGGGCGGCGGCAAGTCGCGCGCCGACAAGGGCGACTTCCTGCAGATGTTCGGCGCAAGCCGCATCCGCAACACGCCGATCTCGGAGGAGGTGATGGTGGGTGCCGCCGCCGGTGCCGCCATGACGGGCCTGCGGCCCATCGTCGATCTCTCCTATTCGAGCTTCCTCTACATGGCGATGGACCAGTTCGTGAACCAGGTGGCGAAGAACCGCTACATGTTCGGCGGCCAGGCCTCTCTGCCGGTTGTGTTCCGCTCGGCCATGTTCTTCGGCCTCAACACGGGCGCGCATCATTCGGACCGGCCCTACCCCATGTTCATGAATGTGCCGGGCCTCAAGATCATGGTGCCGGCAACGCCCACCGATGCGAAGGGCCTGCTGCGCACCGCCGTCGACATGGATGATCCCGTGCTCTCCTTCGAGGCCTGCATCCTCTGGGGCCTCAAGGAAGAGGTTGAGGATGGCGAGTTCAAGATTCCCTTCGGCGTGGCCCGCACGCACCGGCAGGGAACTGACGTCACCATCGTCGGCATCTCGACCGGCGTCCACGCAGCCCTTCAGGCGGCACAGAAGCTCGAGGCGGAGGGCATATCGGCCGAAGTGATCGACCCGCGCACCATGGTGCCGCTCGATTCCGAGGCGATCCTCACTTCGGTGGCGAAGACCGGCCGCCTCGTCATCGTCGATCCCGCGCACACGACCTGCAGTGCGGCCGCCGAGATCTCGGCCATCGTGGCGGAAAAAGCCTTCGACTGCCTGAAGGCGCCGATCATGCGCGTGACGACACCCGATACGCAGATTCCCTTCAGCCCGGCGATCGAGAAGCAGCTCTATCCCGATGCCGCCAAGACCATCGCCGCCGTGAAAAGGGCGATGGAGAGCCGCCGGCGCGCGGCCTGAACCCGGAATGTCAGGAGAGAAAGCAAGAGACAATGGCACGCATCAAGGTACTCCTCCCGCAATGGGGCATGGGAATGAGCGAAGGCAAGATCATCAAGTGGCACAAGGCCATTGGCGATCTGGTGAAGGAAGATGAGCCGCTGGCGGAGATCGAGTCGGAAAAGTCGACCGACACGCTGGAATCACCAGGTGCTGGCCGCCTGAACGAGATCATCGTGAAGGAAGGAGAGACCGCCGAGGTCCGCTCCGTCGTCGCCGTCATCGTCACCGAATAAAACGATAGGAACTCATCACATGCCATGGACCAATCCGAGGAAGCTCATCGAAGGCGCCCGAGCGGGCAATTTTGCCATCGGGGCCTTCAACATGCACAATGTGGAAACAACCGAAGCCCTCGTCTGGGCCGCCGAACAGGCAGACGCGCCGGTGTTTCTGCAGGTGGGCCGGGCGATCATCCCGCATATGGGGGTGCGCAAGGCCTTCGAGATGACGAAGCGCATCGCAGAAGAGTCCAGCGCGCATTTCGTGATCCATCTTGACCACGGCTCCTGGGATGAATGCATCGAGGCCATCCGCCTGGGCTTCAACTCCATCATGTATGATGGCGCGCACCTGCCCTTCGAGGAAAACATCAAGACCACGCGCCGCATCGTGGAGATCGCGCATGACTTCGGCATTCCCGTCGAAGCCGAGCTTGGCAAGATTCCGGATGTGGGCGAAAGCGTGCACTGGCCCGACTACTACACCGATGTCGGCGAAGCCCAGCGCTTCGTCGCCGAAACCGGTGTTGATACGCTGGCGATCTCGGTTGGCATCGTGCACGGCGTCATTCCCGGCCTGAAGCCCGAGCCCCTCGCCATCGGCCGCACCAAGGAACTGCGTGATGCCACGGGCATACCGCTGGTGCTGCACGGCGCATCCGGCATTCCGGAGGATGAAGTGCTTGCGGCCCGGGCCGCGGGTGTGAACAAGTTCAACGCCGACACCGATCTCCGCCACGCCTTCCGCGCTGGCCTCGAGGCTGTCTTCGCCACGGGCGACCGCCAGCTCGAGGAGGCGATGGCCGAGGGCCGCAAGCGCATGGTGGCCGCCACCATCGAGAAAATGAAGCTTTATGGCTGTGCCGGAAAGGCGCGCGAGCTGGCCTGATGCAGGCCTTCGGCGGACCCGTCCTGCTCGATGATGGCGATGGGCAGGACCTCCTGTCTGCCGCTTCCGCCGCGGATGACATCGCGCGCGTGTCCGCCATTCTCTCCGCCATGGATGGCCAAGGCCCCGGCAGCCTGCGCCTTTACCGGCCACAGGCCACCGCGGCCTTCGCGCCGCGTGATACGGCGCTTCCCGCCTATGCGGAGGCAGCGGCCGCCATGCAACACCTCGGCTTCACCCCTGCGGAGCGGCGCGCGGGCGGGCAGCTTGCGGTCTATGACAGAAACGCACTGGTGATCGACCTCATCGCCCCCCATCAGGAACCGCGCAACAGCGTGACGCAGCGCTTCGCCATGTTCTCAGCTGCCATCGCCACCGCATTGAAGGGCTTCCGCGTTGATGCGCGGGTCGGTCAGGTGCCGGGCGAATATTGCCCCGGCGACTACAGCGTGAATGCGGGAGGAACCCTCAAGCTCGCAGGCGTTGCCCAGCGCATCGGCCGGCGCGGCTATCACATGGGCGCGGTGATTTCCGTCCACCCCTCTGCCCCGGCACGCCATGCCGTGGCCACGGCTTACGCCATCTTGGGCTTTCCCTTCGCGCCTGAAAGCTTCGGCGCGGTGAGCACCCTCGCGCCGGATGCAGCCTTCGCGGATCTTCGTGCGGCACTCGCAGGCGAGATCTCACAACTGATCGGCATCGCCGGAACCACCCCTCCGGCAGAATGGCGCTCCTCAACCTGATCACACCCGATGATCGCGCCGCTGGTGGTTGCGGAGACGCTGAAGAAGATGGATGCGGGCAAAGCCGTCACCGTCAGCAGCCGCACGAACTTCTGCTGCGGATTTCGGGACATGCGCTGCCTGAGGTGCCACGTAAAGTGAGATAAGCTGTTGCTGAACAGCGCGATCACGCGCATCATTGCACTCACAAGACATTTTTTTAGCGGAAGTGCGCAAGCCTTCACGCAGGATCGAAACTGGGAGGTTGCCTTGGCTTCGAAGACGCAATCTGTGACATCCGCCATAAGTGGGCCAGCCAGCAGGTCCATGCGGCAACTGCCGCTGGTAGCGCTTTGCCTCGCGCCTGCGGCCGGCGGCGCAAGACTTCGCGCTGTCCGGCTGGCGCGCTAGCGTCGGCGCGCGGCACCTTGATGGCGGTGGAGTCGTCTTTCGATGCGGTGATTGTTGGGGCGGGCCACAATGGCCTTGCCACGGCGGTGCATCTTGCCCGGCATGGCTGGAAGGTCGGGGTATTCGAGGCAAAGGATGAGGCAGGCGGTGCCGTCAAGACGCGTGAGCTGACGCTGCCCGGCTTCCGCCATGACGTGGCCGCGATGAACCTCAGTCTCTTCGCGGGCTCGCCCTTCCTGCGCGAGCATGGCGCGGCGCTGTCACGCCATGGACTGGCCTTCGCTCCCGCCGC
>NZ_JBIICB010000244.1:0-6657 GCF_044239095.1 Aestuariivirga sp. | reverse complement strand
CATTGATGGATGTGGTAGCTTTCTTCATGGTGTTGCTCTCCATTTAGGATTGAACACCCCGAGCCTACGGCTCGAGGAGAGCAACGCCAACCTCACTCCAAATTTCTACATCGACCGGGACATCCCCAAGCTTAATGTATCCAAGGGTTTAGCACCAGAACTATCGGATCCAGGTGCACAAGCCATTTTATGGTTTGCCAAGCCTGAAGTGGCCTCCGTCGTCACCGCCAAGGCCTTTTTGCGGGAGTTGGCCTTGAAGCAGAAGCGGGGATGACGGTTACGCAGCGGGATAGCGGGATAGCATGAGACGGCAGAGCACCTCGGCCATGAACCGCAGTGCCAGGGTGACCATCAGAAGAACGGCCAGCGCGGCAAACATCAGGTCGATCTTGGCGCGGCCATTGGCGAAAAGCATCAGATAGCCCAATCCCTGCGAGGCGCCGACCCATTCTCCGATGATCGCGCCGACCGGCGCATAGACCGCCGCCATCCGCAAGCCCGATGCGAGCGAGGGCAGCGCCGTGGGAATGCGGATGTGCCACATCACCCGGGCCGGCCGGCCCTTGAGCTGTCCGCCCAGGTCCAGAAAGCCGCGCGGTGTGCGCATCAGCCCGTCAAAGAAGGAGGAGGTGATGGGGAAAAAGACGATGAGCATCGCCATTGCCACTTTGGACCAGAAGCCATAGCCGAGCCACAGGGTGAGGATCGGCGCGAGGGCGAAGATCGGCATTGCCTGGCTCAGCAGCAGGACCGGCAGCACGAGCGAGCGCACCGGCTGCCAGGCGGCCATGGCAATCGCCGTCGCAGTGCCCAGAAGGCCCGCCAGCACAAGGCTCGTCAGGATTTGGACCATTGTCACGCTGGCATGCCAGCCGAGCAATTGCCATTGCGCCGCAATCACGCCGGCCACCAGGAGGGGCCCGGGCAGGATGAAGGGCGGCATCTCGAACAGGCTTACCACTGCCTGCCAGAGCATGATCAGCGCCGCGCCTGCGGCAAGGGCTTTGAACGTGCCTGTCACGCCGCGCCGCTCACCACGTGGCGCATCAGCAGGCTGGCGCGATCTGCGGTGCGGTCTTCGCTGGCGGGCGCCGGGGGCAGGTCCACGCGGTTGGCCTTCTCCGGGCTCATCACCACGACGCTGTCGCCCATCCGTGCTGCTTCGATCAGGTCATGGGTGACCAGCACCACGGTGCGCCCCTCCATCAGATGCCGCGTGAGGTCCTGCATCTGGCGGCGGGTGTGCGGGTCGAGTGCGGAGAAGGGCTCGTCGAGCAGCACCACGGGCCTGTCCTCCGCCAGGGTGCGGGCCAAGGCCACGCGCTGTCGCTGCCCGCCTGACAACTCCCCGGGCCTGCGGTGCTCGAGGCCGGCGAGACCCACCTCGCGGATCAATTCCCCGGCGCGCGCCATGTCGGGGCGCTCACCGCGGAGCTTGGCGCCGATCGTGACATTGGCGACAACGCTCGCCCAGGGAAGCAGCAGGTCAGACTGCTGCATCAGGATGGTGCGGCCGGGCAGGGGCAGGCCATCGTCGCAGCTGATCGAACCCTGGAAGCCGATCCCCTCGGAAAGCCCGGCGAGCAGCCGGAGGAGCGTCGATTTTCCCGAGCCCGAGGCCCCAAGGAGAGAGGTCCAGCCCCCTGCCGGAATAAACAGGCCGAGTGGGCCGAAGATCCGTTCCCCCCCGATCCGCGCCGCGCCTTGAAGGCTAATTGCCGGTGCCTTCATTCCGCGCCCAGGTCGATGGCAATGCGCGACACGGGCTGCGCATTCTTCAGCAGCCCTGCCTTCAGCAGGAAGTCCTGGAAGCGGACATAGCGGCCGCTGTCGAGGGCGGCCGGCTGCAGCGACAGGCGCGGCAGCGTATCCGCCCAGGCGCGGCGGTTCAGCTCGTCCTGAAGCTCTGGTGCGGTGCCGGAAAAGATTTTCCAGCTCTCCTCCTGATGGTTCACGATGTAGTTCGCGGCCTTTTCCGTGGCAGCAAGGAAGCGGCGGATCAGCGGCTTGTCGAGGCCGTCGCGCTTTGCCACGTAGATGAGCTCGTCATAGGCCGGAACGCCCGCCTCTTCGGGATAGAAGCAGCGGCCCTTCACCCCTGCGAGGTCCATCTGCGTCAGCTCGAAATTGCGGAAGGCGCCGATCACCGCATCCACCTGCTTCGACATCAGGGACGGTGAGATCGACCAGTTGACGTTGATGAGCTCGACATCCGAAAGCGAGAGCCCTGCGCTGGCGAGCATCGCCGAGAGCAGCGCCTGCTCGAATCCGGCCAGCGAATAGCCGATCTTCTTGCCCTTGAGGTCCGCCAGCGTGCCAACCGAGCCATCATCGCGCACCAGCAGGCAATTCAGCGGCGCGGTCACCAGCGTGCCCACGCGAACGATCGGCAGGCCTTCATCCAGCATCAGGTGAAGCTGCGGCTGGTAGGAGATGCCGATTTCCGCCTTTCCGGCGGCGACAAGCTTGGGCGGATCCGCCGGGTCGGCGGGCGGAATCACCGTCACCTCCAGCCCTTGTTCGGCAAAGAAGCCCTTTTCCTGCGCGATGATGATCGGCGCATGGTCCGGATTCACATACCAGTCCAGAAGTACCGTCAGCTTGTCCGCCGCGAAGGCGGGCGCGGGAAGCAGCAAGAGCAGGACCAGCAGGATCTTCTTCATGTCGTTTTCCTCTTTGCGTCTGATTGTCCGAGTGCGGCGAGCACGATGTCTCCGTCCCAGCGGGCGGAAAGGCGCTCGGCAGCCCGCCATGCCCTGGCCCCTGAGCGGCAGCACAGGACGGCGCGCTGCGTGTGTTCCGGCCTGGCGCCCGCTTCGCCCACCGCCTCGGCGGTCAGGCGCAGGGCGTGCGGCGTGGCGAGCGGTGCCTCCTCGGCTGCGCGGAGGTCCACTACCCAGTCATCCGCGCGGATGTCCCCGGCGGCGATGAAGCGCGGGCGGAACGCAGGTTCTTCTGCCCCCAGGAACCGGAAGCCTCCGAAGCGCATGCCGCGTGCCTCGAAGGTGACGAGCTGCCCGAGCGGCGAGGGCGCATCACCAGTGATCACGGCCATGGCCATCTGCGCCTGGATTGCGCCCACGACGGCGACGGCCGTCCCGATCACCCCATCCTCGGCGCAACTGCCAAGCCTGGGCGGCAGCTCCGGAAACACGGCGCGGAGCGATGGCGCCTGGCCGCAGAAGCCGCCGCAATAGCCCGAAGTCCCGAGCACCGAGGCGCTGATGAGCGGAATGCCGGCAGCCATGCCGAAATCAGACAGGATGTAGCTCGCGGCGAAGCTGTCGGCGCAGTCGAGCAGCAGCATGCAGCCGGCGGCGAGTTCCGCGACATTCGAGGGATCGAGCGCTGCTGCCACCGGCTCGATCACCGTATCGGGGTTGAGGGCGCGGAGGTGCCTGGCCGCGGCCTCGACCTTGGGCAGGCCAATGTCGCTCATGCGGAACAGCGTCTGCCGGTGCAGGTTGCTGAGGTCCACCACATCGGGGTCGGCAAGGCGGATGCGCCCGATGCCTGCGCCCACCAGGGCTGGCAGCAGCGGTGCCGCGAGGCCGCCCGCGCCCACCACCAGCAACTGCGCATCGCGCAGGCGCGCCTGGCTTGCGGCGCCGAAGCCTGGCACCGCCATCTGGCGGGCGTAACGGCTCACCGTGTCGCTGCGATCCATTGCCGGACCTTCTCTTCAGGATCCTTGTCGAGCGTGATGTCGGTGACGGCCGAGACGATGTCCGCGCCAGCGGCAAAGACGCCCGCCGCGCGGCTGATCGTCATCCCGCCGATCCCGACCAGCGGAATCTTGCCGGTGAGGCCCCGCCATTCGCCGAGCTTGTCGAGGCCCTGCTCATGCCACTTCATCTTCTTCAGGATGGTGGGGTAGATCGGCCCCAGGGCGATATAGTCGGGAGCGACGCTCAGGCCGCGCTCGAGCTCTGCATGGTCATGGGTGCTCACCCCGATCCTGATCCCGGCCCTGCGGATCGCGGGAATGTCCGCCGTGTCGAGATCTTCCTGCCCGAGGTGAATCCAGTCGCATCCAAGCTCGATGGCGATCTTCCAGTAGTCATTCACCACCAGCACGGCGCCGTGTTTGCGGCAGAGGTCGCGCGCTTGCGCGATGCTGCTGCGGAGTTCGTTCTCCGGCTTGTCCTTGATGCGGAGCTGCACCAGCCTCACACCCAGCGGCAGCATGCGGGCGAGCCAGCCGGGTTCGTCGAAGATCGGGTAGAAACGGTCAAGCGTCATGCGAGGAAGGCCTTTCCAATCACGGGGGTCGAGGGGCTTGCCATGTCGCGCGGGTCCATCGGGTCGGCATCATGGGCGAGGCGCCCGGCCTTCACGGCAAGGGCGAATGCCTCGGCCATCGCCGGCGGATCGCCCGCGCGCGCCACGGCGGTGTTGAGCAGAACGGCGTCGAAGCCCATTTCCATCGCCTGCGCGGCGTGGCTGGGAAGCCCGAGCCCTGCGTCCACCACCAGCGGCACATCCGGCAATTGGGCGCGCAGCGTGCGAAGGCCGTAAGGGTTGGTGAGGCCCAGGCCTGTGCCGATGGGCGCACCCCAGGGCATCAGCACGTCGCAGCCAGCCTTGAGCAGCCGCTCGGCCAGCACCAGGTCCTCCGTGGTATAGGGGAATACCTTGAACCCTTCCGCGCACAGGATGCGCGCCGCCTCCAGCAGGGCGAAGGGATCCGGCTGCAGCGTGTCTGCATGGCCGATCACCTCAAGCTTGATCCAGTCGGTGCCGAACAGCTCACGCGCCATTTGCGCCGTCGTCACCGCCTCGCGGACGGAATGGCAGCCCGCCGTGTTTGGCAGTACCCTCACGCCAAGCTCCCGGACCATCGCCCAGAAATCGGCTCCTGCCGCCTTGCTGCCCGCTTCCCGCCGCACCGAGACGGTTGCAACGGATGCGCCCGAGCGGGTGAAGGCCTCGCGCAGGACCGCGGGCGAGGGGTAAAGAGCCGTGCCCAGCATGAGGGGGGATGACAGCGTCTCGCCATAAAACGACCTCATCGTCAGCCTCCCTGCCGTGGCGCCACGACTTCGATGCGGTCTCCCGGCGCCAGGATCCGCATGCGCCGCGCGTTCCGCGGCACGAATTCTTCGTTCACGGCGGTGGCGACTTGAGCATCCGCATAGCCGTGCTCCGCCAGGGCATCAGCCAGGGTCGCGCCGCGGATTTCGGCAGTCTCGCCGTTGAGCATGATCTTCATTGCAGCAACTCCGGTGTGGCTCCCATGAGCAGGTGATCAGCCGCCATCCGCGCCAGCGCAGGCGCCATCAGAAATCCGTGGCGGAAAAGCCCGTTCGCATGGAGCCTGCCGCCAACCCGGCGGAGACGCGGCACGTTGTCCGGGAAGGCGGGCCGCGCATCGACCCCGATTTCCAGTATCTCGGCCTCGCCGAAGGCCGGATGAAGCGCATAGGCGGCGCTCAGCAGTTCGAGCACCGAGCGTGCCGTGGCGCGGCTGCGGTCGCTGCTCTCGATCTGCGTCGCCCCGAGCATGTAGATGCCGTCACCCCGCGGCACGAGATAGATCGGGATGCGGGGATGAAGCAGCCGGACAGGGCGCGACAGCGTGATCTCGGGGCAGCTCAGCAGCAGCATTTCCCCCTTCACCCCCCGGAGGTCGTTGAGCGTGTCCCTGGCGCTCAGGCCGCGAGCGTCAATCACCTGGCCTGGGCTTCCCACACCCTCCTGCGTGATCGCGACACCTTTCGCGCGAAGTCCCGCGGAGAGTGCCGAAAGCGCCTGGCGCGGGGCGAGATGGGCCTCGGATGGAAAGAACAGCGCGCGCTCGAACCGCCCGGCGAGGTCGGGTTCGATCTCCGCCAGCTCTTCTCCGGCCACGAACCGGTTTTCGTGCGTGCGGCGGGCAAAACGGTCGAGTTCCTGCCGGTCGCGGCCCAGTGCAATGGCAAGTGAGCCACCGCGGGCCACGGCCGCGCCATGGACTTCCCACCAGTCCGCGGCGGCAAGGCCGTGGCGCACCACGATGCCGGGCGCCGTCTCGCCTTCGCAATAGGGGGCGAGCATGCCGCCCGCCCACCAGGAACAGGCATGCGGTCCCGGCTCTCCCGCCCGGTCGATAAGCCGAACCTCTGCGCCCCGCTTGACGAGTTCGGTGGCGATGCAAAGCCCGGCGACGCCCGCGCCGATCACCGTGAAGCTCATCGCCATGTCCCGTGAAAATGGTGCACGGGCCCATGGCCCGATCCAATTCTCAGCTCGTCCGCCCGCGTGATCGCCGCGTGCAGCCAGCCATGCGCCACGCCAGTGGCCTCCGCCAGCGGCCGGCCCTTGGCAAGCTCCGCCGCGATGGCGGATGACAATGTGCAGCCGGTGCCATGCGTGTTGCGTGTGGCGATGCGGGGTGCTGTGAAGACGCAGACACCCTCCGCCGACACCAGCACATCCTCGCATAGAGGCCCTTCGGCATGGCCACCCTTCATTAATACCGCCCGCGCCCCAAGTGCGCAGATGGCCCGCCCCTGGGCTGCCACCTCATCGCGTCCCTGGGCCTGCTCACAGCCGAGCAGCTTGGCGGCCTCAGGCAGGTTCGGGGTCACGAGGTCAGCGCGTGGCACGAGGTGCCGGAGCAGGGCGGCGACGGCCTCCCCGGTGAGAAGCGCGTCGCCTGACTTGGCGACCATCACG
>NZ_JBIICB010000242.1:0-6748 GCF_044239095.1 Aestuariivirga sp. | reverse complement strand
GACGATGTCACGCTGGCCCCGCTCAATCCCTTCTACGACATCCGCTTCGACGACGGCACGGTGATGAGCTGCTCGGCCGACCCCGTGCGCATGCGCGAGGAGGTCCGCCGCATCTCTCCCGGTGACGTGGCGGGCTACGACACCTTCATGGCCGAGAGCGAGCGCATCTACCGCATCGGGTTCGAGCAGCTCGGGCACGTGCCCTTCGGCTCGCCGCTCGACATGCTGAAGATCGCGCCAGACCTTTTGCGGCTTGGCGCCTGGCGCACCGTGCACCAGCATGTGGCAGCACGGGTGAAGCACCCCAAGATCCGCATGGCGCTGAGCTTTCATCCGCTGTTCATCGGCGGTAACCCGTTCAAGGTCACTGCCATCTATTCCATGATCGCCCATCTCGAGCGCGAATACGGCGTGCACTGGGCCAAGGGCGGCACCGGCCAGCTGGTGCGGGCCATGGTGAAGCTCATCGAGCGCCAGGGCGGCGCCGTCGCGCTCAACAGTGGCGTTGACGAAATCACCTGCGAGGCAAACCGCGCCTCCGGCGTCAGGCTGCTGGATGGCCGCGAAGTCAAGGCCTCGATCGTGGTCTCCAACGCCGAGACCGCACATACCTACCTGAAACTGCTGCGCAACGCCCCGCGCAAGCGCTGGTCGGATGCGAAGCTGAAGCGCGCGCGCTATTCCATGAGCCTGTTCGTCTGGTACTTCGGCACCAACCGTCAGTATGCGGATGTTCGTCACCACACCATCATGATGGGCCCGCGCTACCGCGAACTCTTGCACGACATCTTCGAGCGCAAGCACCTGGCGGGGGACTTCAGCCTCTACCTTCACCGCCCGACGGCGTCTGACCCGTCGCTGGCGCCGCCGGGCTGCGAGTCCTTCTACGTGCTCTCGCCCGTGCCGCACCAGGATTCCGGCATCGACTGGACAAGGCGCGCGGCCTCCTACCGCGACGCCATCGCCGCGCATCTTGAGGCCACCGTGCTGCCGGGCTTGCGCGATCACATCGTCTCGGAGAAGCTCATCACGCCGATCGATTTCGAAAACCGCCTCTCTTCCTACAAGGGTGCGGCCTTCGGGCTTGAGCCCGTGCTGCTGCAGAGCGCCTGGTTCCGCCCCAACAACAAGGCAGAGGACATCGAGAACCTGTTCCTGGTGGGCGCAGGCACGCACCCCGGTGCGGGCATTCCCGGCGTCATCTCCTCCGCCCGCATCCTCGACACGGTCGTTCCCCATGCATCAGCTTTCGCCTGAACAGGCAGTGGTCAGCCCGGCGGATCTGGCGGAATGCCGCCAGATGATCCGCGACGGCTCGAAGACCTTCTACACGGCCTCGCTCCTGCTGCCGCAGCGCGTGTGCGATGCGGCGCGCTCGCTCTATGCCTTCTGCCGCGTTGCCGACGACCTCGTCGACCGCTCAGCCGACAGCCGGGCCGCCGTCGACCAGCTGATGGTACGGCTCGACCGCATCTACCGCGGCCAGCCTGAGAATCAACCAGCCGACCGCGCCTTCGCCGATGTCGCGGCGCGCTTCGCCATCCCGCGCGAAATCCCCGAAGCCCTGATCGAGGGCTTCGCCTGGGATGCCAGCGGCCGGCGCTATCAGTCGGTGGACGAGCTTCACGCCTATGCCGTGCGCGTGGCGGGCACGGTGGGCGCCATGATGTCGCTCGTCATGCAGGTGCGCCAGCCCTATGCCATCGCGCGGGCCTGCGACCTGGGCATTGCCATGCAGCTCACAAACATTGCGCGCGATGTGGGCGAGGATGCGCGCAACGGCAGGCTCTACCTGCCGCTGGACTGGATGGCGGAGGCGGGCATCGATGCGGACCGCTTCCTCGAGGATCCGCAGCCCTCGCCGGCGCTGCGCGGCATTCTGAAACGCCTTCTCGACGGGGCCGATGCGCTCTACGCGCGCAGCCTCTCCGGCATCGCCTTGCTGCCGCCGGGCTGCCGCCCGTCGATCCATGCTGCACGCGTGCTCTATGCCGAGATCGGCCGCGCGGTGGAGCGCAATGGCTGCGACAGCGTCTCGCGCCGCGCCGTCGTGTCCTCGCGCCGGAAGCTTTCGCTGCTGGGGCAGGCGGTGACCGCCTGCCTGCGCTCCGTGCCGCAGACCGGGCAGCCAGCACTTCCCGAGGCGCAGTTCCTCGTTGATGCCGTGGCGCTGGCCGGAACGCCCATCGGCCCGCCGCGCACCCTCGATGAGCGCGCGAAGTGGCTCACCGACCTTTTCACCCGCCTCGAGAAGCAGCGCCCGTGAGCACGGACGCCATCATGCTCGTCAAATTGCTGCTGGTGCTCGCCCTCGTCCTCGGCTTCGGCTTCCGGGAATTGTGGAGCTTGCAGCGCGACAAGAAGAAGCCGCCGCCCGACTCCAGCGAAGCCAGCTGAGGCCCATCACGCCACAGCGCGCATCAGACTTCCCGTGGCCGGATGGAGCGGGATCAGGCAGGCCTGCAGGGCGTGGTAGATGTCGGGCTTGCCGGTGAAGAACCGGTCGATGGGTTTCAGGTCATCGCCCAGTTCGCCGAACCAGCCGCCATTGGCCGGATCGATGAAGTATTGAGCCGAGAAATCCCAGACCTTGCGGTACCAGTGCTCGAGGAAGGGATCGGGCTTCAGCGCGGCAAGGAAGGCTGCGGCGCCGATCGCTTCGGTGGCGGGCCACCAGATCCGGTGGGTCAGCGCCGGGCGGTGGTCGAAATCGAGCGTATAGTAGAAGCCGCCGGTGCGGGTATCCCAGCCGCGCTCGACGGCGCTGCGGAACAGCTTGTGGGCGGCCTCGATGTGCCAGGCCTCCCGGCGGCCGTCGAGCACCCAGAGCTGGGCCATGAGCCGCGCCCATTCGAGCCAGTGGCCCGGTGTCGTGCCCGCCGGGCGGAACATGTCCGAGCCCTTGTAGGCGCGGTCGATGTTCCAATTCTCGTCGAAGTGCTCCGCCACCACATAGTCGAGTGACGCGGCGTGGCGGCCGATGACAAGGCTGGCGATGCGCTTGGCCTTGTCGAGATAGAGGGCCTCGCCCGTGGCCTCATAGGCGGCCATCAGTGCCTCCGTGAGGTGCATGTTGGAGTTCTGTCCGCGGTAGGCGGTGATCTTCGACCAGTCGCGCGCATATTCTTCGGAAACGGCGCCGTGGCGTTCCTCCCAGAACCGGGATTCGAGGACGTCTGTGATGTCGGCCAGCATCTGGTCGGCCAGTGGATGGCCAAGCACCTTCGCATCCGCCGCGGCGAGCAGCACGAAGGCGTGGCCATAGGCCTGTTTCGAGGCGTCCTGATAGCCATTGTCGTCGAGCGACCAGCAATAGCCCCCGTGCACTCCGTCGCGGTGGCCCTCCCACAAATAGCGCATGCCATGGTCGACGATGAGGTCCGAGCCCGGCCTTCCGAGCCGCGATCCGATGGCAAAGCAATGCACCATGCGCGCCGTGGCGTGGATCTGGCGCAGATGGCCCATGGGCCGTCCGGCCGCGTCCAGATCGAAGAAGCCACCCTTCGGGTTCACCGCATTGTGCTGGAAGAGGTCGAAGAGGGCGTTGGCCTTGCTCATCAGCCAGTCACGGTGGGCGGGGCGGGTGGTCCAGGGCGTATCGGTCATCGGTTCTTGGTCCTGAGGGTTCAGGCCTTGGCCGTAGCACAGGGCCGGGCCTTGTGGGAGGGGCGCTTCACTCCACCCGCACGCGGGCGGTGGCGGTCTTGCCCTTGGCATCGATAACGGAGAGCCGCGCGAAGCCCTTGAGGGCCGTGTCCCAGAAGGTGTCACGCCGGAATTCCTGCGTGGCGATGGGCACGCCGTCAGCGAGCCAGGTGAAGGGCGGGGTTCCACCGAGAACCTTGAGGCTCAAGGCGGGATCGCTTCCAAGTTCGATTCTTGCGCCATCGGGCGGGAAGGCGATGGCAGGAGGCGAATCGGCCCGCGCATGGCTAGCGACCTGCGGCAGCGCGCCGGGACGGAAGCGCTGGAGGGCTGCGGGAAGCTCCGCCGTGCGGGCGATGACGGTGCCGGCCGGGGCTGGGCCAAGCGGCTGGCGCGCGGGCCCGAGCCGCTGGAAGGCCTCGAACAGGATGGGTGCCGCGGCAAGCCTGCCGACGACGCCGGGAACGGCTGCGCCATCCGGCCGTCCGACCCAGACGGCGATGGTGTTGGCGCCGTCATAGCCCACGGCCCAGGCATCCCGGTAGCCATAGGAGGTGCCGGTCTTGAAGGCGATCTGGCCGCCCAGCGCGTTCTGCGGCGTGGGAGCACCCTTCAACACGTCGCCGATCATCCAGCTGGCGGCGGGCTCCAGCAGGCGGCGCAGGGGCTTGGGCGCGCGGCGCTCCTCCATGTGCCAGCTGAGGGCTACGGGCTCACCGCCGCGCGCGAGGGCCACGTAAAGGGCTGCGAGATCGGTGAGGCGCACGCCCGCACCACCGAGGCCCACGGCGAGGCCGGGGCCCGCATTCTCCGGCAGCACCAGCCTGACGCCGGCATTGCCGAGCCGCGCCGCGAGCCTTCCGGGGCCCACAACATTCAACACCTGAAGGGCCGGCACGTTGAGCGACTGCTGCAGCGCCGTCCTGACCGTGACGGTGCCGTGGAAGCTGTCGTCGAAATTCTCCGGCGCATAGGCGCCGTAGCGGATGGCGCGGTCGTCGATGAGGGTTTCGGGATGGACCACGCCGTCCTCAAAGGCGAGGCCGTAGATGAAGGGCTTCAATGTGGAGCCGGGCGAGCGGAGCGCGGATGCAAGATCCATCTGCCCGGCGCGGACCTGGTCGAAATAGCCCGTGCCGCCGACATGGGCGCGGACCTCGCCGGTGCGGCTGTCAGCAACGAGGATGGCAGCAGCGACGCCGGAGCCGATGGCGATGGCGCGTTCGCGGGCCAGAGTCTCGAGCGCGGACTGGAGGCCGCGGTCGATGCTGGTCTGCTGCACGCTGCCGGGCGGCGCCTGCCTTGCCAGCCGCTCCGCCACATGGGCGGCGAACATCGGAAAGGCGAGGCGGCCCTGGGGGGCAGCCTCTGCACTGGCGGCCTCTGCCTGATCGGCATTGACGAGGCCTTGCCCGGCGAGGCGCGCGATGACGCGGTTACGGGCGGCCTCGGCGCGCTGCGGGTGGCGGTCCGGCCGGCGCCACTCGGGGGCCTGCGGAAGTGCGACGAGGAGGGCAGCCTCGGCGGTCGAAAGACGCTTCGGCTCCTTGCCGAAATAGGCGAGCGATGCGGCGCGCGTGCCCTCGATGTTGCCGCCATAGGGGGCGAGTGCAAGGTAGAGATCGAGAATTTCGGCCTTGCTGAGGCGCTGCTCGATCTGCAGTGCACGGATCATTTCGGCGAGCTTGTCGGTGAGCCGGCGCTTGGGGCGCGGCTCGAGCAGGCGGGCCACCTGCATGGTGAGCGTCGAGCCGCCCGAGACGATGCGGCCGCTTGCCAGCGCCTGCCATGCCGCACGCGCGAGGGCTTGCGGATCAACCCCGTTGTGCGCGTGGAAGCGCTTGTCTTCATAGGCGATGAGCATGGCGAGGAAGCGCGGGTCAACCTCCGCGCTTGAGACCGGCAGGCGCCAGTAGCCATCCTTCGTGATGAAGGGGCGCAGCAGTTTGCCGCCGCTGTCGACGACGAGGGTCGAGTAGGCGATCTTGTCTCCCAGCGGCACGGGGCCGAGGCGGCGGAGCGTTTCCGTGACCGTGAAGCCCGCGATGTTGACGAGCAACAGGCCGCAGAGCAGCCCCGCATAGAGGCGGAGCTGCCATGTGCCGCGCGTCATCTCAGGGCCTTTCGACCGTGATGGCACCGTGCGCGGTGCGGGCGTTGATTTCCGGCCGGTACATGTCCTCGACGAAGGCGCCGGGGTGGCTGTACTGGCCGGGTGCCACGGCGCGCACCATGTAGGCGAGCTTGGCGGTTGACTCGTTGAAGCTCGCGACGAAGCGGTCGTCGCGGAACTCCGTGTAGGTGGCCCAGGTGGTGTCGGTGAGCCACGGCAGGCTTGCGGCGCTGCCGGAGGCGACGAGTGCCGGGTTCTCGATCTCGAGCCCCGCGGGCAGCGGATCGACCAGCAGGAAGGTTCCTGACTCTGCCGCACCATCAGGCTTCATGACGCTGAGCACGGCGATGAGGCGCGTGTTCTGCTTCACCCGCGTGATGTCTACTGGCTCGCCGCCGGGCGTGAAATAGGCGCGCTCGATGACGAGGCCGTTGCTGGCGGCAGGCTCCGGCACCAGCGGTGCGCCCGAGATGGCGACGGTGGCGCGCAGCTGGTCCGGCCCCGCATTGCTGACGCGCACGTCCTTCGTGAGGGCCTGTTCGCCATAGATGCGGTTGAGGCTGCCCTGATGCGCCGTGCCGTCAACGTTGAGCCGGATTGCGCCGGCTTCAGCGGCTGCGGCACGTGCGGCGAGCACCAGCCAGGCCATGTCCTGTGTTGAGGCGTAGGAGGAGCGGGCGCGTTCCACCTCGACCGCGCTCATTGCGGTGCGGATGATATCGGGCTTTGCCTTGGCGTCCGCCGCCAGCGCGAGGACCGCCGCGGCATCGCGCAGCACGCTGCCATAGTCGCTGCGGTATTGGCCGCGGGCAGTCGATTCGACATCGGCGCCCAGTGCCTCGATCGCCGCGGCGAAGGCGGTGTCGGCGCGCTCACCGTCGCCCAGCATGGCCAGGGCTGAGGCGATCTGGGCGCGCGCCAGCGGTGAGCCGAAGCCGTTGAGCTTGGTATCCGCCAGGTATTTGAGGTCGCCCACCGGCGCGCGGCCGG
>NZ_JBIICB010000241.1:0-6754 GCF_044239095.1 Aestuariivirga sp. | reverse complement strand
CGCAGACGCTGACAGTCGGCGGCGGAAACGGTGAAACTGATACCATTGCGCATCCTTTCAGATTCGCACGTCAACAAGCCGTTGGGAACCTTCAATCGGACTCTTTTGTCCCGGCCAATCCACTAGGCTGGCGCCAGGGCCGGATGGGCGTCGAAAACACCCGCTGGCATCTGCTCATAATCGATGACGGCGCCGTCATCAGGCACGATCAAGCGGCCCGCGGGCATGCGGCGGCCAATCTCCTCGGCCCAGTTTTCGGGAAGGCCGTGGAAGCCGGTCTGCAGCGCCTGCTCACCCTCCGAATGCACCCAGGCCAGATTGATGGCGAAGACCCTGATGCCTTCGCGCTTCACGCTATTCGCCACTGAGCGAGTCAGGGTGTTGAGCGCCGCCTTGGTGGCCGCGGCCCTCAGCCGGCGCCCGGAGGCGTGCGGATCATGGCATTTCTCCCATTACGCTGGGAGAACTTGACATGATCAGGGTGAATTTACAACCCTTGCGTTAATGTGCAGCTACTTTTCGGCAAGCGCCTTGAGATTGGCGAGGCCCTTCTCATACTCGGCGCCGACCGAGCCATCGATCATCAGCCCGGCCCAACGGTCCACGACGCCGGGAAGGGCGGAGGAGAAGCTTCGCGTCAGGCGCGTGCCTTGCCCGGAGGGTGCGAGGGTCACGGTCGAGGCCGCGCGACCGAACTCGCCATAGTCGGCCTCCGTCACCAGCCGCTCGTTCACCACGAATTCCGTGACCCTCTCGCTGCCGCTGCCCACCAGCGGATTGTTCGACGCCCAGCGCATGACCTGCCCAACACCCTGCTCCGGCCCCTCGAAGGTGAAGCGCGTTGCGGGATCGGTGGCGAGCCAGGGCGACCATTCCGGCACGCGGCGCAGGTCGCCCGCGATGGCAAAGACCTTCTCCGGCGGCGCCGCAATCTCGACCGAGCGCTCCACGCGGGCCTCGGACGGCAGGAGATAGGCCCCGCCGTAGAAGACCACAGTGATGGCGACGATGAGATAGACGATGGACTTGATGACGGTGTTCATGCGGCCCCGGGCTCCTGTCACTGTCCAGAACGCTTGCCACTCCACACCGGATCGCGCAATCTCCACACATCATGACTGCTTCGATTTTCGCCAAGGACTTCAAGCCCCGCCCCTATTGGTGGGATCATTATGAGCCGCAACCCCTGCCCGAATGCGACCTGCCCAAGTCGGTGGCGGTGGCCATCATCGGCGCGGGCTATGCGGGGCTCAACGCGGCGCTGGAACTCCACCGCGAGGGCATCTCCGCCATCGTGCTGGACGCCAATGAGCCCGGCTTTGGCGGCTCAACCCGCAATGGCGGGATGGTGTCGGGCGGCGTCAACGTCGGCAAGCGCTACATGGCGAAGGCGATGTCCGACGAGGAGGCATCTCCCTATCTCAACGATGCGGCAGACGCCTTCAGCCATGTCGAAGACCTGATCGCGCGTGAGAAGATCGACTGCGGCTGGACGCGCGCTGGCTATTTCCTCGGGGCCTGGTGCAAGAGCCATTTCGATGGCATGGCGCACAAGGTGGAGGTGCTGAACCGCACCGCGAGGTCCGAGGCCTATCTCGTACCGCCGGAGCGCCAGCGCGAGGAAATCGGTTCCAGCTATTATCGCGGGGGAATGGTGGTGGGCCGCGCCGGGCACCTGCACCCTGCCCTGTTCTTCAAGGCGCTGCTCATGCTCTGCCAGCAGCGCGGCATTGCAATCGCCTCGCGGACGCCGGCAACGAAGCTCACCGAAACGGGGAGCGGCTGGCGCGTGGACACGCCGCGCGGCGCGATCATGGCGGGCGACGTGATCATCGCCACCAACGGCTATACGGGCGATGTGACGCCAGAGCTGAAGCGGCGCGTGGTGCCGGTTGGCTCCTACATCATCGCCACGGACGAACTGGCGCCAGACCTTGCGGCCTCGATCAGCCCCAGGAACCGCTCCTTCGCGGACACCCGCCGCGTGCTCACCTATTACCGCATGTCGCCCGATGGCAGGCGGCTGATCTTCGGCGGACGGGCAAAGTTCGGCCATACCGACCCGGTCGAGACAGCACCCATTCTGCACGGTTTCATGGTCGACCGGTTTCCGCAGCTCAAGGGCACCCGGATCACCCATGCGTGGACCGGCAACGTGGCCTTCACGCTGGATGAGATGCCCCATATGGGCAAGTTCCAGAACCTCCATTATGCGCTGGGCTGCAACGGCTCCGGCATCGCCATGATGAGCTATCTCGGCCACCAGACGGCGCGCAAGATCGCGGGCAAGGCCAACAGCGTGTGCGCCTTTGACAGGCCGGAGTTCCCTGACCACCCGCTCTATACGGGCAATACCTGGTTCCTGCCGTGGATCGGCCGCTATTTCCGCACGCGGGACTGGCTGGACCGCAGGTTTGGATGATCTTCGCCAGCAGCCGGCTGATCGCAAGGCGTTTCGGGCTGGACGATCTCGCGGACTTCGTGGCGATGCGCAACGACCCGGAGGTGGCGCGCTACCAGTCCTGGGAGCGTTACTCGGAAGACGACGGCCGGCGCTTCATCGCCGAACTTTCCGGGCTGGAGCCGGGCGATCCCGGCTGGTTCCAGTTCGCGCTGGAGGAGCGCCAGACGGGCATCTTCGCCGGCGACTGCGGGCTCAACATCCTGGCGGACGACCCCCGCCTCGCCCAGATCGGCTACAGCATCGCCCGCCCGCACTGGAACCAGGGCCTCGCCACCGAAGCCGTGCGGGCGCTGGCAGACTTCGCCTTCACGGCTTTCGGTCTTCACCGCATCACCGCCTCGGTGGACCCGCGCAACGCTGCCTCCTGCCGGGTGCTGGAGAAGGCGGGCTTTGTCAAGGAGGCGCATTTCCGCCAGAGCCAATGGTTCAAGGACGAATGGGCGGACGACGCGGTCTACGCCCGCCTCAGAGGTTAACTCAGCCGCATTTCGCCTGCATGCGCCACTTGGCGCTGGTGTAGGTGGGCTTGTTCTGCAGCTTGCCGCGCTGGCCCTCGGGGCAGGCGAAATAGCCCAGTGAGGAGGTTGCAACCGCCTCCGCATCCTTCTGCTGCTTCGCTGTCATGCCGGAGACCGTCATGTCATAGACGCCGCCACTGCGCGGGCGGAGGTCCAGCCGGTAGGTCTTGCCGTTGTAGAAGACAGGCTCCGAGCGCGCCGCCGCGGCCGGGGCGGCCTGCGGCTTGTTCTTGGTGATGCGAACGCCCGGCGCCTCAGCACAGGCGCTCAAGGAGGTGGCTGCAGCCATGATAAGAATCGCGATGGATATGGTATTCCGCATGGACGGCCTTATGCCTGTCATGTCTCGACCGGGCAAGCACGCCGAAGTATAGACATTCCTCATGACACAATTTGACCCCGCCTCGCTTCTCGTCTCCCGCAGCCAGTCCGCCGATGAGGGCCCGATCATCCGCATGTCGCAGCGCGCGCGGGAATTGCGGGCTGGCGGCATGGACGTGGTGAGCCTGACGCTGGGTGAGCCCGACTTCGACACGCCGGAAAACATCCAGGCCGCCGCCACCGCCGCCATGAAGGCGGGCCTCACGCATTATTCGCCGGTGATGGGGATCCCCGAACTCAGGAATGCGCTGTCCGCCAAGCTCCGGGCGGAGAACGGCCTCGACTACGGCCCCAATGACATCTGTGTTTCCAACGGCGCCAAGCAGGCGATCGCCAATGCGATCCTGTCGATCGTCGGGGACGGAGACGAGGTGATCATGCTCGCCCCCTTCTGGGTGTCCTACGAGATCACGGTGCGCTTCGCGGGCGGAACACCCAAGGTGCTGCATGCCGGCGTGGAGGAGAACTACAAGGTGCCGGCAAGCCGCATCGCGGCAGCGATTTCGCCGCGCACCAAACTCATCGTGCTCAATTCGCC
This sequence comes from Aestuariivirga sp., assembly GCF_044239095.1. Classification (GTDB taxonomy): domain Bacteria; phylum Pseudomonadota; class Alphaproteobacteria; order Rhizobiales; family Aestuariivirgaceae; genus Aestuariivirga. Next base: position 2,853 of record NZ_JBIICB010000241.1, on the reverse strand, counting down.
CTCAAACCCCACGGGTGCGGTGTGGACGCGCGGCGAGCTCATGGAACTCGCCGAGGTGGTGAAGAGCCATCCGCACCTCATGGTGCTCTCCGACGAGATCTACGAATACATCATGTTCGGCGGCGAGATGGTGTCGATCGGGTCGCTTCCCGGCATGCGTGAGCGCACCATCACGGTGAACGGCTTCTCCAAGGGCTTCGCCATGACCGGCTGGCGGCTGGGCTATGCCGCAGCCCCTGCCCCCATCGCCAAGGCGATGGGCCGCATGCAGAGCGCCCTCACGGCCGGGGCCAACCAGTTCGTGCAGCGCGCCGCCATCGCCGCCCTCGAGGGGCCTCGCGGCGAGGTGGAGCGCATGCGGCAGGAATACCAGAAGCGGCGCGACATGGTGCTGGCGGGCCTCCGCGCCATTCCCGGACTGAGGATCGGCGACATTCCGGCGACCTTCTATGCCTTCCCGGACGTCTCGGGCCTTCTTGGCCGCAAGGCGGGCAACCACGTGATCGACACCACGGATGCGCTGTGCGACTGGCTGCTGGAGCAACACGGCGTGGCCACGGTGCCAGGCACCGCCTTCGGAGCGCCAGGCTCGATCCGGCTCTCCTTCGCCTGCAGCGAGACGGAGATCGCCAAGGCGATGCAGCGCATGCAGAAGGCGCTGGGGGAATTGGGAGTTGACCCCGCCTGTTGACCCACCCCCTCACCCTGCCCTCTCCCCCACATGCGTGGGGGCGAGGAATGTCAGGGGTGAGACGCCTCACGCCTCCGGCAGGTTCAGCCTGATGTGCAGCTCGCGCAGTTGCTTGGGGCTCACCTCGGAGGGTGCGCCCATCAGCAGGTCTTCGGCCTGCTGGTTCATCGGGAAGAGCACCACCTCGCGGATGTTCGGCTCATTGCACAGAAGCATCACGATGCGGTCCACGCCGGGCGCGATGCCGCCATGGGGCGGGGCACCATACTGGAAGGCGCGGTACATGCCGCCGAACTTCTCCAGGAGCACGCTCTCGGGGTAGCCCGCGATCTCGAAGGCCTTCTTCATCACTTCCGGCCTGTGGTTGCGGATAGCACCCGAGGAGAGCTCCACGCCGTTGCAGACGATGTCGTACTGATAGGCGAGGATGTCCAAGGGGTCCTTGGTTTCCAGCGCCTCGAGGCCGCCTTGCGGCATGGAGAAGGGGTTGTGCGAGAAGTCGACCTTCTTCTCCTCCTCGTTCCACTCATACATCGGGAAATCGACGATCCAGCAGAACTCGAAACGGTCCTTGGGCGTCAGGTTCAGCTCCTCGCCGACCTTGTTCCGGGCGTCTCCGGCAAACTTATAGAACTTCTCAGGCCGGCCCGCGACGAAGAAGCAGGCATCGCCCACGCCGAGGCCCAGCTGGTTGCGGATAGCATCCGTGCGCTCCGGCCCGATGTTCTTGGCGATGGGGCCGGCACCACCCTCCTCGCCCTCACGCCAGAAGACATAGCCGAGGCCCGGCTGGCCCTGCTGTTGAGCGTAGGAGTTCATCCGGTCACAGAAGGCGCGCGACCCACCCTTCGGCGCCGGGATGGCCCAGACCTCGACCTTCGGGTCCGCTGCGATCATGCCGGCGAAGACCTTGAAGCCCGAGCCCGCGAAATGCTCGGTGACCGCCTGCATCTTGATGGGGTTCCTAAGGTCCGGCTTGTCCGAGCCATACCAGCGGATCGCGTCCTTGTAGGCGATGTGGGGGAACTTCTGGGTCACCGGAAGCCCGCCGCCGAATTCTTCGAACACGCCGCGGAGCACCGGCTCCACCGCGTTGAACACGTCCTCTTGCGTCACGAAGCTCATCTCGATGTCGAGCTGGTAGAATTCGCCGGGCGAACGGTCAGCGCGCGCGTCCTCGTCGCGGAAGCAGGCGGCGATCTGGAAGTAGCGGTCGAAGCCCGACATCATGATCAGCTGCTTGAACTGCTGCGGGGCCTGCGGCAGCGCATAGAACTTGCCGGGGTGGATGCGGGACGGCACGAGGAAGTCGCGCGCGCCTTCGGGGCTGGATGCGGTGAGGATCGGCGTCTGGAACTCGAAGAAGCCCTGGTCCACCATGCGGCGGCGCAGCGAGTTGATGATGGCCCCGCGCTTCATGATGTTCTTGTGGATGCGGTCGCGCCTCAGGTCGAGGAAGCGGTAGCGCAGGCGGATGTCCTCCGGATATTCGGTATCGCCGAAGACGGGCAGCGGCAGTTCGGCCGCTTGCGCCAGCACCTCGATGCCGGTGGCGAAGACCTCGATGAGGCCAGTCGGCAGATCAGTGTTCTCGGTGCCGGGGGGGCGCGGGCGCACCTTGCCGTCAACGCGGATCACCCATTCCGAGCGCACCTTTTCCGCCACCTTGAAGGCAGGCGAATCAGGGTCTGCCACAACCTGGGTGATGCCATAATGGTCGCGCAGGTCGATGAACAGCACGCCGCCATGGTCGCGCACGCGGTGCACCCAGCCGGAAAGACGAATTTCCTGTCCGGCATGGTCAGGGCGGAGCTGGCCACAGGTGTGGCTGCGGTAGGCATGCATGCGAGTCCTCGCGAAAGATCAGGTTTCGGGCGCTAGAGCGCATGGAGGGGGCGTTTTGTCAAGGAAGTGCTGCCGTGGGGGCCCCTGGAGTTGCGGTAATGCAATACGGAAGATCGGCCTTAGCGCGCGTTCCGGCCAGGTGGAATCACCTGGCCGGAAAGAACGCGCACGAGATCAATTGCTTAAGCAGCATCAGTAGTGTCCGGTTTAATTCATGATCAATCGCGAAGAGGCCAATAACGACGTGGTGTTTGGCGATTTTCGGGGTGTCCACGATTTGAAATCCGTTCCGCTCTTTTGCGATGCTCTTGGGCTTG
>NZ_JBIICB010000240.1:0-6758 GCF_044239095.1 Aestuariivirga sp. | reverse complement strand
GCATAATGACGGACAGGCCGTTCTGCTCGAAGGCCTTGTGCTCCTGGTTGACACGTAGCAGCCTGGCCATCCACCTCGCGATCTCGCGCTTCTCCTCGACCGTGACTTCCTGATTGCCGGTGATGACCGTAATCCATTTTTCATCAGTTGCGCTGACGTGGCCAAGTATCCAGGCAAAGCCTTGCAGGATCAGGTCGCGCCTGGTGTTGTTCTGCTCACGGCCATAGATCGCTGACAACTGGTTGTCATGCATGCGGTAATACACAGCAGGTTGATGGACCAGTTCGCCCTTGATTTCGATATTGCCGAGCAGGTTGCGCCTCACCCAGTCACAATCAACACCAGCACGAAGATCGATGTCAAAGGGCAACAGGAAGCGGGACTTCCTAAATGCCACAGTCGGGAAGGAAGCTGGCATGCCAAAGAGGCTGCGCAATCTGAGGTCACTGATGCTGAGCGAGGTAGGGAAGCCAATACGATAATGATTGTCCTCCGTGAATGCGAGGAAACTGATCCAGTCGCAGTCAGGCCTGTCGGCCAGCCAGGTCTCTGTCATCTCAATGCGGCGCGGCACGCTGATATCGTCGAAATCCGCGATCAGGCAGATATCGTGGCGCGCATGCTGTACTGCCTCGTTGAGCGCGGCACCACGGCCCGCACCCGGCCCCCGGATCAGCATTAGCCGCGAGTCGTCGGCCCAAAGCTCTTCCAGCCGCTCGCTCGTGCCGTCAAGCGAGCCGTCGTCAACGACAACCAGCTGAAAATCGATGAAGGTCTGGGATTTCCAGCTTTGAGTGTAGTCTTGCACCCAGCGGAGGCCGTTGCGCACCGTGGTTAGGATTGAAACAGGCGTTGACTGGCTGCGCGGCTTCGGTGGCACTGCCGTGTTCAGGATCGTTTCGCGTAGGTAATTGTCATGCTTCAGCCGCGTCTCATGCAGCTTGGCAGCGCGCGGCGTAAAGACAGCAAGGTAATCCTGGTTCCGCTTATGCTGTTCTTTCTTGGCTTCCGAACGGCTCTTGTCTGCCGCGAAATCATGAAAAAGCACTGCACGCGGCTCGTAGCGCATGCTGTGTGGTCCGTGGAAGCGCCAGAGCTTCCAACTAAGCGCCAGCCCTTCATGGCCCGCCAACAGGGGGTCGAAGCCGCCAGCTGCCAGAAAGATGCTGCGCCTCCAGATGGAAATACCTTCTGCCGTGATCAAGCTGGTCGCAGGCAGATCGCCAAGGTCGTAGTGCGAGGCGGTCAGGGCCGGGTCCGTGAGAGGAACCACTTTCCCACGCACCGCGATTGAGTTGGTCATATGGAGGGCGTCGAGCAGCTCCCGCAAGGCACCCGGCGCCAGAACACCATCGTCGTCAATGAAGATCAGGTACTCAGACCGGGCCTGGAGCGCGCCGATATTCCGGGCAAGCGAGCAGCCGGCCTGCATGGGCGGGGTGATCGTTAAGAAAAAGCGGAAATGGAGCGCCGCCGTAGCTGCAAGTTCCGGATTGCCATTATTGACGAGAATTATCTCAGCGCCAATTTCCACCGCCTGCCGGGCCACTTCTCGCAGGGCGGGGCCCAGATTGGGTTCTGCCCTGTAGCTGGCGACTATGATCGATGCCCGGGGTGTTTCCAGGAGCGTCCCCGTTTGCGTGATTCCTGAAGCACTTAATACCTGCTGATTGTAATCAGGTGGCAGGATTGCAGACGTCAGGTCGCCCTCCGCAAAAGCTTCACGTGCCCGACGGAGCCATTCTGCAATTTCAAGTTGATTATCGACCGTGTTGGACGAAGTTTGAATAGTAAGCATGATTTACCGTTAGCGGATTGACTTCGGTCGAATGTTGCAGCCTTCGTAGATGTTGTTAATGTGGGTATGCAATCGATTCAATCAGCTTGGATAGCCTTAAAAGTGGCAAATATCGATCTTAAGGTTAAACTGGCAGATAAGCGCGCTTTTCTGGCCACGGGATCGGCTGAGATGCTTAACATCCACACTTTGACCCGTGCAGCCGATGTGGCGAGAAATGATGGGTCGCTGCAATTCCATCATTACTCGGCAGCACAACTATTCGCCGCGGGAAGCTTGGAAGAGTTCTGCGGCCTCTTCGGAAACGAACGCGTTCTTTATGATCCCACCCGTGTTGTTCGCCGCAGTCATGGAGTCGTCCGACTTGCTGCCGCCTTCAGGCGCGCTGCCAGGCGTGACATTGGACAGATTGCCTTCGAGCCCCGGTCCCGCACGCTTTATGTTCAGATGACCCCGGGAAACTTGCAGGAGCCGGAAAGGCGCATTGGACGCGTGCTTGGGAAGCTGGCAGACGCCGCACGAAGCTGGCAGACTGCGGGCATTGATTGTAACATCTCGGTCCGGCTTTGCTCCAGTCTGCCAGTCGCCACCGTCCTGGTACCGGTCGACCGTCAATCGCTCCGGAAAGGACTTATCCCGAAGCTCGTATCTGCATGGCGGCAGGTGTTGGGCGCCGTTGGTCTTTCAGCCGCCTTTGCCACAGCGGCAGTCGCACAGGCTGTGGACAAGGCCAATGTAACCACCTCCACCGGAGTGACTGTGAACTCCGCAGTCAAGGGTGATTTCGGCGGCCAGGTTGCGCTGCCGATCGCCGGAAGCCTAGGAGCGTCGCTTGACCTTGCGGCAGGAACTGACGGTTATATCGGCGGCGGTGCACAATTGTTCCTTCGCGACCCAGATCTTGGCCTTATCGGCCTGACGGGTTCCGTGGAAGCGCTGGACGAGAAGGTACTTTACAGGCTTGGCGCCAAGACCGAATTTTATCTGAAGTCTTTCACGCTTGGCGGTAGTGTCGGCTTGCAGACGATGGATAATGTCGATGAGAACCCAGATGGGGTCTATGGTGGAGTGGATCTTAGCTTTTACGCTACGCCCGACTTCGCGCTTCGCGGAGGTGCTGAACTGTCGCCGGACCTCCAATTGTTTTCCGTCGGAGCAGAATGGCGTCCAGGCTTCGATGCGCTTCCGGGACTCTCCGTTTATTCCGACTTCGAACATGGAAATGACGGTGAGAATGCCGCCAAGGTCGGCTTGATCTACCATTTTGGCGAAGACAGCATATCGCTCATCGAGCGTGATCGGCGGCAAACCACCTCTACCACTATCATGAACCGGCATCAGCTGAAGTACGTCAGCTGATCTACCTGTTTACGTATCGCGGAGTAGGTGATGACCATATGCGATCCGTGATCCGATGATTATGGACACCGCGTCCGTCGCGGTGTCTGGAGACGGTCGGCAGCGCGTGCCTCCACGTGCAGTTGCAGATAGGCAACCGGACTACATGGAGAAGTTCGACACCACGACGCTCTTCTATGACGTATTCAATGATGGCGAAGGATGTATCGTTCTTTCCGGGCCGCCACTCCTCAATCTCCGTGATGAAATCACCCTTAGCTCTGCTGTTGATGGTGTCAGAGCTCTCGCAGAACTCAAGGATGCGGATCGCAATTAGCGCTCGCGTGTATTTGCCCGAGGCGAGAGCCTCGTCATCACGGGCGCTGTCAATGCGGAGGTCACAGTTGGACGAAGTTACCTTGACCTGTTCCGTGGCCACCGCGTTCTTTTCACGCTTCAGAAGGACAATGATCTCGAATGGATCATCGACTGGGCCGCCTTCCATGTCCTCCATCACCAGATTGATGACCTTCCGATCTACGATAACAGCTCCAGCGCATACACGTCGCCCGAGTTGGAGATGGCCTTGCAGAAACTCGGCCTACCAACGGTGATTGTGCGCTGGACTTGCCACTACGGCCCGGCAGGGGGCGAAGGGGTATCTGGGATTCCGATTTCGGTCATATCAGCCAATTGGAACATGCTCGCTTCCGCTTCCTCGCCGATGCCGAACTGGTGATCAACGCCAGCCAGTCATTTGCCGCGAGCGGCACCGGCTCATAGACAACGTCGGCCTCAGCATGGCGGCCAAGCTGAGTGAAGGCCTAGCCAAGCAGCAGAGTATCGCCCACTATTGCCGAAGGCTCATCGCGGACCTGCACCCTCTCCAGAGGCTTGACGACCCGCAGCCATTCACTCTCCTTTGCTGCCAACTTCACGTCCTCGTTGTCCTGCTTGACAGATTGGCCATATCTGAACTGATGCGAGGCGATGCTGGAACTGAATCAGGAAATGTTCCCTCGCAGGCGCACCACGAGGTATTTAAAGGAGCTTCTGATTAGGTGACTTTGCTCCAGCGGGCAAGAACGCCGCGGGTGCGATCTCGTCCGGAGACGTGCGTGGAAGACGCAAACGAGGGAGTTTTTATCCAGCCATGAGTATAGCAAAGCGCATCGTCCTCTGCCGTCCAGACGGGGGCCTGAATGACATGCTGAACCAGATCGAACGATGCTGCCGCTACGCGGAACGCTTCGGAAGGCGTGTGATCGTTGACACAAGTTACAAGGGGGCCCGCACATTCAGGAGCCCATTCTACAAGTACTTCGTCTCTATGCAGGAAGGCCTAGAACTTCGTAATGCAATTCCCGAAGCTGAGCTGAATTCCATGGATGTCATACCTGCTGTGCTCAAGGGCAGGATTAACAACTACGATTTGCAGCATGATCCTGTGCTTCGGTGCCGGCTGGACAAGCTGAGCCGCGTGCCACTGACCTTTGACTTCTCACTGGATTACGATGAGGACATCGTGCTCCACCACCAGTTTGGTGGTGGGCGGCTTGCAATCGCGGCCCTGCAGCGCTTGCGACTGCATGACAGCCTGAACGACGCATTTGCAGAGCGGCTGCAGATGTTGCCACCGGACTATCACGCAGTGCATGTCCGGCATACCGACATCAAGATCGATTATGCAGAGTGCCTGAGTAATCTAGCGGCCCGTGGCATTAGGGATCTGTTCGTTGCAACTGACAATGCGGACGTTCTGGCGGAGTTCCGGAACGACATGACCGGTGCGTTCGTTCACTCTTTCTCCGAACTGCCTCAGAATGACGGCAAGCCCATTCATCTGGCTCCACCATGGGACATCGCCGAGTCGCGCAATCGCGACGCGATCCTCGACCTACTGACGCTTGCGGCAGCGCGTCACCTCACCATCCCGGGGGCAACCGGCGCAAATCCGAAGGTCCGCTCCGGCTTCGGGGTGCTTGCCGAAGGGCTGCAAAAGAACAAGCCCGTGCTGAGAAAACTGATCGGCAGGTTGGACGTTCTTGCGATCCTCGAAAGGCCAAGCTCGCCGGACACCAAGCCCGTCAGCGCGTGAGGAAGACCGCGCAGGGTGTTCTCGCAGCGCCAGTTTTCATCGTTACGCAAAGAGCGCTACTGACCAGCAATCCTTCTTCGGCCCAGTTTTTTTCTCCAGAATGAGCGACGCTCTTTCCGGAAATTTTTGGAGCTTGTTTGCGGGGGGCCAGGCTTCCGCTCGACCACCTCGAGCAACTCGGCGAGATGGGCGCGGATTCTGAAGTCGCGCCCTGTCCTGTCGATGGCCGTGATCGCCATGTGAAGCTCAGTTGCGCCAGAAACGCGGTCGCCCGCAGCGATGAAGATAGTAGCCCGTTGAAACCTGGCAAGAGGTGACATCACACACCATTCCTGTCTTCCGCCGCGACCATGCGAGCCGCGTTGGCGAGATGCTCAGAGAAGGTTTTGCTTCGGAAATTCGCTTCGGCAACCAGCGTTTGCAGTGCCATGCCGACTTTAGCAGCCGCGTTGCCGAACAGCGCCGAAGGACGTACGCGTCCAACGGAGCGATGTTGAAGCGTGAGGCGAAGACGGCGAAGTCATCAAGCACACTGTTTGTAGGCTTCCTTTCCTTCACAGACTTGGCGGCAATTGCCATCTTCGTACTTGCAGATATGATGAGGACCATGGCCGCCACTTTCTTCTTTGACTGTCCTGCCAAGGATCAGAGGGCGCGCAGCTGCTCGGCAGAATCTTTTCCGCTCTTCCTATCAGTGGTCACTTCAAAGGAAACCGCCTGACTCTCAGCAAGCGAACGGAGGCCTGCACGTTCCACGGCGCTGATGTGAACGATGATATCCCTCCCACCATCATCCGGCGGATTTCCCGAACTCTGTTGAAAATGCCAAGGCTGGCGTTGCTGGTTGTAAGTGATGCGGCATCAGCGAGGCGACCAACCGCCGGGATGGCGGATTGACCAGTACGCTGGTTTTGAAGGGTGGCCCTGAGCACCGGCAGATGCTCGTGGGCCTTGAGTTGCCTGAAGCCATTCTTGGCTTCAAGCATGCCCGCGGCAGTCTAGTGCAAACCCATCTTCGCGTTCCGCCAGCGCTTCATATTCCGCCATGCCTGGGGAGCGCAACTGAACCCAACAAGAGAAAGTTGAAACGCTGTTGACGACAGCACGCTATGATTTCTGGGACGAGCCCATCGACCGTTCAGATTCGATCCGGAACCCTTTCGCATGCCGCCTGGACAAAAGAAAATATGGCGAGAACCATGAGAAAATAACATTTGTAATCAATTACTTATCGCCGCCGTACTTTTTCCGGGCAGTCAGGAGCTTTGGAGAATACGGGGCCGAGAGAGACAAAATTCGGCCTCATGTCCAATCCGACAGTCAGGAGCTTTTCGCAAAGAAGCCCGCAAATACTGGGGATTTTCTACGCTCGAATTTCGGAGAGAGAGATTTGCCTAAGGGCTAAATGGCGGAGGGAAAGGGCCTGAAATCCAACCGTCTCTGGCTGCAAGTCATTGATTTCATGGGGCACGATAGTTCGTGGCGTTCGAATCCCGACCGCGGACCCAAACACCGGAACAGAAT
>NZ_JBIICB010000024.1:0-26619 GCF_044239095.1 Aestuariivirga sp. | reverse complement strand
GCATTCACCCCCAAAAAGAATGGTCGAGCGCGGCGCGGATTCGGGCGGGTGCCGAGGCTTTTTCAGGATCGATCAGCACCAGCGGAATGGCGATGCCGAGGATCTCCATGCGCGCCTGCGCCAGGTCTGGCAGGCGCTCGATCTCGGCAGCCGGCGTCAGCCGCACCGCAAGCCGAAGTGCGGCATTGGCCTGCGGCGCAATATCGACGATGCCGATGCCGCGGATTTCCAGCTTGCCTGCAAGCGCCTGCGGGGCAGAGGCGATCAGCCTGCCGTCTGCCCGGCGGATCGCCACCTGGTCATCCGCCACCAGCCGTGCACTGCGCGCCACCCCGGAGAGGCCCATGCCGGCGGCATCGATCAGGCGCAGCGCCAGGTCGGACTTGCCGGATCCGGGTGCGCCGAGCAGCAGCACACCGTCATCGCCCAAGGCAAGGCAGGTCCCGTGGATGAGCGCTTCCTCATGCATTGGTTGCCGCCGGAATGCGCACCAAGAAGCGTGCGCCGAGCACGGGCTTCTCGCCGTCCTCACCCGCCTTGCCGTAGCGGTTCTCGGCCCAGATGCGGCCGCGGTGGGCATCCACGATCTGCTTGGAGATCGACAGGCCGAGACCGGAGTTGGAGCCGAAGCTTCCCTCCGGCCGGTCGGTGTAGAAGCGCTCGAAGACACGTTCCAGATTGTCGGGGCTGATGCCGGGGCCGCAATCATCGACGCGGAACTCGACATCGGCGCCGATACGGCGCACGCGCACCGCCAGCTTGGTGCCTGGCCTGGTGAAGGAGCGTGCATTGTCGATGAGGTTGCGCACCACCTGGCCCAGGCGCGAGTCATGCCCCATCACCCCATAGGCCCGGGCGCGGTCCATGCCAGGCGGCGGCATGGCGACCTCGAAGGTGACTTCGGCCTGCTCCTCCTTGCGGGTATCGTTGGCGTAGCTCACGATCGATTCGAGGAGCTTGGACAGGTCGAAGGCCTGCGCCTCGCCGCGCGCCAATTCGGCATCGAGCCGTGAGGCATCTGAGATGTCGGTGATGAGGCGGTCGAGGCGCTTCACGTCATGCTTCACGATGTCGATCAGCCGTTCGCGCTGCTCCGGCGTCTTGGCATAGGCGAGCGTCTCGACAGCGCTGCGCAACGAGGTGAGCGGATTCTTCAGCTCGTGGCTCACATCCGCTGCGAAGGCCTCGATGGCGGCGATGCGGTTGTAAAGGGCATTGGTCATGTCGCGGACAGCGCCCGAGAGATCGCCGATCTCGTCGCCGCGTGAGGAGAAGTCGGGGATCTCGACGCGCTTGTTGATGCCGCGGCGCACCCGCTCGGCGGCGGCCGCAAGCTTTCGAAGCGGCAGCGCGATGGTCGAGGCGAGGAGCGTGGAGAGCAACACGGTGACCAGCGCCACGAAGCCGAATGTCATCAGCACCACCTGGCGCTCGGCGCGCAGCACGCCGTCGATCTCGCCGCCGGTGGTTGAGAGCACGAGTGCGCCCAGCACGGCGCGGAAGCGCTGTACCGGCACGGCGACGAGCACGATGATCTGGCCGCGGTCGTTGAGGCGGACGAGACTGACCTTGGCGCCGTTCAGCGCGGCGGCGACCTCCGGGAAATCGCGGCCGTTATCGAGGCTGTATTCGATCTGCTTGGGATAATCGTAGCTGAAGGTCCAGGTCACCAGCCTGTTCCACAGCGCCAGCGGGGTGAAGCCCTGCGCAGGCTGATCGAGCGGCGGCAGGTCGGATTGCACGATGTCGCCGCGCGAATAGAGAAAACGGCTGTCGACGATGAGGTTGCCGTCCTTGTCGATGATGCGGGCCCTGACCGTGGTGTTTACCAGCAGCCGCTTCAGCACCGGTCCCGCGGTTTCAGGATCGACCGGAAAATCGAGGCCCTGGGTCTGATCGTCATAGTTCAGAACCTCCTCATTGCTGTCAGCCAGCGAATCGGGATCGATGACGATCGAGCCGGTGTCGACTGTGGCCGAGCCCGCCACGGCCGCGGCGATGATCTGCGCCTGCGTGGTGAGGCTCTGCACCCGCGCATCGATCAGCCCCTGGCGGAACTGGTTGAAGTAGAGGATGCCGGCCACCAGAATGATGAGGCCGAGCAGGTTCAGAAGCACGATGCGCGTGGTCAGGCGCTGCGGCGCCAGCCTGCGGATCCAGCCGATTGTTGCGGGCGCAGTGTCGCGCTCCGCCGCCTCAGCCGGGTCTTCGGCATCGGCACGGTCGGTGGGCTCGGGAGGCGTCACCCTGTCAAGCATCGGGGAACTGGGCCGTCACGGCCCTCCTATTGCTCCTTGAAGCGGTAGCCCACGCCGTAGAGCGTTTCAATGCCGTCAAAGTCGGGATCGACCGCGTTGAACTTCTTGCGCAGCCGCTTGATGTGGCTGTCGATCGTGCGGTCGTCGACATAGACCTGGTCGTCATAGGCCGCGTCCATCAGCGCATCGCGGCTTTTGACGATGCCGGGGCGCTGGGCGAGCGACTGGAGGATCAGGAATTCCGTGACTGTCAGCGTCACCGGCTTGCCATCCCAGGTGCAGGAATGGCGATCAGGATCCATCGCGAGCTTGCCGCGTTCGATGACCTTCGCGGCCTCCTGCGGGGTCTGGGTCACGTCGCGGTTGACGGCGCGGCGCATCACGGCCCTGACGCGCTCGACGAGGAGCCGCTGCGAGAACGGCTTCTTGATGAAGTCGTCAGCCCCCATCTTGAGGCCGAAGAGCTCGTCGATCTCGTCGTCCTTGGAGGTGAGGAAGATGACCGGCAGATCCGACTTCTGGCGGATGCGGCGCAGCAGTTCCATGCCGTCCATGCGCGGCATCTTGATATCGAAGATGGCCATGTCCGGCGGATTGTCCTGCAGGCCCTGGAGTGCCGCGGCGCCGTCGTTATATTTCTGGACGCTGTAGCCCTCGTTCTCGAGCGCCATGCCCACGGATGTCAGAATGTTGCGGTCATCGTCGACCAGGGCGATCGTCGGCATCTTCTTGTTCATCCTTCAACTGTGTCCTTGCTTTGGCACTAGGGGCGGAACTGGAGCAAAATGTGGCATAGATGATAAGTGCTTGCCTGCACAATTGCGAGGTGTGAACATGAATGAACGGAGAAGTTTCAGTGCCGGGGAGGCCCGCAACCTCCTGCGGAGGGCGCGAACGGCGACGCTCGCCACGCTCAATGCCGATGATGGCATTCCCTATGCCTCGCTGGTGAATGTGGCGACGGATGTGCAGGGAATGCCCCTGCTGCTGATTTCCACCCTCGCCTGGCACACCAGGAACCTGGCGGCCGACGCCAGGGCAAGCCTCATGGTCGCCGAGGTGCCGGCATCCGGCGATGCGCTGACGGGCCCGCGGGTGAGCGTGATGGGCCGTTTCGTGAAGTCGGGGGACGCAGCGCTCCGCCGCCGTTATCTGGCCCGCCACCCGGCAGCGGAACTCTACGCCGGCTTCGCCGACTTCGCCTTCTGGCGCATGGAGCCGGAACGGGCCCATGCGGTTGCGGGCTTTGGCCGGATCGAAACCATTCCGGCGGATGAGATGTTTCCCTCAGCCGATGAGATGTCAGCGCTGGAGGAGGGCGCCATCGCGCATATGAACGAGGACCATGAGGATGCCATCCAGCGCTATGCCGCCCGGCTTCTGGGCGCCAGCCCCGGCGGCTGGAAAATCGCTGGAATCGATACGGACGGCGCCGATCTGCGCCGGGGTGAGGAGGTCCTGCGCCTGCCGTTCTCCACGCCCGTCTACAGTGCGGGGGCACTGCGCAAGCTCCTGGCTGACCTGGGCAAGCAGACCGAAGGTTAGGCTTTGCATTCAGAAAATGATGTACGATACCGCACAAGAATGAGGTGAAATCAGCATTATAATCATTTTTTCCTTGCAGGACCTGAATTCCGGTCTCTAGAGTTGTGCATCCAACCTCAGGAGAACCCGATGGACACAGCGACCGAGGCCCTCCTCCGTGCCGAACTGACCGCCCTTGGCCTGACCTGGGCGGGCAAGCTTTCGTGGAACGCCCCAGCGCCCGTGCTCTACCAGGAGGCGGTGGCGAGGGGTGAGGGGCTGGTGGCGGAGGGCGGCGGCCTTGCCGTCACCACTGGCCAGCACACCGGCCGCAGCCCCAACGACAAGTTCATCGTGCGCGACGCCACAACCGAGCACACGATCTGGTGGGACAACAACAGGTCCATGGGCCGGGACGCCTTCGAGACCCTGCGCAAGGACTTCATGGCCCATGCCAGGCTGAAGGCTCTCCATGTTCAGGATCTGTCAGGCGGGGCCGATCCCGCCCATCGGCTGCCGACCCGCGTCATCACCGAATTCGCCTGGCATGCCCTCTTCATCCAGCACCTGCTGATCGTGCCGGAGGACCGCACGGGCTTCGCGCCCCGGCTCACAATTGTCAATCTCCCCTCCTTCAGGGCGGATCCCGCCCGCCACGGCACGCGCAGCGAGACCGTGATCGCCATCGACCTCGCGAACGGCCTCGTGCTCATTGGCGGCACGCACTATGCGGGCGAAATGAAGAAGGCGGTGTTCACCGTGCTGAACTACCTCCTGCCCGCGCATGGCGTGATGCCCATGCACTGCGCGGCCAATATGGGCCCCAGGGGCGACAGCGCCGTGTTCTTCGGCCTTTCGGGCACCGGCAAGACCACGCTGTCCGCCGACCCCTCGCGCATGCTGATCGGCGACGATGAGCATGGCTGGTCGGAAAGCGGCCTCTTCAACTTCGAGGGTGGCTGCTACGCCAAGGTCATCAAGCTCTCGAAGGAGGCCGAGCCGCAGATTCATGCCACGACGGAGATGTGGGGCACAGTGCTCGAGAACGTGACGATCGACCCGCAGACCAGGAGGCTCGACCTCAACGACGGGTCGCTCACCGAGAACACGCGCGCCGCCTATCCGCTGTCCGCCATCGCCAATGCCAGCCGGACCGGCATGGCGCCGATCCCCCGTACCATCGTGATGCTGACGGCCGACGCCTTCGGCGTGCTGCCGCCCATCGCGAAGCTCACCCCGGCGCAGGCGATGTATCACTTTCTTTCCGGATACACCGCAAAGGTCGCGGGCACCGAGCGCGGCGTCACGGAGCCGCAGGCCACCTTCTCCACCTGCTTCGGCGCTCCCTTCATTCCACGCGCGCCCGGCGTCTATGGCAAGTTGCTGCGCGCGCTCATTGCCAGGCATGGTGTGTCCTGCTGGCTGGTGAACACCGGCTGGACGGGCGGCGCCTATGGCGAGGGCCATCGCATGCCGATCCAGGTGACGCGCACACTCCTCAACGCGGCCCTCGAAGGCCAGCTCGACAACGTGCCAATGCGCACTGACCGGCATTTCGGCTTCGCCGTGCCCCAGCGCGTCGAGCGGGTCGACAGCAAGATCCTCGACCCGCGTGAGACCTGGGCTGAGAAGGCCGCCCATGACGCCATGGCCCGCAAGCTCGTCGGCATGTTCGTGACGAACTTCACGAAGTTCGACGCCATGGTGGAAGCCGATGTGCGGGCTGCAAGCCCCACGGCCCAGATCGCCGCAGAGTAGGAAACAGGGGCTTGCGCCGGAGGCGGGCCGGGCTCATGGAAGCCCGGCACCCCGTCCGGATCTCCTGTGAACACCCTTTTCGACGCCTTCAGCATACCGACGCTTCTCCTCACCATTCTGGTTGCCGGGGTGGCCGGGCTGGCGCGCGGATTCTCCGGTTTCGGCGCCGCGCTGATCTTCATGCCAGCGGCAAGCGCCCTGGTCACACCGGCGCTTGCTGCACCCGTGCTGCTGGTGGCTGATGGCATCCTGTCGCTGGGCTTTCTCCCGCGGGCCTGGAAGCTGGCGCGCCGGACGGATGTGGCCCTCATGGCTGCGGGTGCTGCCGCGGGCGTGCCGCTTGGCACCTTCGTCCTCAACCATGCAGACCCGCTGGTTCTGCGCTGGATCATCGCGGGGCTTGCCTTCGCCATGCTGGTGCTGCTCGCATCGGGCTGGCGCTATCACGGCGAGCCGCGGCCGGGGGTGACCGCGCTGGTGGGCGGCGTCTCGGGGCTGTTCGGCGGCCTGGCGCAGCTGAGTGGACCGCCGGTTGTCGCCTACTGGCTCTCCGGCAGGCAGGCGCATGACACCATGCGCGCGAGCATTATCCTGTTCTTCGCCGCAACAACCGTCTTCGCCTTCGTGAGCTATCTCGCGGCCGGGCTGATCACGGCGCAGAGCCTGTGGCTCGCGGCCGCCGTGGCGCCGGCCTATGCGGCCGGACTCTTCCTCGGCGCCCGCGCCTTCGGCCTCGCAAGCCCGGAAAGCTTCCGCCGGCTCTCCCTGCTGCTGATCGCTATCTCAGTCACGACCAGCCTGCCGGTCTGGCGTTAGAGCATGATCCGCAAAAGTGGAAACCACTTTTGCGATAAGATCATGCTCAAGCTATTGATCTTGCGCGAGTTCTTTTCGACCAGGTGATTCCACCTGGTCGGAACGCGCGCTGGAGCGGCGGGCGACAAAATGAGATCTATCCGCCACTCTTCCCGTGTCTAGAGGCTGGTGAAGCCGAAAGAGGCGCTCGGAAGGTCCAGATAGTGCTTGAGCTCCGGGTCCAGCTTCATGAGAGAGATGGAGAAGCCCGCCATCTCTTGCGAGGTGAGATAGGAGCCGACGAAGCTCCGGTGCACCGTGATGCCTTCCGCTGCAAGGATCTGCCGCACGCGGCGGTTCACGATCAGGAGCTCGAACATTGTCGAGGCGCCGAGATTGTTGATGAGAAGTGCTACCTCGTCGCCCCGCGCATAGGGAAGATCGCGCAGGATCGCCGCCATCATCTGGTTGGCGATGTCGTCGGCGGTCGACAGCATCTGGCGCTTCACACCTTTCTCGCCATGCGCTCCCATGCCGATCTCGATCTCGTCATCGCCGAGCTCGAAGGTGGGCTTGCCCGACTCGGGCAGCGAACCCGGTGACACGGCAACGCCCATGGAGCGGGTGTTGGCTTCCGCCCTGGCGGTGACGCGCGCCACGGCCTCGAGGCCGGCCAGTTCCGCAGCGGCGCCGCCCGCCACCTTGATCACGAACACATCGCCCGCGATGCCGCGCCGCTCGTCGCGGTTGCCGGGGCTTCCGACGGCTACGTCGTCGCAGACGCGGATGGTGCGGGTCTCGATTCCCTCCGCGGCAAGCATTTCAGCCGCCATGTCGAAGTTCATGTTGTCACCGGAATAGTTGCCGTAGACGAAGACCACGCCCCGGCCGCGGTGGATGGCGCGCGCCGCCGCGCAGATGGTCTGTGGCGAGGGCGAGGTGAAGACCTCGCCGCAGGCCGCGCCGTCGGCCAGATTGTGCCCGAGGAAGCCGCCGAAGATCGGCTCATGCCCGCTGCCGCCGCCGACGAGCAGCGCCACCTTGTTTTCCGGCATGTCCTTCAGGAACAGGGCCCCGTGCCCTTCCACGCGCCCGACGCGGCCATCATAGGCCAGCACCAGGCCCTCCATCATTTCCTCCGTCGCCCGCCGCGGGTCGTTGAGGATCTTCTTTGGTTTCTTCATTCCGCTCCCCTCGCGATGTTCCTCCCGCTTATCATGCAGGCCGTGCCGCTTGAAGCCCGCTCGCGCGCGTTTCGGCCAGGTGGACTCACAGGTCGACAAGAACGCGCGCAAGATCAATTGCTTGAGCAGGACCTTATCGCAAAAGTGGTTTCCAGTTTCGTGCGCGATGCTCTAATCCTTGCTGCCATGATGCATGCAGGGATTCGCCGGCAGCGCCTGGCCTGGTCCGGCCGGGTCCGGCTCGGGGGTTTTCCGGGGGCGATTTGAGTGGAACAGGACTTCAAGGGTTGGATCGGCCGCAGTGTCACGCGGGAGGATGTGGTAACGCGCCGCCTGCTTGCCGAATACCGCGCAAGCCTGTCGCCCTACCTGCACGAGACGAGCGAGTATGTCTGCCCGCCGGGCTTTCATTTCTGCCTGGCGCCGGCCTTTACCGCGCCCAAGGACATTGGCCCTGATGGCGCTGAGCGCAAGGGGCTGTTCCTGCCGCCTATCGCCCTGCCGCGGCGCATGTGGGCGGGGGGATCAATCGAGACCCTGCGCCCGCTGCGCCTGAACGAAAACATCCGCCGCACCTCGCGCATCGCTGACATCCGCTACAAGCACGGCGGTTCGGGTGAGCTTTGCCTCGTCTCGATCCTGCACGAGATCGAGGGCGAGGATAGCCTCGCCATCCGCGAGCGCCAGGATCTCGTCTTCCGTGAGGCGGCCGCCGCCCAGGCGCCGCTTCCTGGCTCCAGCGAGGACCTGCTGGGAGCGGACATGACGGTGGATGCCTCGTCCCTCTTCCTGTTCCGCTTTTCCGCCGTTACCTTCAACGGCCACCGCATCCACTATGACCTCGCCCATGCCATGGAGGAGGGCTATCCGAACCTGCTGGTGCACGGGCCGTTGCAGGCCACGCTCATGCTCAACCTGGCCGCCCGGCACATGGGCGGAACGCCCCGGAATTTCCTCTACCGCTGCCTGCTGCCACTCTATGGCGGGAGCCGCTTCGGCATCAGTTTCGAAGCCGACGGCGCCAAAACCCGCATCATCCGGACGGACGGCTTCACAGCGGCGGAAGGCCAAGCTCGCGTTCAAGGAACAGGCTGAGCATCACCGTCTTCGCATCGCAGATGCGGCCATCCTTCACCATGCCGCGCATGTCGTCGAAGGTCATTTCAAGCACCTCGATGTCCTCGCCCTCATGGGCGTGCCCGCCGCCCTCGCTGATCCTTGCCTCATGGCTGTAATCCGCGAGGAACAGTACGATCCGCTCCGTCACGCAGCCCGGTGTCGCGTAGGTGGTCGCCATGTGGCGGAGACCGGAAATGCTGAAGCCCAGTTCTTCCTCAGCCTCGCGCCTGGCGCAGGCAGCAGGGCTGTCGCCGTCGAGCAGGCCCGCGCAGGCCTCGATGACGAAGCCGTCCCCGCCCTCCGCGAGATGAGCCGGCAGGCGGAACTGCCTGACCAGCAGGACCGTGCCGCGCCGCGCATCATAAGGGAGCACGCCCGCGCCGTGGCCATGGTCGTGGACCTCGCGCATCAGCGTCTCCTCCGTGCCGTCCTGGCGCGTGTAGCGAACAGTGTAGCGGTCGAGCTTCACCCAGTTATGCGAAAGAGGCTCTACCTTCTCGATCCTTACACGACGCGTCATTCCGTTCGCTCCTGCTTCACTGCCGTGAGAATGGCCCTGGCACGCGCGCTTGCGCCAAGGTCTTCGACCGGCACGTCCACCCGCCGGCGCCAGTTGGGCCATTCGCGGTCTGTGCCCGGAACGTTGAGGGGGTCGGCCTCGCCGCTCAGGTCGTCAGCCTGCACCATCATGATCTGCGAGGGTGTTTGCGCCACGAGGCGGTGGACGGCGGCGCTGGCTGAGATCTCGTCGTCCCCGCCTGCATTGGCAGCTGTGTCGAGCAGGCCCGCCTCCGCGGCGCGCGCGGCCAGCCGTGCGGGAACATCCGCTGCCGCCACCTGGCCGATCGCCTGGGCAATCCCGATATCGCGCCCGGCGCGCCATCCGGTGAAGGTCGGAAGATCATGCGAGGCGAGGCAGGCCAGTGCGCGTGCCGGGTAGCTTGCCGGTGGCTTGAAGCCCGGCCCCTCTCGCTCGAACCACAGCACGCGGTAGGAGAAAATGTTTGCCGCGGTCAGACTTTCCCGAAGCCCGTCCGGAACGGTGCCGAGGTCCTCGCCCACGACGAGGCAGCGGTGCCTTTGGCTCTCGAGGGCCGTCACCGCGATCAGGGCATCGAGGGGAAAGCGCACATAGGCACCGTCACGTCCTTCGGCGCCTTCGGGCACCCAGAACTGGCGGGCAAAGCCCAGCACGTGGTCGATGCGGAGTGCGGCCGCATGGCGCATGTTGGCGGCGATGACGCGGCGCATCGGCTCCATCGCCTCGCGGGCCAGGGCAAGCGGAGAGAATGGCGGCAGGTTCCATACCTGGCCTGAAGCCGAGAACGGATCCGGCGGAGCGCCGATCGAGACGCCCGTGGCGAATGCCGCGGGCTGCCCGTCGATCTCGCCGCCGTCGAAGGCGCAGCCCAGCGCCAGGTCATGATAGAGATTGCCGTGCCGCGCGGCCTCCGCAAGCTGGGCCTGGGCCAGCCATTGCAGGAAGGCGCGGTAGGCGATGCGGTCTGCCGTCACGGCCTCGCCCATCCGACGGGCCTCGAAGCGGCCGTGGGCCGCCAGCGCTTCGCCGCCCTCGCGGCGGAAGGCGTCGAACCCGGGGCTGCCGGTGAATTCGGCGAAGGCCCGCTCCAGCACGCGGGATTTCGCCGCCCAAACGGCGGGATAGTCGACAAGCGGCAGCCGGTCGAGGCTTTCCAAGGTGGCGCGGTTTTCGGCGGCAAGGCGCGCTGTCTCCGGCAGCGCCAGATCATCGAGAAGCCGCGCGATGCTGATGTAGAGCGGATCGATGTAATGCCGGTCGGAGGGCTGGTAGGGGCTGGCACGGCTCCGGTCGGAGGGAAAAAGGTGGTGCAACGGGTTGAGCCCCGCATAGCGCCCGCCGGTGCCGGCGCTCAGCCCGGCAAACCTGCTCAACGTCTCGAAGTCGCCGATGCCCTCGCTGCCCCGGTGGCGCAGCGCATAGAGGTGGGAGGCAAGCCCGAAGACCCGCCGCCCCGCCGCGATGTCCTCCGGCAGGTAACAGCGGCCGGGGCTGACGAGAACATCGCGCAGCTGAACCCCCTCGCTGGAGATCCGGTAGCGCCCCGGCTCCAGCCGCGCCGTTGCGGCAACGCCCGGCGGAACCTCAAGTGCGCGCGCGCCGCCCGCGCTGCCCTCGATGATGATCAGCCGGCGGTGTTCCGCTGGTTCCAGAAGCCTGATGTCTTCGCCCGCCCCGGCGACGAGCGGGCCGGGCGCTGAGAGCCGCGCGAGGGAGCGGCATAGGTCCTCCTCGTCCGCGAAGGCGAGCCCCATGGCCGCAAGCAGGGCCCGCTGCGTCTCCACGCTCACGCGGTGATGGGTGCCGTCGACCTCCCACCAGTCCCGCTCGATCCCGGCACGGGCGGCGAGTTCGGCAATGTCGTCATCGGCAACGCCCGCCGTCTTCAGCCGCTCCTCCGCATGGACGGAGACGCTGGCAGACGGACTGTCCTCACCCTGCGCGCTGCAGAACAGCCGGACCCAGCGGTGCCCCTCCCGGTGCGGCAGGGGTGCGGAGGCCGATGCGCCGCGGTTGAAGACGATGGCAAGCCGCTTCCTGCCGTCCGCGAGGATCAGGCCAAGCAAGGGCGCGGAAGGCACGTTCCATTGCATGGGTCCGCCGCCGGCGCCGAACCATTCCGCATCGGGAAAGTGGCTGTCCTCCGGCGCTTCGCCAGTGAGAAACCTGTCTGGGAAAAAGCCTGCAAGCGCACGGCGCAGCTGGGCCAGCGCTGCGGTGAAGCCGAGCAGCCGCTCGTCAGCCTTCACCCAGTCGAGCCAGGTGGTCTCGTTGTCCTGGGCATAGGCATTGTTGTTGCCGACCTGCGTGCGGCCGAACTCGTCGCCCGCGGTGAGCATCGGCGTGCCGCGGGAGAGGAACAGCGTGGCCAGCAGCGCCCGGATGTCTCCACCAGGCCAGACCGGCTCATGGGAATTGCCGTCGCGATTGTCCTCGCCATTGGCATGGTTGTTCTTGGTGGTGAAGGTCACCGCATCGCGCAGCGTGAAGCCGTCATGCGCGGCGAGGAAATTGACGCTCGCCGAAGGCTTGCGGCGGCTTGCCCCGAAGATGTCGGAGGAGCCCGCAATCCGCGTGGCGAAGGCGCCCGCGGCGCCGGGCTCACCACGCCAGAAGCGGCGCACCTCGTCGCGGTAGCGGTCGTTCCATTCCAGCCAGCGCGCCGGAAACTGGCCGAGGCGGTAGCCGCCCGGCCCCACGTCCCAGGGTTCCGCGATCATGATCAGGCGGGAGAGAAGCGGATCCTGCTCGATGGCTGCGAGCAGCGGCGCGCCGGCACTGAAGCCCGATGCCGTGCGGCCCATCACCGCCGCGAGGTCGAAGCGGAAGCCGTCGATGCCGGTGCGGCTCACCCAGCTGCGCATCGCGTCCATGGCGAGTTGCACCACATGCGGCTCGTCCAGCGCAAGGGTGTTGCCGCAGCCCGTGTCGTTCACCAGCACTGCGCCCGCATGGCGGTAGTAGAGCATATGGTCGAGGCCGCGCAGCGAGAGCGTTGTGCCCTGCGCATCGCTCTCGCCCGTGTGGTTGAGCACGATGTCGAGGATCACCCTTATTCCGGCCTCGTGCAGTGCCGCAACGGCGGCACGGATCTCGGGCAATCCGCCCGGCGCCAGCCGCGGATCCGGCGCCATGAGGCTCACGGGATTATAGCCCCAGCCGTTTGACAGCCCGAGCGCCGGCAGGTGACGCTCGTCGATCCAGGCGGCAAGCGGCATGAGTTCGACGGTATCGACTCCTAACCGCTGCAGATGCGCGATGACGGCGGGTTCGGCAAGGGCGGCTACCGTGCCGCGCTTCTCCGGCGGAACGGCGGGGTGAAGCCGGGTGAAGGCCTTGACGGGAATCTCGTAGATGAAACGTGGCCGGGCGGGCGGCAGCGGGGCGGCATCGGCGGCGGCATGGCCCGCGATGGCCTTCGGCACGAGCGCGGATGTTTCAGCACCGTAACGCATGAGATCGGGGTGATGTGCGAAGGCGGATGTGATGCGGGTTGCAAAGGGGTCGAGCAGCAGCTTCGCGGGGTCGAAGCGGTGTCCCTCTGCGGGCGCCCACGGCCCCTCGGCGCGCAGCCCATAGTGCATGCCCTCCTTCAGCCCGGGCACGAAACCGAAATGCACATCGCCCAGCCGCGAGGCCAGCGGATGGCGCGCCATCTCCGTCCCGCCCTCGAAGAGCGAGACGAGGACGCGCGTGGCATGGCGCGAGACCACGGCCACATGGGCACCGTCTGTGGTGAGCGTGACGCCGGGCGGAAAGGGCAGCGCGTTCAGGTGATCACCGTCGGCGCGGCGCGGCCCGTGTAGCGCTCAATCTGCGCCAGAGAACGCGACAGCGCGATCAGGGACGCCAGTGCCTCCTGCGTGCCGGTGGCGTGTCGGCTCGCATCGGGTTCATAGCGCTCGATATAGACGCGCAGTGTGGCGCCCGATGTTCCGGTGCCGGACAGGCGGTAGACGATGCGCGCGCCATCCTCGAACATCAGGCGGATGCCCTGCCCCGTGCTGCGCGATCCGTCCACCGGGTCGTCATAGGCAAAGTCATCGGCGGCAGTGATGCCGTGCTGGCCGGTGAGCGCGGAAAGGCTGCCACGCAGCGCGTCCATGAGCTGGCCCGCGGCTGCCGCGTCGACTTCTTCGTAGTCGTGGCGGGAATAATAGTTGCGGCCATATTCGCGCCAGTGGGCGGTCACGATCCCGGCCACGCCCTGGCGGCGGCGGGCGAGGATGTTGAGCCACATCAGGACGGCCCATAGCCCGTCCTTTTCGCGCACGTGGCTGGAGCCGGTGCCGAAGCTCTCCTCGCCGCAGATCGTGGCCTTGCCGGCATCGAGCAGGTTGCCGAAGAACTTCCAGCCGGTGGGTGTTTCGAAGCAGGCAATGCCGAGTTTCTCCGCCACCCGGTCCGCCGCCGTGCTCGTCGGCATGGAGCGCGCGATACCCGCAAGCCCGCTTGCATAGCCAGGGCAGAGCGTTGCATTGGCGGCAAGGATGGCGAGCGAATCCGAGGGCGTTACATACATGCCGCGCCCGATGATGAGGTTGCGGTCGCCATCGCCGTCCGATGCCGCGCCGAAGTCAGGTCCGCCCGGCGGCATCACGATGTCGACGAGTTCCCTGGCATGGACGAGGTTGGGATCGGGGTGGTGCCCGCCGAAATCGGGAAGCGGCGTTCCGTTCATCACCGTACCCTCGGGCAAGCCCAGCATCTCCTCGAGGATGCGGCGCGCATAGGGCCCGGTGATGGCCCCCATCGCGTCGAACTTCATGGTGAAGCCGGAGCGGATCAGATCGCGGATCGCATCGAAGTCGAAAAGCGATTGCATCAGCGCGGCATAGTCGGCGACAGGGTCGATGACCTCAACCGTCATGTTGCCGGCCTTCGTCTCGCCGGTGCGGCTCAGGTCGATGTCCGGCGTGTCGATGATGGAGTACTGCGTGATTGACCGTGTCCGGGCAAAGATCGTGTCGGTGAGCTTCTCGGGTGCTGGCCCGCCATTGGCGGCATTGTACTTGATGCCGAAATCGCCGTCGGGCCCGCCTGGATTATGGCTGGCCGAGAGGATGATGCCGCCGAAGGCGCGGTACTTGCGGATCAGGTGCGAGGCTGCAGGTGTTGACAGCAGCCCGCCGCGCCCCACCATCACGCGGCCGAAGCCATTGGCCGCCGCCATGCGGATCGCCGTCTGGATGACCTGCGGATTGTAGAAGCGGCCGTCGCCGCCGATCACCAGCGTCTGGCCTGCGAAGCCTTCCAGCGCATCGAAGACGGACTGGATGAAGTTCTCGGCATAGTGCGGCTGGCTGAAGACCGTCACCTTCTTGCGCAGGCCGGAGGTGCCGGGCTTCTGGCCGTCGAAGGGTGTGGTGGCGATGGTGCGGATCATGGCGATGGCTCAAGCCTTCAGGAGATTGCGGTAGAGCTGGACATAGGCGGCTGCGCTGCCCGACCAGGACACGTCGGAGGCCATGGCGCGCTTCTGCATACCGCGCCACAGGGACGGATCTGCGTAGCACTCCGCGGCGCGGCCCAGCGCATGCGCCAGCGTTTCCTGGTCGACGGGCGAGAACTGGAAGCCGGTGGCCACGCCCGCCTTGATGGCCGCGTCATTGGCGTCGATCACCGTGTCGTTGAGGCCGCCGGTGCGCGCCACGACCGGCAGGCAGCCATAGCGCAGCCCGTAGAGCTGCGTGAGCCCGCAGGGTTCGAAGCGCGACGGCACGAGGATGGTGTCGCAGCCCGCCTGGATGAGGTGCGACAGGCCCTCGTCATAGCCAAGTACGGCGCCGATGCGGCCGGGGTGGCGCTGGGCGGCGGCGAGGATCGCCTTCTCGATGTCGGCTTCCCCGGTGCCGACGAGCGCCAGCCTTGCGCCGCCCGCCACCATCGCGTCGAGGCACTGGGCAAAGATGTCCATGCCCTTCTGCCAGGTCAGGCGGCTGACCACGCCATGCAGGATGCCGTCGCCTGGGGTGAGCTGGAAGCGTTGTTCGACGGCGCGCTTGTTGGCGGCACGCCTGTCGAGCGTCTTTGCGCCATAGGTCTGTGGAACATGCGGGTCACGCGCTGGATCCCACACCGCCTCGTCGATGCCGTTGACGATTCCCGTCAGCACGTCCCGCCGCGCGCGGAGCAGCCCGTCGAGGCCCATGCCGAATTCCGGCGTGCAGATTTCCTGGGCATAGCTGGGGCTCACCGTCGTGATCCGGTCTGCCGTGGCGAGCCCTCCCTTGAGGAAGCCGACATTGCCGTAGTACTCGAGGCCGTCGATGGCGAAGGCCTGGGCTGGCAGTCCCAGCGTGCCGAAGATCGAGGCCGGGAACTGGCCCTGGAAGGCAATGTTGTGCACCGTCATCACGGTTTTTGCCGGCTTCGGCCCGCCGGCGAACTTCACATAGACAGGGGCGAGTGCGGTCTGCCAGTCATGGCAGTGGAGAATGCCGGCGCCGTCCTCTCCGGCCTTGCCGCAGGCCAGCTCCGCTGCCGCCTTCGAAAGGGCGGCGAAGCGGCGCGCATTGTCCGGCCAGTCCTTGCCGTCGGGTCCGAGATAGATGCTGCCCGCGCGGTCGTAGAGATGGGGCGCATCGACGGCGATGATGTCGAGACCCCGGGCGCGGCCCTTGAGAAGCCGCGCCTTGCCGCCGAAGAGATCGGCATAGCCATGCACCACGGCATGATCCTCGAGCGCCGCCATCACGGCGGGGTAGCCCGGAACGACAGTGACGACGCCCACGCCGTGGCCTGCGAGCGCGCCGGGAAGCGCTCCTGTCACGTCGGCGAGGCCGCCGGTCTTCGCCAGCGGGAAGATCTCTGATGCGGCGGCGAAAATCCTCATGCGGACAGGCGGTCGATCATCGGCTGGGTGATGAGGCAGATGCCAGACGGCGTGCGGCGGAACCGCTTGGCGTCGAGCTCCGGATCTTCGCCGACGACGAGGCCTTCGGGAATCACCACGCTGGTGTCGATCACGACCTTTTTCAGCCGCGCATTGCGGTGGATGTGCACGGAGGGCAGCACAACCGATTCTTCCAGCGCCGAGAAGGAATTGACGCGCACATTGGGCGACAGGATGGTGCGCTTGATCGAGGCGCCCGACACGATGCAGCCGCCCGAGACGAGGGAGGCAACGGCCGAGCCCCGGCGGCCTTCGAGGTCATGCACGAACTTGGCGGGCGGTGTCACTTCCGAATAGGTCCAGATCGGCCAGTTCTGGTCATAGAGGTCGAGGGCGGGAAGGGTTTCGGTGAGGTCGATGTTGGCTTCCCAATAGGCATCGACGGTTCCGACATCGCGCCAATAGGCTTCCGTTTCGTATTCCGAGCGCACGCAGCTCGCGGTGAAACGGTGGGCCACCGCCTTGCCGTTGCTGACGAGCCAGGGGATGATGTCCTTGCCGAAATCGCGGCTGGAATTGGGGTCGGCGGCATCGCGGCGCAGATGCTCGGCGAGTTTCGCCATCTCGAAGACATAGATGCCCATGGAGGCCAGCGCCATGTCCGGGTTGCCGGGAATGCCGGGCGGGTTCTTGGGCTTTTCGACGAAGGCGGTGATGCGGTCCTGCTCGTCCACCGCCATCACGCCGAAGCCTGTTGCCTCCATGCGCGGCACCTCGAGGCAGCCGATCGTCACATCGGCGCCGGAGTTGACGTGCTGCTGCAGCATCAGCTCATAGTCCATCTTGTAGATGTGGTCGCCCGCCAGCACGACCATGTATTGCGGCCCGTAGCTCAGGATGATGTCGAGGTTCTGGTAGACCGCGTCGGCGGTGCCCGCATACCACTGGTCCTCAGAGACGCGCTGCGAGGCGGGCAGGATGTCGAAGCTCTCGTTGCGCTCCGGCCGGAAGAAGTTCCAGCCGCGCTGCATGTGGCGGATCAGGCTGTGCGCTTTGTATTGAGTCGCTACACCGATGCGGCGGATGCCGGAGTTCAGCGCGTTGGACAGCGCGAAGTCGATGATGCGGGACTTGCAGCCGAAGGGCACCGCGGGCTTGGCGCGCCGGTCGGTCAGTTCCATCAGGCGGCTGCCGCGCCCTCCGGCCAGCACATAGGCCATGGCATCGCGCGCCAGCGGTCCGGTCCTGCGGTGTTCGGCCATGCGGTTCTCCCTGTTCGTCCCGTCTCTAGCTATCCAGCATGAAATACAAGGTTGCGAGCGGTGGCAAGGTCACCTTCGTATGGGCGGGCTTGCCATGTGAAGATTCGGGCACGGCCACCACCGCGCCCATGTTGCCGAGCCCGCTGCCGCCATACTCACCGGCATCGGTGTTGAGGATTTCCCGCCAGCGGCCCGCCGCAGGCAGCGGCAGCACATAGCCATGGCGCGGCACGGGCGTGAAGTTGCTGACGACCACCACCATGGGGCCGCCGGTGCCCGAATGGCGCGCCCAGGCATAGACCGAGTTCTCCCGGTCATCCGCCACCAGCCATTCAAAGCCGTCAGGCTCGCAGTCGCGGGCGTGGAGGGCGGGGGTGTCGCGGTAGCAACGGTTGAGCTCCCGCACCAGTGCCTGCACGCCCCGGTGCGGGGCCTCGTCGAGGAGATGCCAGTCGAGGCCGCGCGCCTCCGACCATTCGCCCCATGGGGCAAGCTCCTGGCCCATGAACAGCAGCTTCTTGCCGGGATAGCCCCACATGAAGGCGTAATAGGCCCTGAGTGTCGCGAATTTCTGCCAGCCGTCTCCCGCCATCTTGTTGAGGAGCGAGCCCTTGCCGTGCACCACCTCGTCATGTGACAGCGGCAGCACGAAATTCTCCGTGAAGGCGTAGAGCAGGCCGAAGGTCAGGTCATTGTGGTGGTGCTTGCGGTGGATGGGCTCACGTTTGAGATAATTCAGCGTGTCGTGCATGAAGCCCATGTTCCACTTGAAGCCGAAGCCCAGCCCGCCGGTGGAGGTTGGTTGCGAGACGCCGGGAAAGGCGGTGGATTCCTCGGCGATGGTCACGATGCCCGGGTTCTGGCCATAGGCCTCGTGGTTCACCCGCTGGAGGAAGGCGATCGCCTCGAGGTTCTCGCGGCCGCCATGCTCATTGGGGATCCACTCGCCTTCCTTGCGCGAGTAGTCGAGATAGAGCATCGAGGCCACCGCATCGACGCGCAACCCGTCCACATGGTAGCGCTCGAGCCAGAACAGCGCGTTGTTGAGCAGGAAGCTCGCAACCTCGCGCCTGCCGAAATTGTAGATCGCGGTGTTCCAGTCCGGATGATAGCCCTGGCGGGGGTCGGCGTGCTCGTAGAGTGCGGTGCCGTCGAACATCGCCAGCCCATGCTCATCGGTCGGGAAATGGGCTGGAACCCAGTCGAGGATCACCCCGATCCCCGCCTGGTGCGCGCGGTCGATGAAGCGCGCGAAGCCTCTGGGATCGCCGAATCGCGAGGTCGGCGCGAAAAGCCCCGTTGGCTGGTAGCCCCATGACGGGTCGAAGGGATGCTCGCTGACGGGCAGCAGCTCGATATGGGTGAAGCCCATCTCCGCCACATAGGGGATCAGCCTATCCGCCAGTTCGCCATAGCTCAGGAAACCGCCGTCATCACGCCGCCGCCAGGAGCCGAGGTGCACCTCATAGACGGACATCGGCAGGCGGCGCGCATCACGGCGTTTCCTGTCCGCAAGATAGGCGTCATCGGTCCATGCGAAGTCATCCGTTCGGGCCACCCTCGAGGCGGTCTTCGGCCGCATCTCGGCAGCAAAGGCCATCGGGTCGCCCTTCAGCGGCAAGCACCGTCCGGCGGCGTCCAGCAGCTCATATTTGTAGCACTGACCCTCTGCAGCGCCGGGAATGAAGATCTCCCACACGCCCGTGTCGCGGCGCTTCCTCATCACATGGCGGCGGCCGTCCCAGCCGTTGAAGTCGCCCACTACGGACACGCGGGAGGCATTGGGAGCCCACACGGCAAAATGCACGCCCGCGTGGCCTTCATGGCGCATCGGGTGGGCGCCCAGCCTGTCATGGAGGCGGAGATGGTTGCCTTCGCCGATATAATAGTCGTCGAGCGGCCCCAGCACGGGGCCCAGCAGATAGGCATCCTCAACCGTCCATTCGCCACCGGCGTTGCTGGCGCGGTAGACGAGCGGTTGCCGGTCCTTCACCGGAACGGGGCCCTCGAAGAATCCGGCACTGTGGCGCAGGTCCAGCCGGCACAGCTTCCCGCCGTCCTCTGCGAAGACCTCCAGTTCCGCTGCACCCGGCACGAAGGCGCGCGCCACCCAGAGCCTGCCGGTGTGATGAAGGCCCAGCACCGCGAAGGGATCGCCGTGGTGGCCCAAGACAATGGCCTCGATCTCGGCGGCGCTGGTCTTCCAGTCGGGATCGGCCATCTCGCGAATCAACTCCTAGGCAACAGGAACGTTCCAGATCTCCCGGGCATATTCGCGGATGGTGCGGTCGGAAGAAAACCAGCCCATGCTCACCGTATTGAGGATTGTCTTGTGCGTCCAGTCTTCCGTCTGCCGCCAGATGTCCGCCACCTGGCGCTGGGCCGTGGCAAAGGCATCGAAATCGGCCGCCACCATGAACCAGTCGCTATTGTAGAGGGAGTCGATGATCGGCCTGTAGCGGCCGGCATCATCGGGCGAGAACACGCCAGAGGCCAGCTGGGCCAGCACGTCGCGCAAGTGGGGCGAGGCCTCGATCGTGGCGCGGGCGTCATGGCCCATGCGCCGCTTGCGCTCCACGTCCTCGGCCGTGAGCCCGAAGATCACGATGTTGTCGCGGCCCACATGCTCCATGATCTCGACATTGGCCCCGTCCAGCGTGCCGATGGTGAGCGCACCGTTCAGCGCGAACTTCATGTTGCCGGTGCCGGAGGCCTCCATGCCCGCCGTCGAGATCTGCTCGGAGAGGTCGGCGGCCGGTACGATCACTTCCGCCAGGCTCACATTGTAGTTGGGAATGAACACCACCTTCAGCAGCCCGCGGATGGCAGGATCACCATTCACCACCTGCGCCACGTCGTTGATGAGCTTGATGATGAGCTTGGCCTGCGCGTAGCTGGGCGCGGCCTTGCCGGCGAAGATCTTGACGCGGGGCGCCCAGGGCTTGTCCGGGTGGGCGCGCATCGCGTTGTAGAGGGCGATCGTCTCCAGGATGTTCATGAGCTGGCGCTTGTATTCGTGAATGCGCTTCACCTGGACGTCGAACATGGCGGCAGGATCGACCCTGATCCCCATCCGCGCGGCAATCAGGTTGGCAAGCTCGTCCTTGTTGTGCCGCTTGATGGCGGAAAAGCGCTGGCGGAAGCCCGCATCAGTGGCGAAGCGCCTGGCCTCCACAAGCCGCTCCGCATCGTCGAGCACCGACTGGCCGATGCTCTCGTCAAGAAGGGCGGCAAGCTGCGGGTTGGCGCCCAGCAGCCAGCGCCGCGGCGTGATGCCGTTGGTCTTGTTGTTGATGCGGCCGGGGTAGAGCGTGTTGAGATCGCGGAATACGCTCTGCTTCATCAGCGAGGTGTGGAGTGCGGACACGCCGTTGATCGAGTGCGAGCCCGCATAGGCGAGCTGGCCCATGCGCACGCGCCGCCCATTGTGCTCGTCGATGAGCGAGACGGAGGCGAGGAATTCGGCCGTGCAGTCCGGCCGCTTCTGCGCATCGGCGATGAGGCGCGCGTTGATCTGGTAGATGATCTGCATGTGGCGCGGCAGCACGTGCTCGAACAGGTGGACGGGCCAGCTTTCCAGCGCCTCCGGCAGCAGCGTGTGGTTGGTGTAGCCGATCGAGCCCCTGGTGATGTCCCAGGCCTCGTCCCAGTCGAAGCCGTGGTTGTCGACGAGAATGCGCATGAGCTCCGCCACGGCGATGGCCGGGTGCGTGTCGTTCAGCTGGATCGCCACCTTCTCCGCCAGCGAATGCACCTCGCCATATTGCTGCATGTGGCGGCGGATGATGTCTTGCAGCGAGGCGGAGGTGAAGAAATACTCCTGCCGGAGCCTAAGCTCCTGCCCGGCGGCGGTCGAGTCGGCGGGATAGAGCACGCGGGTGATGATCTCCGCCTTGTTGCTCTCGGCAAGGGCTGCCGCATAGTCGCCGCTGTTGAAGGCGTCGAGGCGGATCGGGTCCATGGCGCGTGCCGTCCACAGCCTCAGCGTATTGACCCGCTTGCCGCGCCAGCCGACGACCGGCGTGTCACAGGCGGAGGCCACCAGCTTTTCCGCGGGCTTCCACTTCCGCTGCTGGCGGTTGCCGGTCTCGATGCCCAAGACCACCTGGCCGCCGAAGCCGATCTCATAGGCCGCCTCACGCCGCCCGAACTCCCAGGGGTTGCCGTGCTCGAGCCAGTTTTCCGGCAGTTCCACCTGCCAGCCGTCCTTGATCTTCTGGCGGAACAGGCCGTGGTTATAGCGGATGCCGTAGCCGTAGGCGGGAATGCCGAGGCTCGCCATGCTCTCCATGAAGCAGGCGGCCAGGCGCCCCAGCCCGCCATTGCCCAGCGCCGCATCCGGCTCGAGGGCGGCAACAAGGTCGAAGTCGACATTGAGGTCCTGCAGTGCCTGGGTGAAGGCCCCGTTGAGTTCGAGGTTGTTCAGCGCGTCGCGCAGCAGCCTGCCGATCAGGAACTCGAGCGAGAGGTAATAGACGCGTTTGGCCTTGGCCTGGTAGGCGGCCCTGGTTGATTCCATCCAGCGGTCGATGATGCGGTCGCGCAGCGCCAGCACCGTGGCGTTGAGCCAGTCATGGCGCTTGGCGACGGCCGGGTCCTTGCCGATCGCATAGGTGAGCTTTTCCAGGATTTCGGCGCGGATCGTCTCGGGGTCGGAGGCGCGCGGGGCGGGCTTGTTCATGTCGGTTTCTTCTGGTCCATGACTGTGGGCGCCGCTCCATTGCGGGCGGAATGCTGAAGGCTTCAGGATAATTCACCCCGATTGCCGCAAACAAGGCATATCTGGCCTGCAGCCTTTGCCGTCAGGCCTGGCTGATCGACATGGTGGCGACGGCGCCGACGATCAGCGCCAGCCCGAACCACTGCCCGGGCGAGACCTTCTCCTTGAGGAAGATCATGGCGAGAATGACCGATATCGCCCCATAGGCCGAAATGCCGACACCCGCGAATTCCTTGCCGGGAAGGTGGCCGGAGGCATTGACGGCGATCACCCCCAGAACGTCCAGTCCGCCCATGATGAAGATGCCCTTCCAGTGGGCGCGGGTGAGTGGCGCATGCTTTCCCTCGCTCAGCATGAAGGGGAGGATGGTGACGAGCGCCGTCGCGCGCGACAGCCAGGTTGCCTCGCTTTCGCCCACCGTCACCGCGGCATGCTGCCCCAGAACGATGGACGAGGAATAGCCCAGCACCGCGATGGCCGCGAACAGCAGCAGCGTCGGCATCTTGCCGGGTTCGACCGCGTTGATGCCGCCATCCTCAGTGCCGGAGCGCGCCACGATGATGGCACCGATGAGTGTCGCTGCGACACAACCCCATTGAAGTGGTGTCGGGTCGAGACCATTGAACACGCCCCACAGCACCGCCAGCACCGGATAGCCCGCGGTAACCGGCCCGACGAGAGACACGGGGCCAAGGCTGAAGGCCTTGAACAGCCCGCCCACGCCGAAGCCATAGGCAAGGCCCAGTACGAAGCCCGACATCAGCTGCTCGCCGGAGGCATTCCAGATCGTGCCGAGATAGACGACATAGAGCGACAGCAGGACGCCGCCGGAGATCATGACCAGTGCTGCCATGCGGAAGGCGCCGATGCGGGCGGCCAGCGACCGCGCGATCAGGTCGTGAACCGACCAGCACAGGGCGGCGAAAACGCCGAACAGCACGGCAAGCATCTTGGCGGACATCCCTCCCCGGCTGGCACAGCGCCGCCGCAGGCTGAGTTTACAGCATGATTGCCAACCCGCCGGAACTGCAAAAGTGTCTTGGGCCGTCCTTCCCGCGGCTGACGTTTCCGGCGCAAAAAGCGGCCAACTGGGCTATGCTGCGGGCTGCAAGCCATGCTTGGAAGGGTTTCCATGTTTCTCTCTGTCTTCGAAATGTTCAAGATCGGCATCGGGCCGTCGAGCTCCCACACGGTGGGGCCGATGGTGGCCGCGCAGCGCTTTCTCGACACGGCAGCAGCAGAATCGCTGCCGCGCACCGGGCGCCTGACCGTGACGCTGCATGGCTCGCTCGCCTTCACCGGCAAGGGCCACGGCACGGACCGTGCGGTGATTCTGGGGCTTGCGGGCGAGAAGCCCCAGACCATGGATCCGGACCGGGTGGACGACGTGCTGCGCCAGATGGCCGAACGCGGCAGCGTGACGATTGCGGGCGCACATGCCGTGGCCTTCAACCCGGCGCGCGACGTCATCTTCGATTTCGGGCCGGCACTGAAGGGCCATGCCAACGGCATGGTGTTCCGCATCCTCGATGATGACAACAACACGCTGCTGTCGGAAACCTATTTTTCGATCGGCGGCGGCTTCGTGCAGACGGAAGCCGAGCGTACGGCCTCCGTCATGGCGGGCAAGGCGGAAAAACCGCCGGTGGGCGTGCCCTATCCCTTCAGCACCGCCGCCGAGATGCTGGATATGGGACGCCGCTCGGGCCTTTCCGTGGCGGAGATGAAGCGCGCCAATGAACGTATCACGCAAGGTGCGGAAGAGCTCGACGCCAATCTCGATCGAATCTGGGCCGCGATGCGCGACTGCATGAACCGTGGCCTGGTGATGACCGGCACGCTTCCGGGCGGCCTCAAGGTCAAGCGCCGTGCTGCCGAAATCCATGCCAAGCTGAAAGCCGAGCAGGGCAACAACGCCATCCAGCCGCACCAGCTCATGGACTGGCTCTCCGTCTATGCCATGGCGGTGAACGAGGAGAATGCGGCGGGCGGCAAGGTCGTGACCGCACCCACCAACGGCGCGGCGGGCGTCATTCCCGCCACCATCCGCTATTATCTCGACCATTGCCTGGGGGCCGACCAGAACGGCATCCGCTCCTTCCTGCTCGCTGCCGCGGCGATCGGCGGCCTGATCAAGCACAATGCCTCGATCTCGGGTGCCGAGGTCGGCTGCCAGGGCGAGGTGGGCTCCGCCTCCGCCATGGCTGCCGCGGGGCTGTGCGCAGCCCTTGGCGGCACCAACGAGCAGGTGGAAAATGCCGCCGAAATCGCGCTCGAGCATCATCTCGGCATG
The DNA here is from genome assembly GCF_044239095.1 of Aestuariivirga sp. Taxonomy (GTDB): domain Bacteria; phylum Pseudomonadota; class Alphaproteobacteria; order Rhizobiales; family Aestuariivirgaceae; genus Aestuariivirga. The sequence continues at coordinate 2,330 of NZ_JBIICB010000024.1, read as the reverse complement.
ACCTGCGACCCTGTCGGCGGCCTCGTGCAGGTGCCCTGCATCGAGCGCAATGCGTTTGGCGCGGTAAAGGCGGTGACGGCGGCCTCGCTGGCGCTCCGCGGCGACGGCACGCATTTCGTGCCGCTCGACACCTGTGTGGAAACCATGCGCCAGACGGGCCTCGACATGAGTGAGCGCTACAAGGAAACGTCCACCGGCGGCCTTGCGGTCAACGTCGTGGAGTGCTGAACTTCCGGTTATGCCGCAGTTCCAAGCCCCGCTCCGCGATCACCTCTTCTGCCTTTTTGAGCTTCTCGACTTCGAAGGCCACACCAAGCTGCCCGGGTTCGAAGGCCTCTCGCGTGACGTGGTGGAGGCGGTGCTCGGGCAATCCGCCCGCTTCTGCGCGGACGTCGTCTATCCGCTGAACCGCAGCGCGGACGAGGAAGGCGTTCATTTCGACCGGGGCCGGGTGACGACGCCGCAGGGCTTCCGGCAAGCCTATGCCCGGCTCGTCGAGGGTGGCTGGCCCGCCCTCACCGCCGCGCCCGAGCATGGCGGCCAAGGCATGCCGCACATGGTGAACTTCCTGTTCGAGGAGATGCTGAACAGCGCGTGCCTGTCCTTCGGCCTGTTCCCTGGCCTGACGCGCGGCGCCTATGTTCTGCTGAACGATCACGGCAATGCTGAGCAGAAGGCGCTCCATGGCCCGAAGCTCGCCAGCGGCGAATGGTCGGGCTCCATGTGCCTCACCGAAGCCCATTGCGGAACCGACCTCGGGCTTCTCAAGACCCAGGCCGTGCCGCAGCCTGATGGCTCCTTCGCGCTCACCGGCACCAAGATCTTCATCTCGGCGGGCGAGCATGACCTCACCCCCAACATCATCTACTTCGTGCTGGCGCGCCTTCCCGATGCGCCCAAGGGTTCGAAAGGCATCAGCCTGTTCCTGGTGCCGAAGGTCCTCGTCAACCAGGATGGTTCCCTTGGCGCGCGCAACGCCATCTCCTGCGGCGCTGTCGAACAAAAGATGGGCATCCACGGTTGCCCGACCTGCGTCATGAACCTCGATGGCGCGCTGGGCTGGCTGGTGGGCGAAGCGCACCAGGGCCTGAAAGCCATGTTCTCCATGATGAACACCGAGCGCATTGCTGTGGGCATCCACGGCCTCGCCATCGCCGGGGCCTCCTACCAGAATGCCGTGGCCTATGCGCGTGAACGCGCCCAAGGCCGCGCCCCCTCGGGCCCGCGCGATGCCGGGAAGCCGGCAGATCCCATCATCGTCCACCCGGACGTGCGCCGCATGCTGCTGACACAAAGGGCGCTGACCGAAGGCTGCCGCATGCTGGCACTGTGGACGGCCCAGGCGCTGGATGTCTCTGAACGCCACCCCGATGCAGCCGTCCGCAAGCGCGCCGATGACGTGGTGGCGCTGATGACGCCGGTGGTGAAGGCCTTCCTCACCGATTGCGGGTCTGAGGTTGCCAATCTCGGCGTGCAGGTGCTGGGCGGCCACGGCTTCATCCGCGCCAATGGTCAGGAACAGCATGTGCGCGACGTGCGCATTACCCAGATCTACGAGGGCACCAACGGCATCCAGTCAATGGATCTTCTCGGCCGCAAGATCCTGCACCTCAACCTGTTCGGGAGCTTCTCGGGTCCGGTCACGGCATATGTCGAATCCCGCGAGGCAGACGACCGGCTTGCGGAGTTCATCGCGCCGCTTGCCGCCGCGCATGATCTTCTGGAAGATGCAACCCATGTCATCCGCGAGCGCGCGGCCGCACATCCGGAAGAGACGGGTGCCGCTGCCGTCGACTACATGCGCCTTTTCGCACTCACCTCCCTTGCCTATCTCTGGGCGCGCGCGGCGGAGGTGGCGGCGCCCAAGGGCAATGATGACTTCTACCGCGCCAAGCTGGCCACCGCCCGCTTCTTCATGCAGCGGATCCTGCCGGACACGGCTGCACTGCATGCAAAGATCGTGGCGGGCGCGTCATCGGTGATGGAGCTGGACGAGGCGATGTTCTGAGGCACCGTTCCCTTCTTCCCTTCTCCCGTCGGCACAGCCGATGGGAGAAGGTGGCCGACAGGCCGGATGAGGGCTCTTGCAGGCGGCAGGACTCGTTGAAAGAGGCCCTCATCCCCCCTTCGGGGACCTTCTCCCATCCTTCGGACGGGAGAAGGGAAGAAGACAAAACAGTCTGTTGATGCCGCGAACCTCAGTCCTTGGCGCGCTCGACACGATGTGTAGCAGCACGATGGCGAAGGCCTTGGGGTGAAGCTGTTCCCCTCTTCCCTTCTCCCGTCGGCACAGCCGATGGGAGAAGGTGGCCGACAGGCCGGATGAGGGC
>NZ_JBIICB010000023.1:0-26654 GCF_044239095.1 Aestuariivirga sp. | reverse complement strand
TCGACTCCACGATTGCCTTGCGGCGCTCCTCAAGCTCCCGGAGATAAACCAGCCGTTCGGAAAGCTTGCGCAGCTGCGTGTCATCGAGACCGCCGGTCGCTTCCTTGCGGTAGCGCGCTATGAAGGGGACCGTTGCACCCTCATCAAGAAGTCCCACGGCGGCTGCAACCTGCCGGGTCTGTGCGCCGATCTCAGCGCCAATAGCTTCGAAGATTCGTACAGAGGTATCCAAGATCGGTATCCGTTTCTTCATTCATGATTCTATCCCGATTGCTTCCCTGCCGGGTCCCTCCTCAAGGGTCAAGGCGCGAAGATTTCTGTGGATGATTCGGGGGCCATTGGTGAATGGGCGGAGCATACCGCACTTTTCCACACGACATTTTCACGCACGGATCCGCAATGCTGCTCTCTCCTGCGACCATCATGTTCCGGCGCTTATAGGCGCGAGGTTCAACTCTATACTGCCCGGCCAGCATCACATCGCGAACGGTCTGAATGGACAGAAATTCTCTTGTTAACTGGAAGCCTCCTGAACAGATGATGCCTTTCGAGCGTCTGAACGACCTCGCGCATGGCGTCCACCCCATCATGAGGGAGAGCCCGCGTGCCCGCCGTCATGGTCGAAGCAGAGGTAATCGCTGAAATGCGCCGCCTCATTGCCCCGCCACATGTTGCCGCACGGGCGGTCCACCCAAGCTCGACCTCGACATCTATCCCTATCTGCCCCGCGCCAATGCGGCCACAACCTCGCCTGCCAGCTATATGAGCCTGATGACGGAGGGCCAGTCATAAGCGAGGGCCCGAAGATCCTCCTGGCTCATCAGCTCAAGCTGCTGAAGCTTTCCACCTTTCTCCGGGAATACGAGGAGCTCGCCTGGCTATGTGCCCCCGAGGGCCTCGACCACGTCCAATTTCTCGCACGCCTCTTCGAACTCGCATTGATCGACCGGGAGCGCCGCATAAAGGCCGTCAGCTTCCCAACCGTTCCTTCCGTGCATGCTCTACCTCCGTCTAGACGATCAGTAACGCAGCAGACCGTCTCAAGAGACCGTGACCCGGCCCATGTACTGGTTCGCCTCCCTCCGGATAAGCCCGCATCAACAAGATGTGCGATGCTTCACGCAGGGGATCGAGTGTGACGAGGCTCTTCGCGAGCGTAATGCGAGGCCAGCTACTTTCAAGTGGCATGAACTTGATGATCGTCTCCTGCAGCATTTCAGCCAGCCTTGCGTGGTCGTCGTCATGATCCTCCACAAGAGGAAGGCCAGCCGCTCCCCGGTTGTGCTTTGCGCCAGCTCCAGGATTGCGAGCAGCACTCAGTCTTTGCGCGCTGCGAGATCGACAGCCCTTCCGCCAACCCCAGTGGCCGAAAACTGGCCGAGCAACTTCGGTCTGAGCCGCTCCATAAAGCGTTCTCCCGTTACTGAACGCGACTTGGAGAGACTGTCAGGGCCGTGCCTTGATGCGGGTCAAATCCGCCCGCTCTCCTGCCCGGCAGCCTGCGCAAGCCGGTTGAGGTCCGGCACCATGATGAGCCGGTTGGTGTTGAGGCGGATGACGTTCGAGGTCTTGAGGCGGGTGAGCTGGCGGCTCACCGTCTCGATGGTGAGGCTCAGGTAATCCGCGATGTCGGAGCGCGTCAGCGGCAGTTCGAAGGCGGCGGCACCGGGTGTTCCTTTGTGGACGCCGGCCGTCAGCAGGCTGCGGCGCGCCTGCATGTAGAGGAAGCTCGCGACCTTCTCCTCCGCCTTCTTGCGGCCCAGGAGCAGCATCCAGTCGCGCGCCGCATCAAGTTCGTCCAGCGTGTGCTGGAACAGGCGCCTCTGCAGGCCGGGATACTCACCCACCAGCCGTTCGAAGGCGACACTGGGAAAAGTGCAGATCTCGACATCGGTTGCGGCTTCGGCGGAATAGGGATTGTTCTTCGAATAGGCACGGCCGAGGAAGTCCGGCGCAAAAAGAAGGCCCACGATCTGCTGCCGCCCGTCGGGCAATGTCTTGGTCAGCTTGATGGCGCCCGAGATGACGTTTGCAAAGAAATCGACGGGCTCTTCATCCGAGATGATGGGCTGCCCGGCTCTGATCTTCTTGCGATGCGCGATCTGTTCGAGTTTCTTGACCTGGACGTCGTCCATGGCTCCGCATACGGCCTGGTGCCGCACCGGGCAGTGGTCACACCCCTGCAGAACATCCGGAAGGGAGCAGGCAAGCGAACCGTGCATGGTGTCAATCTAGCTCGTATCTTTCAATCTCGATTACACTCACCGGCCCGGAAACGCGCGCCCCCAGCTTTGAACGCAGTGAGGGATTCAGTCAGTTTCATCGGATATCGATTGCTGTCGCTCGCAATTGGTAGGCGGAGCTGAGATTTTCCGAAATCCACGGAATCTACTCAGACGCATGATCGCCTGTGTGGAGTGGCGTCCCCGGCAAGTGCTGGCGCCGGCGCACCACGCTCAAGATATTGATCGGTGTGGAATGAGAAAGATCAAGCGACTTCCACCTGATGATCTACCAATCAAGATTTGGTGCAAATTTGCTGCGATTGCAAGGTCGGGCAGTGGTAAGCAGCATTAGCGGTATGCCATGACCGCACTGTTTATTCATTGCTGGCCGACAGTAGTGTCCGGTTTAATTCACGGTCAATCGCGAAGAAGCCAATAACGACGGGGAATCTGGCGATTTTCGGGGTGTCCACGATTTGAAATTCGTTCCGCTCTTTTGCGATGCTCTTGGGCTTGTAAAGCCCGAGGGGACCCATGAACGTTGGCAAGACGCTGTTCGCCCAGATCATGGAGTACGTTCCATGGAAAACGTTTGGACGGATCATCGATCGTCATGGCGGCGATATTGGTGTGCGCACGCTGAGTTGCGCCGACTTGTTCCGCGTCATGGCATTTGCGCAACTGACCTGGCGGGAATCCTTGCGCGACATCGAGGTCTGCCTGACAGCCAACCAGGCAAAGCTCTTTCACATGGGAACGAAGGGCGCTCCCGCACGATCGACCTTGGCCGACGCCCTGAACCTTCGGGATTGGCGGATCTATCACGGACTGGCGATGCGCTTGATTCATCGCGCCAGAGGTCTGTATGCCAAGGACGCGTTGAACATCGAGCTCGACGCAACCGTTTATGCCCTCGATGCCACCACGATCGACCTCTGCCTGAGCCTGTTCGACTGGGCTCCCTTTCGTACGACCAGAGCAGCCGTCAAGATGCATGCGCTGCTGGACCTCCGCGGCTCGATTCCTGCGTTTATTCACGTCAGCGACGGAAAAATGCACGAGGTCAATGTACTCGACATGCTACCCGTCGAGGCTGGAGCCTTCTACGTCATGGACCGTGGCTATCTGGACTTTGCCCGGCTCTACAGCATGCACCAGGCGGGCGCGTTCTTTGTCACGCGCACCAAGCGTGGAATGGACGCGCGCCGGATATATTCCGCGCCTGCACAACGGGATGCTGGCATCATCTGCGATCAGAGCATCGCCATGAACGGATTCTACATTGCCAAGGACTATCCCGAGCTCCTGCGTCTCATACGCTTCAAGGATCCCGAAACCGGCAAGACGTTGGTCTTCCTGACTAACAACACAATGCTCCCGGCACTGACGATCGCCGCCTTGTACAAGAACCGCTGGCAAGTCGAGCTGTTCTTCAAGTGGATCAAACAGCATCTCAGAATCAAGCGGTTCCTTGGTACGAGCGAGAATGCGGTCAAGACGCAAATCTGGTGTGCCGTGTCGACCTACGTGCTGATTGCCATCGTCAAGAAGGAGCTGCAACTCGAGGCCTCGCTCTACACATTGCTACAGATCCTGTCGGTGTCGGTGTTCGAGAAAACGCCCATTTTATCGGCCTTCCGGCCCGACGATCAGGGAATGGCGCAACCCGCCAACGACAAGCAATTGAATTTATTCGGCTTTTAACCGGACACTAGTGGCTGGCCGAGATTATTGATTTGCACCAAGAATTGACCCGGGAATTCCATTGATAGGCGACTCGAGCTTATGTTTTGTGCGGCGTCATTGGCCGCAGGTCGAGGCCAAGTCCGAAAGTAGCTGTAAGTTCGCTTTGGCCCGATTGAAGATGACATGACTACAGTGCCATTGTCACAACGTTGCTGACAACGTCAGTTTCGCTCTGCTCCACAAGCCACTCCTTGACCTCATCCATGTTGATATAGAAGCGCCCGCCCAAGTTTCGTTGAACTCGAGCGGGCCTGAGCGATGGACATCCTTAGACTAAAGCAGCGATGTAATGGCATGGTCCAGCGCTCTTCCTCCGTCAAGGAGACGGAGAATGACTAGGCAGCAGCTTTTTGAGGTCGTCCTTGGAGCCGTTGAAGTAGCTCGCATCCAGGGGGTCCTGCAAGCCCGGCACTGCAAAGTCGTTGGTATGCTGCCAAAACGTCCATGCTTTCCATCCGTCTGGTACGAGAGGTGCTTCGACATCGTACTGGGCGATCCACAGCGGGTAGCGTGGAAAGTGCTGCTTCATCACATGGTCCCAGAATGTCGGCCCTGTGTAGATGACCGGTCTTGCGCCGTAATGAGCTTCGAGGCGAGAGAGGAAGATCTTGAAGTTCTTGTGCACGTCTCCCGAGACAGGTCCCTTTACCCTTTCGATGTCGACTATCGGAGGCAGATCGCCTGGAACCAGTTGTACATTGCTGATGAACCAGTCGGCCTGCTGCTCGGGATCGTCATCGGTTTCGAAGAAATGATAGGCTCCTCTGACAAAACCGAACTGACTGAGCTGGCTGAAGCGGCTGGTAAAGTCAGGATCCAAGTAATCTAGACCATCGGTGGCCTTCAAGATCACAAAGGAAATGTTGGCTGCCTGCAGGACCTGCCAGTCCTCGATGTCGTTGTGATGTGAGACGTCGATACCGAGGACCTTGTCGGCTGCCCAGCCAACGCTGATCTCAAAAAGTACCACTGCCCCAATCATTCCGTGGAGCAGGATGCGTAACATGCCACGGGGATCACAAAAAACAGCAAATGCACTTCGAAAGATCTTCATCTGGAGCCCTGCTTAAGTTTGCCCGTCGATAAGTTGTCCCGCATCTGTTGGTCAAGGACTTACTGACGGCCTCTACCAACCGGCGGCTTCGGTTCTGTCGCCGGAGAAAGTTCAGGAATGACATTCCATTTTGCCTTGAATGATCCCAGCTGGGCCAGCTTTGTCTCCAGTTCCGCGCGCAAGGATGAGCAGGTCATGTCCTTCGAAATCCGGCATGGCGAGGGGGATTTCGCGTCCCCGCGGCTCGAGGTGCGGAACCCGCGAGTCGGACTGCTCTCAAACAGGCGAAAGCCAGCACCACTCGCGAACTGTCCCTGGCCTGGCAAATCGACCGCTTTCCCCATGTGACATTCGACAGCCCCATCTTGGCGGGAACCAGCCGAACCCAATTGCGCTCACCGTCAACCAGCCCATGTGGATATGAGCAGATGACCTTCTTTCTTGCCCGGCAAATACCAACTGTTCCGGTTCCGAAACTCACGCTGAGGCTTGGTATATGATCGGGCGAAATACCCGGTTTCTAGCCTCAACGGGTGGGTCATTCCAGAATGCACTCCGTCAACACGCGAACGCGATCATACTTTCCCAGCTTGATGCTGCCGCCTTTTATGGTGAAATGCAGGTCTCCAGAGACGAATGCGGCGTTCACCAGCATCAGTCGGGCCATTCCCTCACTATCACTGGTAATGCGCTTCCTGTCTCTCGGCGCCGTCACAAGGGGAGGCGCTGCCAGATACGGCGTGGCATTGGCTGCCTCCGGTCCGTTGTCGAATGCCACCAAGCTGTTTGCACCGTCCTGGTGGAAGAGCTTATTCTGCTCTTTCATTTCATTGCATGAGTTCCAGGCTGCAGGCAACTTGGCTGTTGGAAAAGCCTCGAACACACGGTTGTCCTGTTTGTGGAGGGCGGCCACGACTGTTGCCAGCCTGTCAACATCGATAAGCATAATGGTTTTGTGACCGCCCGCCTCCACCACGACCGCCTGAGATGCAACCACTTCAATGATTGCCGGTTCACCATAATCAGCCAACTGGGCTCCAAACGCAGGCGATACACCAGCTAGCAAGGCCGCCGCGGCCAACTGTTTCATTTCTTCTCTCCCCCATGCTTTGTGTTCTGTGAGCGGCCTCGTTACGCCTACGGAGATGGTTCAGACAAGGGGCGGCATCCCATCGTTGCGAATGGCTAGAAGTCCACTCATCCCCATGGCCTTGACCAGAACGTTGATTGAGCGGGTACCGCTCCAGTACAAAGAAGCATGCGTTCGTGCTCGTCCTTCTTGGCCTGAGCCTCCCTCGCGCTCTGTTGCGCTGTCCGCTGCGCTGGCAAAACTGCCCGGTACTCAGCGATGGAAGAATAGCCCGCATCCGATGCCTCACGGCCTCCGTAACACCCGGTTCCAATCCGTTCTTTCCGTGCATGCTGGATCTCCGTCTAGATTTTTGGTCACGGCATTTGATGGAGCGGACTGCACCTGAAGCGATCAGTTTCATTTGCCCACTGTTTGCAGCTGAACTCGAACGGCGTGAGCCCCTTGAGGGTCTTAAGCTTGGAGCCATTGCGGTCTGGCAGCAGATCTTGATCCCGCGCTCATGTGGGAGACCGTCGACGCCGCGAGAGGGACGCAGTATTGGCGCCGCAGCCGCAACAAAGATTCGCTAGCTGCCATGGGATAACGCCTCATCGCAATTGTCAGCCCGGACCCACCAAACGCCAGAAGAAGACAGCGCTCATCCCGAAGCCCACCGTTGCAATCACCCCCCTAACGGCCGGTTTCGGCAGAGCGCGTGCCAGGGAGGCACCGGCATAGCCGCCGGCGGTCGCGGCCAGCATCATCACGATGGCTTGAGGCCATGCAACCAGTCCCGCCGCGGCGAACACCGCCACTGAGATAGCCGACAACAGAAAGCTCAACCCCGATTTCAGCGCGTTCATGCGGTCAAGGTCGACCATCCCCCACAGCGAGAACAGTGCCAGCAGAATGATCCCAAGACCGCCGTTGAAGTAGCCGCCATAAAGCGCCACGGCAAACAGACCTAGTGCGCCCTCAGGCGATACATCCCGCGCCCTAGCAGCGGCCCATTGTCGAACCTGGTCCCCGAACATAAACGCCAGGGTGGCACCCAGCAAAAGGAAAGGGACCACAAAGGAAAAGGCTTCGTTTGAAGACACCAGCAGCAGGCCCGAGCCGACCAGCCCGCCCATCAGGGTGATGCCGGCCAGCCGCAAAAGTCTTCCGCGGTCAAATCCGGCCAACTCTTGCCGAAACCCGAGCGCGCCACCCATGTAGCCTGGAAAGACGGCAACCGTGCTCGTGGCGCTGGCCGTCACAGGTGGCATGCCGGTGAAGACAAGCGCCGGGAAGGTCAGGAAAGTTCCTCCGCCCGCAACCGAATTCAGCACGCCCGCGCCAAATGCGGCGGTAATCAGTACCAGAAATTCCATTAGGACAGCCTTTCCTGCATGTCCGTGTACAGGGTCATGCTCAAGCCATTGATCTTTAGCGAGTTCACTCTGACTAAGTGAGTCAACCCGGTCGGAACGCGCGCTAGCGCCTGTACCGTGGCATGGATATGAGACAGCTCACTGCGCCAGTTATGCCGTCAATTTGAACTCCTTAGCGGCGTCGGATGCAAGGGTATTTCATCTATCACCGCTTTCGAGAGTCAACCTCGGCTCCAGCAAGGGTGTGGCTGTCCTGACAGCCGTCGGAGCCGCCGGCGCCAAGCTGCATGATCTGCCGCCCTACAGCCCCAACTTCAACCCGAACAAACATGCCGTCTCGCAACCCAAGTCTCACCTGCGCAAAGTCGTTCAAATAACATAGGAAGGACTAAAGAAGACGAATGGAGCTCTGCTTCCCTTCGTCACGTCCCAGCACGTGGCAAACTACTCCATAGCCGCCGGGCATGAGTCATGTTGAACAAAATCCGCTTTAGAAGTTCAGAGCCAATCGATGGGCCGCATACACTGCGTGAGCTATCAACCCAGGAGCCACACAATCGCCAACAGAATCAACAGACAGAATGCCGGCGTCGTTGAGCTTGTCAGGATCCGAACGCAGTTGCTTTGCCAAGCCATCTATCGGCACTCTATCAGCGACGACAACAGTGTGATCGATCTCAACAACAAGGGGATCCGCTCCAAGGGTCGATACAAGAGTCGCTTGGCCATTCTCTACTGCCGATAACTCCCGGCTTGAGAACATCACGACACCGAGTTCCGTGAGACGGCTTAATGCACGGTTCTGCTCCAGAGTGAGGGCAAGAAAGCCCGAGTGAACGAGTGCAGGAGTAGAAAAGATCACCGTGGCGCCGGAACGCTGTAATCTCTCTGCAACCAGCCCACCCATATAGCCACCTTCTGTATCGTGCACCAACACACGGCCCTGTGGAACGTGACCGTCCATGATGTCATCTGGGGTAAGTAACGCATGCAGCGTGATGGCCCTAGAGATTCCATCACGCTGCAAGCTCGCCGATCGCCACTTTGAACCAGTCGCAATAATGATGCGCGCCGCACCTGAGCCAAGTACGTCGTCAGCATTCATCTGGCTCGCCGGATACAGATCCACATTTGGCAACTTGCGCAACTGACCGAGGCGATAGTCCCGAACCCGTGCCCACGCCGCAATACCCGGAAGACCTGCCTCACGAGAAACCCGGCCGCCGAAGGTATCGCGAGCCTCCGCTAAGATAACGTGATGGCCTCTTCGGGCCAAGGTGAGCGCGCACTCAAGCCCAGCAGGTCCACCACCAACAATCAACACCCTGTCATCAGATTGACGGGCCGGAACTGTCTCTGGGTGCCACCCGGCACGCCCCTCCTCCATCATCGTTGGATTCTGCGTACAACGAATCGGCACGAAACTGTTCTCACACGCCAGACAAACGTTACAGCCAATGCACTCGCGAATATCCTCCACCCGCCCTTCGGCAATCTTCCGCGGCATGAACGGATCAGCGATTGAAGGGCGCGCAGCTCCTATGAAATCCAGTATGCCTCGCTTAATCTGGCTCACCATCAGATCAGGCGACGTGAAACGCCCCACACCTACAACTGGCTTTCCTGTGATGCGCTTCACCGAACTGACGAATGGCTCCTGATACCCTTCCTCCGCGAAACGCGATGTTTGGCTGTCGTTAGACCAATCAGAAAGATTGACGTCCCACAGATCCGGAAGATCCTTGAGTAACTCAATGGTGTCGGCGCCCTCACCATCATGGGTTAGACCGTCGGGACCAAGAAACTCCTCGATCGCAAAACGAAGCGCTACAGCGCATCGATCTCCCACTGCCTCTTTGGTATCCTCAAGGAGTTCGCGCAACAATCGCGCGCGATTCTCAAGACTCCCGCCATATTCGTCGCCCCGGTCATTGAAACGACGGGAGAGAAAGTGAGATGCAATCGACAAATTATGACTGGCATAGACATAGACGATATCAAAGCCTGCTGCCTTTGCACGCAGAGCCGCAGCCCTGTGATCGTGACGCAAGGTTCGAATGTCCCATCTGTCCATAGCTCGCGCCTGTACGGGCTCCGTCGACTCTATCAACAGACGCGATGACGGCCCAAGACTGGTGCGGCGGGTCGTGCGGTTCGCCGAGTACAGACCCAGATGTGCGAGCTCGGCTCCTGCAAGTGCCCCGTGCTTGTGCACCAAGTCGACCATGCCAGCCTGACGCGAAATGTCCCGATCGTGGCCAAGATGGAGCGCCGGATAGGGTGAGATATCGGCATCATCCGAGATCTCAATGTTCTCTGTGCAGACCACACCCCAACCGCCCATGGCCTTCATCTCACGCATGGCGGCTACATCGGTTGGGGCGCGATCGGCGACACCGGTACAGTGTGGCACCTGATAGAACCGGTTCGGCGCCGTGACAGGCCCTATCCGAACCGGTTCAAACAGAACCTTGTAGCGTGGATCGATCACGCAAAGTCATTTCGCCAGAGCAGCAGACACTGCCGCTGAAGCATCACCACCGTCGATGGTCGTTACACCTTGTAACCACGGCTTGATTGCATCCTGGTTGGCCTTCAGCCAGGCAAGGGCGCTCGCTTTGGGATCTTCTCCATCCTTCAGCACGGGTTCCATCATGGCACTTTCCATTGCCAAATCAAATTTGAGATTGCTGAGAAGCCGTCCTGCATTCGGACAGTCCTTGGTATATCCGGCACGAGACAGGGTGTATACACTTGCTGATCCGAAGCCAGACTCGCCCATGCCATCAAGGTAGTGAATCTTCATACCGGCCATGATGGGGTGCGGCGTCCATGCAAGGAATATAATCCACTCGTTCTTTGCAATGGCTTTCTCGGCCTCGGTAAGCATTCCTGCTTCAGAGCTTTCAATCAACTCGAACCCAGACAGATTGTTTTTAGGCTCTGCAATCATTTCACTGATGATGCGGTTACCTTCATCGCCGGGGTCGATTCCATAGATCTTGCCTTTGAACTTGTCCTTGTGAGCGCCGAGATCCGCAAGGCTCTTCACCCCTGCATCAGCAACATACTGCGGGACAACAAGGCCATATCCGGCACCATCGAGATTAAGTCCGACGGTATCAATCGACTTCTCGGCATTATAGGGCGCCATCTCCAAAGTCATGCTGGGCATCCAGTTACCAAGAAAAACATCAATGTCGTTGTTCTTCATCGATGCCAAGGCAACGGGCACAGAAATGGTCGTGACTTCAGTGTTATAGCCGAGCGCCTCAAGAACAATAGTAGCTGAGGAGGTCGTGACCTGAATGTCCGTCCAGCCTACATCCGCAAAGCGGACTGTCTTGCAGCTGTCACTGTCGGCATAGGCACTACCCGAACACAGCATGAGCGCAGAGGCAATAACGAAAGCTTGCTTCATCATAAGATAAACCTTTCCCAATTGGTGTTTCCGTTTCATTTTGTCCGTCTTCTTCTGTTGTTGAACCATCACGCCAAGCCTCCAACCCTCAGGATGTTCCTGCCAGGCTCGTGATACCGCTGGCATTGGCCAACAGCGCGGCCTTCAACTCGGTGCGATTGTTCGAGTAATCGCGGCTGATCGCCGGCCCCCGCTGCCGGGTGGCCCAGTGCGGGTCGGCAAGAAGTGCAGCGCCGTCGGCCTCGGCCAGATGGCGCCCGCGGATGAGATCCGCCATGCGCTCGGCAAGCACCAGGGTGGGTGCGTTGAGATCACCCGCCGTCGCTTGCGGCATCAGCGAGGCGTCCACCACGCGCAGGCCATCGACGCCGCGAACGCGGCCGTTGGGAGTGGTGACGGCACCATCGTCGGTGCCCATCCGGCAAGTGCCACAGGGATGGTAAGCACTTTCCACCTTGCGCTTGAGGAAGGAATCGAGAGCAGCATCGTCCTGAGCCTCAGCGCCTGGCGCCAATTCCATGCCGCGATAGGGTGCGAAGGGGGTTTGCGCAAAGATCTCGCGCGTCAGCCGCATGCAGGCGCGGAACTCCAGCCAGTCATCAGGGTGCGACATGTAATTGAAGCGCACGCGCGGCAGGCTCTCGGGCGTGGCATCACGCAACCGCACCCAGCCGCGGCTTTTCGAGCGCTTGGTGCCCACATGCACCTGGAAGCCATGGCCCGAGGCAAGGCTCAGCCCGTCATAAGAAATGGCGAGTGGCAGGAAGTGATACTGGATGTCAGGATAGACGATCCCCGCACGGCTGCGGATATGCCCACCGCTCTCGAAGTGATTGGTCGCGCCAAGGCCCTTGCGGGTGGCCAGCCATTCCATGCCGATTTTCGCCTTGCCCCAAAGGCTCTGGGTGGAAAACAGCGTCACCGGCTTGGTGCATTCCATCTGGATGTAAAGCTCCAGATGATCCATCAAGTTCTCGCCCACGCCCGGCGATTCATGCACCACCGGGAGTCCGTGCTGCTTCAACTCTGCTGCAGGCCCGATGCCGGAACGCTTGAGGATCATCGGCGACATGATCGATCCAGCAGACAGAATAACCTCGCGCGTCGCCTTCGCCTGACGCGCTTCATTATTCACCTTCCAGGCAATGCCAGTGGCACGGCGGCCCTCGAACAGCACACGGTCCACCAGCGCACCGGTAACTACATGCACATTGCCACGCGCCATCGCTGGGCGGAGATAGGCGCGTGCTGCACTCATGCGCAGACCATCGCCAATGTTCATTTCCATGGGGCCGAACCCCTCGTGCTGCGCCTCATTCATATTGCGGCTGCGGGCATAGCCCGCCGCGACGCCTGCCTCCACGAAGACGTTGTAGAGAGGGTTACGTTGCAGACCGCGATTGACGCGTACTGGCCCCGACGTCCCGCGAAGCGGACCGCCGCCCTCGACGTTCTCCAGCCGCTGGAAGTAGGGCAGAACGTTGGACCAGCGCCAACCCTCCGCACCGAGCGCTTCCCACAACTCGTAATCCATCGGGCTACCACGAACCCAGCACATACCGTTGATGGAGGAGGATCCACCCAGCCCCTTGCCCCGTGGCAGGTTTACCTCACGCCCGTCAAGGCCGGGTTCGGGCTCCGTCCGCATGCCCCAGTTGAAACGCTTGGTGTTCATCGGGATTGACAGTGCCGCCGGCATGTCGACGACGACCGCCCGTTCGGACCCACCCGCTTCCAGCACAAGGATCCGCAGTGATGGATCCTCGCCCAGCCGGTTGGCCAGCACACATCCCGCGGAACCCGCCCCGGCGATGATGTAGTCGTAGCTCTCGCCTGTCATCCAACGATCACGTAATACTTCAGCATCGGCCCTGGCTGGTGCCAGGTACCCTTGAAGCCCTTCGGTAGCAGAAAGGCGTCCCCCTTGCGATAGGTGTCGCTCACGCCGTCATCGCTCGTCAGCGTGACCTCGCCCTCGAGAACCACCATGAACTCGTCGACGGGATAATCGTCATAACGCTCGGTGTAGGCACCGCAGCGCCAGATACCGGACCGCAGGCCGGGCTTGCTGAAATAGGCATGGTCAAGGCCGATTGGCATGCCTTTCAGCAATTCGGCGTGTTCCAGCGGCTGATCGGGCAAACCGCCCCAGCCATCGGGGCCGGAGGGCGAAAAGCGGATCGGATCGGGCATTCTGAACCCCACTCTTTAACCAGAAGACTGGGCTACGGGCGCGAGCCGAACTTGGCAAGTGACAATGGGTACTGTAGAGTAACTTTAAGTTACGGATGTCGCATGAGAAAGAACCTTCCCCTTACAGCGCTACGGTCCTTTGAAGCGGTCGCGCGGCTGAAAAGCATTTCCTCTGCCGCTGATGAACTCAAAGTCACTCGTCCAGCCGTTTCAAAACAGGTATCCCTGCTAGAAGCGTCACTTGAGATTTCGCTGCTCGTGCGCGCCGGAAATGCCATAAGCCTCACACCTTCAGGCAAGGAACTCTTCGATGGGCTCCAACGGGCCTTTGACATCATGGCTTCGACAGTAGAAGGGGTATCAGCCGGAAGCAGGCAAGGTAATCGGCTGCGCATCCTCGTTTGCCGGGACTTCGCTTCTAGCTGGCTGGCAGCTCACGTCGGCGCGTTCCTTGTCGAGAACGCGGGCGTCGCCCTGGAAATCACTTCGGAGAACAACGGAGACCTTCGGCTCGACGAGAATTTTGACTTTAGAATCTTCTACGGTATGCCAGGTCAATTCGCCAGCTCCGGACTGATTGAAACACAACTATGCAAGTGGGTTGATATTCCGGTCTGCACGCCATCCTTCGCGCATCAGTATTTCGATGGCACCCGCAAGCCATGCGAAGCACCCTTTCTGATCGACGCCAACTACGACATATGGGACGAATGGTGTAGCTATTCTGGATTTGATCCCGGAGGCCTCCGGAAGCATACGACGGTCTTCAATGAAACAACGCTTTGTCTCTCAGTCGCAACGACAGGAGGGGGACTCACATTGGGCGACAGTTTCTTGACGCTGCCAGCCATTATCTCCGGTGACTTGATATCGCCATTTCCATTTGGCTTGGTGAGTTCTCAGAGCTACTCTATTTACACACATGCCTCGGACCGGCCCTCAAGAGTTGCGCGCAGGTTTGAGGCCTGGCTAAAGGGCGCGATTCATTCCTATGAAGCCAACGTCATACGCGCACTTGAGGTAAGGGATATCAAAGTTATCGCAAGAGACTAGCAGCGCCGGAAGAAACTGGCCTTCCATGCCCCTTGTGCCTACCGCAAATCGGATCTGACTCGCAAAAGGGCCGATATCTGGCGATGTCTTGTGACATGCTCCAGATTCTCAGATTGGTACGGGG
This sequence comes from Aestuariivirga sp., assembly GCF_044239095.1. Lineage (GTDB taxonomy): Bacteria > Pseudomonadota > Alphaproteobacteria > Rhizobiales > Aestuariivirgaceae > Aestuariivirga. Next base: position 12,393 of record NZ_JBIICB010000023.1, on the reverse strand, counting down.
CACGTTTGCAGATTTCGACGGTGATCGGCTCGTACCGGGGCACCGATATGGGACAGCGCACTGCAATGATTATGCCGCAAATTTGAACGCCGTAGCGGCTTCAGATGCAAAGGCCTTCTGTTCGGCCCTGAACTGATAGGCCGTTTTGTGCCCATGGCGCTCCCACAGCCACGAGGTGTCATCGAGATCGGCGAGCCCCTCGCGAAGTGCCTCTATGATTGGTAAGTACCGGACCCAGAGCAGTTGCTCCTTCAGCGTACTGATGACCCTCTCCGCGCCACCCTCTGCCGGATCGGCTTGAGGACCTCCCAGCGGCTGGCGTTAGAAGAGACATCGGTTCCAATCAACTCGCCTGAACGATGGTCGACGGTGATGACGATATAGTCGCGGCCCTCATCAGTCGAGATCGTCTGAGTCATGTCCGTTCCCCAAATCTGGTTCACACTGCCGGTAATGATCGTGCCTTCATGCGGATATTCCTCCCCGTCCACCGGCCGGTGCGGTGCAAGCTGCTGCTCTCCCGCATGATCCACCGCGCCCTGCGCGCCGGCGTGCGAACGCTGTCTGCCCGCAGTCGGGCCCAGACCTTGCGATAGCCTTCCCCGTTGAACGGCGACGCTTCGTTGGCCGCCTCGATCTCCGCAACAACGGCATCTCCACACTGGTACGGGAACTGAGCGAGAGCACGCGCGTATTCATTGCGCTGACCCAGCGGCGGCGGAATGGCCGTGCACGCATCGTGCCGCCGGAGCCGGGAACACATTTCCGGTCCCGCAGTCAGGATCCCCGCATCCTCAAGTCACTCGGGCGCGCCTGGGCGTGGCAACGGCGGCTCGCGGGCGGTCAGGTTGCCACGATCCATGACCTTGCGAAAGCCGAAGGCTTCACCGACCGTTTCGTCAACCGCATGGTGCGGCTGGCCTACTTCTCACCCGAGGTGCTCGAGCGCCTAGTGGTTAGGTGGGAGCCTTCGGCAATTTCTGTAGCGGAAATGATCGGCGCGACCCACCTGCCGTGGGCGAGGCAGTCTGAGCGGGTCAGCAAGTAGCACTTCTTCCGGGGTCCAAGAATGGGCGGAAAAACGCTCCAGTACGGGTACTGCGGGTTTTAATCCTAACGGGATTATCCGAGATTCGAAGTGTAGATGCGGATACGAACCTGCCTATTTGCGACGGATGGCGGCCCTGCCCATTATCAGAGAAGACGGCTGAGTACTTAGTCCGCCGTGCCTGGCAGACCGCCCTTGACTTTGGCCCGCCAGGCAAGGCTCGCGAGAAATGCGCGGATCAGCGGTCGTTCGGCATCGCTCGCGCGGTAGGCCACGTTGTGGGTCGACGTAAAGCGGTAGGTGTGCGGCTTAATCGCACGCAGTTGGCCTTCACGCACCCAGGGTTCGGCAAAGTGATCCGGCAGGAAGCCGATGAACTTGCCGGATAGGATCAGCATGAACTGGGCTTCCATGTCTACGGTGGAAGCGCCGGCACGCGGATGCCCGACGCGGTAGAGATCGTCGAACTGGCGATAACCGCGCACCGAGAAGCGCGCCGCGTCGATTGCAGCCTGCTCAATCATCGCATCGGGCTGGGCGAATAGCGGATGGCCCTTCCCGCAATAGAGGAAGTGGGGTTCATCGAAATAAGGCTGATAGACAACGCCAGGCGCCTTCTGGGTAAGGGGCCCGATGACGATGTCGCGGTCCCCATCGGAGATGCGCTGCTCGAGCTCGGAGGGCGTGCCGAGGAACAGGTCGATGAACACGTCGATGCCGGGCTGCATCAGCCGCGCGATCACCTTGTGGATGCCGAGTTGCGGGCTCGTGTGGATGCCATCAGGCATGCCGATCTTCAGGCGCCCTGTGATTCCGCCGCTCGCAGCATCGACCCGCGCCTGGAAGTCGTCGATGTCGCCGAACAGCTTGCGCGCAGCAGCATAGGTTGCCTGCCCGAGGTCGGTGAGCCGGAAGCGGCTGCGCCCCCTAAGGCAGAGCTGCCCACCGATGCGCTTCTCGAGTTCCGCCAGATGGGTGCTGAGCGTCGACTGTGACAGGTTGAGGGTGATCCGGGCCTCAGAAAAGCCCCCCGCGTCGGCCAGAACCACGAAGACGCGGAGCAGCCGCAGATCGATGTTGTCGAGCCGGCGCATCGGCACCCTCCTTGCTGGCGACAGGCCAACATTGACGTTTCTCGAAAGAAGGTTCCAAAAATCTTGATGGACGTCAATGTAAGAGTTCCCGACTATTGCGTCAGGGAAACAGGGAAACCGCCATGAAGACGCTCAAAACCGCCGTGTCATTACTCGCCTTAGTAGCAATTGCCTCACCCGCCCACGCCGCTGAGACGATCCGCATGCTCGCACCCACATGGCTGGGCTTTGCGCCGGTCCACGTCGCCAACGACCTCGGCTGCTTTGCAAAGGAAGGGCTCGAGGTCGACTACAAGTTCGAGGACGACCGCTCCAACGTGATGGCCGCCTATGCCCGTGGCGACATTGAGGTCGACATGCGCACAGTCGGCGAGCATCAGGGCCGCCCGCGCGACGCGGAGACACCGGGCGTCATCATCGGGGTGATCGACGAGTCGGTTGGCGGGGACGGCGTGATCGCCGACGGCAGCATCGCATCTGTCGCTGATCTCAAGGGCAAGTCCGTGGCGGCCGAGCCCAACATCCCCGCACGCCTTCTGCTGCAGATGGAACTGAAGAAGGCCGGCCTCAGCTTCAGCGATCTCCAGCTCAAGGATATCGCGACGGCCGACACTGCCGCCGTTTTCGCCGACGACTCAATCTCCGCGGTTGCGACCTACGAGCCGTTCATGTCGCAGGCGGTGAAGAACTCGTCCCGCCAGGGAGCCAAGGTGCTGCTATCGTCAAAGGACTTCCCCGGAATCATCATTGACGTGATCACCGCCCGCAAGGACGACCTCGCGGCGAATCCGAAGAAGTACCAGAGCTTCCTGAAGTGCGTTTACAGCGCCATCGACTTCAGTAAGGCCGAGCCGCAGAAATACGCCGAGCTCGCGGCACCGCATTTCGGCCTCACCCCGGCGGAGGTGACGGAGATTCTCACCACCAGCCTCGCCTATATTCCACTCGCGGACGCCAAGGCCTATCTCGGCAAACCCGGCGAGCGCGGCAAGTTGCATGATGCCTTCGACACGGTCATGCAGCTGAACCTCGAGAACGGGGCGGCCGACACCAAGCTGGACTCGAACCAGCAAATCGACAACAGCGTGATCAACGCCCTCGGGGCCAACTAAGCCCATGGCCGCGGGCCTCTTCACGTTCCGCGGCAAGAGCAGCGCGCGCACCGATATCATACTGGGATTCGCGGCGGCCGCCGCCGTGATCCTGGCTTGGGAGGCGGTGGCGCGCGCCGGCCTCATCCAGCCGCAATTCCTGCCTGCACCCAGCCGGGTGGTCAGCGCGATGTGGACGATGGCCACGAGCCAGAACCTGCTGTGGCACGCCCTTGTCTCCACGATTCGTGTCTGGTTCGCGTTTATTCTGGCAGCCGCGATGGCGATCCCCATCGGCATCCTGATGAGCAGCTACCGGATCGTCGGCGCCCCGCTGGAACCGATCATCGACTTCATCCGCTACCTGCCTGTCCCCGCCCTCATCCCGCTGTCGATCATCTGGTTCGGCGTGGGCGAGGAGACCAAGATCTTCCTCCTCTGGCTCGGCACCTTCTTCCAACTGGTTCTGCTGGTGGCGGATGACACGCGGCGCGTTCCTCATGAATATGTAGAGATCGCCTTCACGCTGGGAGCCAAACCCCGCCAGGTGCTGACCGACGTCGCCTTCCGGGCGATGGGGCCGACGCTGGTTGACAACCTGCGCATCACCTTGGGCTGGTGCTGGACCTACCTTGTGCTGGCCGAAATCGTGGCGGCGGATTCAGGCCTCGGTTTCGTCATCTGGTCGGCCCGGCGCTTTGTGAAAACGCCCGAGGTCATGGCGGGCGTGGTGGTGATCGGCCTGATCGGCCTCCTCACGGACCAACTGCTCCGGGCGCTTCACCGCCGCATGTTCAAGTATCTCTGAGGGCGGCAGACCATGGATTCCGCCCATATCAGCTTCGAGAACGTCACCAAGAATTTCGGCGCGGTACCCGTGGTATCGGACACCAGGCTTTCTATCGCGCGCAATTCCTTCGTCGTGTTTCTCGGCCCGTCAGGCTGCGGCAAGACCACGCTGATGCGCATGGTGGGTGGTCTCGACAGTCCCAGCTCCGGCACCATCCGGCTGGACGGCGAGGTCATCACCGAACCCGACCGGCGGCGCGGCATGGTGTTCCAGTCCTATTCCTCCTTCCCGTGGCTCACGGTGGAAGGGAACATCAATTTCGGCATGCGCTACCGCAATGACCTGACGGCCGAGGAGCGTGCGGCCCGCGTTACCCATTACCTGCGCCTCATCGGTATGGAGGACTTCCGCACCTCCTATCCCAACCGAATTTCCGGCGGCATGCGCCAGCGCGTGGCGATCGCGCGGACGCTGGCCGCGGGCTCCGAGGTGCTGCTGATGGACGAACCCTTCGGCGCGCTCGATGCGCTGACGCGGGAGAGACTTCAGGTGGAGCTTCGCCAGATCCAGCGCGAGGAACAGAAGACCGTCATCTTCGTCACCCATGATGTCGAGGAGGCAGTGTTCCTGGCTGACCGCATCATCCTGTTCTCAGCAAGGCCGGCACGTATCCGGAAGGACATCGACGTCGCCGCGGTGCTGGGTCCCGACCGGCTGTTGGGGGCGCGCGAGGGCGAGGCCTTCTTCCGCCTGCGCAACGAGGTGCTGCACATGATACGCAACGAGACCGGAGACAAGCGATGAGTAGTGGACTTGCCGGTAAGCAGGTGGTGATCACCGGCGCCAGCCGCGGCATCGGCATCGGCGTGGCGAAGGGATTTGCCGCCGCCGGGGCGCACCTGACGCTGATCGCCGATGACAAGGGGACGCCTGCCACCGCCGCGGCGATCGGCGCGCGCGGCTTGGTGGCCGACATCACCGATCCCGCCGCCATCGACGCGGCGATGGCGGGCCTCGATCACATCGATGTGCTGGTAAACAATGCCGGCCTCGAACGGCTGACGCCCGTGGGCGAAGGCGGCGACGAGGTCGAGGCCGTGTTCCGCCGGATCATCGATATCAACGTCATCGGCACGCAACTGGTGACGCGGCGTGCGTTGCGGAAGATGACGCCCGGCGGCGCCATCGTGAACACCGCCTCGATCTGGGGACGCGTGGCTGAGCCGCTGTTCGGCGCTTACGTCGCCTCCAAGCATGCCGTCATCGGGCTCACCAAGACCTGGGCCAAGGAGCTCGGACCTCGTGGCATCCGCGTCAACGCCATCTGCCCCGGATGGGTGCGGACCGAAGCGTCCATGCTGTCACTGAAGCTGATGGCGGAACGGCGCAGCGAGAGCGAGGACCATCTGCTGGCGGCGATCACAGGCGGGCAAGCGCTGCCGGGCCTGATGGAGCCGGAGGACATGGCATCCACCTATCTCTTCCTCGCCTCAGATGCCGCCTCCAACATCACCGGCCAGTCCCTTGGGGTTGATCGCGGAGAAGTGCCATGGTGACGACGCTGTCCGGCAAACGTGTTCTGGTGACGGGAGCTGCCAATGGCATCGGCCGCGCCACGGCCAATGCCTTTGCGGCAGAGGGAGCACATGTGATCGGTCTCGACATCCAGCCCGGTTCTGGCCCCATTCCCATAATCCGCTGCGACCTCACGCGCGAGGAGGAGATCGTGGCCGGGGTCGCGAAGGCCATGGCGGAGATGGGCGGGCTCGACGTGCTGGTGAACAATGCTGGCATCATGAGGGAAGCCCCGCTGTCAGAGGTGACGGTGGCACACATCGACCAGCATTATGCGGTGAACCTCCGCGCAGCCATATTGGTGACGCGCGAGGCCCTTCCCCACCTCAAGGACGGCAGCCGGATCGTCAACATCGCTTCCGAGCTCGCCTATCTTGGGCGCGCCAATGCCTCGGTCTACTGCGCGACGAAGGCAGCCATTCTCGGCCTCACGCGTTCCTGGGCACGGGAATTCGCGCCGCGCATTCTCGTCAATGCCGTGGCGCCGGGGCCGACGGACACGCAGCTCCTCGGTTTCGAGAGCATGAACGACGAGCAGAAGAAGCTCGAAACGGCGCATCCCCTGGGCCGCATCGGCCGGCCGGAGGAAGTTGCGGCCGCCGTGCTGTTCCTCGCCGGACCGGGCGCCACCTTCTTCACCGGCCAGTGCCTGGGCGCCAATGGCGGCGCGGCGATGGCCTGACGCAAGAGTTGACCATTCACGGGACGTTCCAGCTCATCGATGGAGCACAGGTGAGGTCCGCGCATCCGGCGACCCGCCGCAGATTCTTAACAGCGATCTGAAAGCAGAGGCCGACAAGGAGGCCAACCGCGCCGCGTTCCACCTCGCGCGCGAGCTGAGCAGGCTGACCTCCTTCGAGCCCCATCGCGGCGCTGAAACCGATCCAAGCCCCACCCATGCAAGCGATACCGACATCGACACCGCCATGGCGGAGTTCGTGTCATCGCACTATCACCCCATCAGCACCTGCAAGATGGGGGTGGACGATCAAGCGGTGGTCGACCCGCAGCTGAAGGTCCATGGTCTGAAGGACCTGCGCGTCGTCGATGTCTCAATCATGCCGCTGCTGGTTGGCGCCAACACCAATGCGCCGACGATCATGATCGTGAAGAAGGCGGCAGCCCTTATCAAGTCCCACTGACATCGGTGTTTCTGCATAGTCCTGCGCACCGCAGAACTACGCTCCAGCACTCGTACCGCGAGTTCTAATCCTACCGAGGGAAAGAGAACCATTGCAAACCGGCAGGGCTATGCAGGAGCTTTAAGAGCCTGTTCCAAAATGATATTTCCTGACCGTGCTGATATCGGGGAGGTACGGTCGGAATGAGACTGTGGGGCTTCTGAGACCGGATTTTGGCTTTGGCGCAGTCTCAGAAATACGGTCGCCTTTTCCAAACCCTTTTGAAAGCTAATGGAATTTCAACGCTCGACAGGGCTGTGTTGGGGTTAGCGATAGGAAAATGGCGATCAAAACGACGGGGCGGATCAGTTTCCCATCCCTAACTGGCGCTCTGCCACTCGGGCAAGGATCGAAGCCCCAACCGGCAGGATAGCCTCGTCCAAAACGAAGCCCGAGTTATGGAGCGGGACCGCGCCGCCGTGACCTAACCACCCATAAGCGCCTGGCACCTCGCGTAACATGTCGGCGAAATCTTCCGAGCCGCCAGAGAGCCGCTCGTCGTCACGCACGCCGTCTTCTCCCACGATCTCGGCCGCGGCCGCCATCAGCGCATCAGCAGCTTTTCCATTGTTGACAAGAACATCGAAAATTTCACGGAATTGAACGTCAATGTTGATGCCCTGTGCCATCTCGAAGCCCTCGCAGATTTCGCGCACGCGGGACTGCGCCAGTTCCCGAACTTTGTCCGAGAAGAAGCGCAGCGTGCCACCAAAGCGCGCAATGTCGGGGATCACGTTATAGGCCGAGCCGGCCTCGATTTTTGTGACGGAGAGTACGCACGGCTCGTCGGGGGCGATGTTGCGGCTCACCACAGACTGGAGATGCTGCACGAGTGCGGCTGCCGCGAAGATCACGTCCTTCGACTGGTCTGGCATGGCCGCGTGGCTGCCCTTGCCCGCCAAAGTGATGTCGAAGAACGACGCACCCGCCATCATTGGCCCCTTGCGCAGGCTGAAGCGCCCACGCTGACCGCTCGGCTTGTTATGCAGGCCATAGATCTCGTCACACCCGAAGCGCCTGAAGAGCCCTTCAGCGATCATCTTCCGCGCGCCGCCAAGCCCCTCCTCGGCTGGCTGGAAGATCAGCACAACGCTGCCCCGGAAGTTCCGTGTGGCGGCAAGATAGCGCGCGGCGCCGAGCAGCATGGTGGTGTGGCCATCATGCCCACACGCATGCATCACGCCCGGATTTGCTGAGGCATGGGTGAGGCCGGTTGTTTCGGTGATGGGGAGCGCGTCCATGTCGGCCCTGAGGCCTATCCGGCGGTTATGCCCGTCCTTGCCGTGAATGACACCGACAACGCCAGTTCCACCGATTCCGGTCTCCACCTCGTCCACTCCGAAGGAACGGAGTTGCTCCGCCACAATTCTTGAAGTGCGATGCTCTACAAAGCCAAGTTCAGGGTGCGCATGAAGATCGCGGAAGGTTGAGATGAGCGCATCGGCATGCGCTTCGATTTCTGCGAGAACTGGCACATCTTTCTCCCAACGGTGAAGCACCCAGCCCCTCATTAGAGCATGATCCGCAAAAGTGGAGACCACTTTTCGATAAAATCATGCTCTAATGCAGCTTGAGCCTTGGACGGATGACTTGGTTCACGTGGCCGATTGCAATGAGCGCCAGCCCACGAAACCAACCATGTATTGCAACGAGATGCATGCGGTACAACGAGATGTAGACTATACGTGCGAGGCGTCCTTCAATGGCCATGCGACCACCGATCAGGTTACCCATCAGGCTTCCGACGGTCGAATAGCGCGATAGTGAAACGAGCGATCCCTTGTCCTGGTACACAAAGGGCGTCAGTTCACGCTTTCCGGCAACGAGTGCTTTGATATTGGTGAAGGCTGTGGCAGCCATTTGGTGTGCGGCCTGAGCTCGCGGGGGGATCGGTTTGGTCTCGCCCGGGGCGACAAAGAAGGCGCAATCACCGATCGCCAGGATGCGCTCGTCGCGGCTGGTCTGGAGCGTGGGGCTGACCACCAACTGATTTGACCGGGTCGTTTCAAGGCCACCAATATCCTTCAAGACATCAGGACCACGCACGCCCGCCGCCCAGATCTTGAGATCAGCAGGAATGATGCCCGCGTCAGTAACCACCTCCCCAGCACGCACCTCAATCACCTTGGTGTTCACGGCAACGTGCACGCCGAGGTTCTCGAGTTCGCTTTTGGCGGCTTCGGCGAGTTTCTCCGGCAGAGCAGGCAGAATGCGAGGTCCCGCCTCGACGAGCGTGACCCGCAACCGGCTTTCGTCAAACACTTCAAGCCCATAGTGCTTGAGGGCGGCCGCCGCATTAAAGAGTTCTGCTGCGAGCTCGACGCCGGTTGCGCCGCCACCCACGATCGCAATCTCGACTTTTGCAGCAGCGCTTTCAGCGCGCGAAACACGCAAGCAATGATCGAGCAGCTTTTGTCGGAACCGGTCCGCCTGCCGGCGGCTGTCGAGAAACATACAATGCTGGCGAACCCCAGGCGTTCCAAAATCGTTGGAGACCGCGCCGATGGCAAGCACAAGCCAGTCGTAACGGATACGGTGACGTCCGATGAGTTCCGATCCATCGTCATCAAGAATGGGTGCAATCACGACCTGGCGCGACTCACGGTCGATGGACTCCAGATTGCCGAGAAAGAAGCGATAACCCCACCGATGACCGTGACCGCGATAGCCGACTTCGTCAAGGTTCGCATCGAGAGATCCTGCTGCGACTTCGTGCAGCAGCGGCTTCCAAATATGAGTGTGGTTGCGCTCAACCAGGATAATGTCGAAATCCTCGCGCCCATAATGGGCACCGAGCTTACGCACGAGTTCGAGACCTCCTGCGCCGCCCCCGACCACCACGATCTGCGTCTTGAGCTTCCTGGGTGCAGGCGTTCCGGAAGCATAGACCCCAACCGCCTTCGTCGTGTCCAGCATTCCGCGCTCCTGTCTCCGGTAAAGCAAAGTGGCTCGCGGCTGTCTATCGAGGCGAAGAGCCCATTAGATGAGAGCTCGACTCTTCGGACCACATGCCCGGACCGTACACCTGAATGACCGGTTACCACAGGATTCACAGGGCTTGCCACTGAAACGTTCACGTCCCTCCCGATGATTACCTAAGGTTAAACCCGGGGAAGGAGATACTGAAAGTGGAGACGATGGCAAGGTCTCTGGCCTCATTCGATCAACTGCTGGGCGGCAACGCCAACTGCCCTCGGCTGAGACCTGTGAGAAACTGGCGGAGAACCGGCACCCGATACAGCTTTCTCTGCCATCCACACGTTCTGCAGCTATCAACACCTTTAGATGTACGATCTGGCCGGAGTGATCTACGCAGGCTGTCGTCGTCAGGAATTTCAAAGTGATGTTCTAGATCTACCCCGGCCCACGATGCCGGTTTCTTAATCGACCAACGGATCCGCTGACAGTTCATGTCCGTAAAGGACCGAAGCGGAGGGTACTCATCATGTCTGAACCAAACATCTCACAAGCCTTGTTAGCATGGGAAAACCTGCTTTCAGGCAGCGGCTTTGGTGATTCATCAAAGACGGCCGCCCGGGAAAGGGGTTGGATAGATCAACATGGCCTTCCAACCGAGGACGGGCGGCGCGTCATAGAAGCACTATCCGGACAGAAGGACCAAAGAAGTGTCTTTCGCAACTTGTTCTCGGAAGGCTGAGCAGGCCGTCAACCGCCACTGACTAAGCGAGGGTTGCGCGGACAACTTCAAACAACCCTTTCTCTTGAGTGTATTCAGATTGATCGGGCTTCACCGGTCATGATTGGGCGGCGTCTCCATCACGTCACGGTCATGTCCGGCAACCTCAACAAATCTCGCTCTTTTGAAAAACGAGTGAGTTACGCTGCGTGACCATTGATCTTCGGGAAGTCGAGTTTCCCGGCGATGAGGAACAGCACGGTCCGCATGGTGCTGAACCGCTTGTACCCCCTGGCCTTGCGCTTGGCGGCCTGAAATAGCCCGTTCAAGGCCTCGAGAAAGCCGTTGGTCTGGCGTGTCTGCGTCCAGGCAACAATGCCGTCGAAATGACTTTTGATCATCCGCGCAACCTCCTTCATGGGCTCGACCTTGGAACGCAGCACGTTGCTGCACCATTGCGAGAGCATCGCCGAGACGACGTTGATCTGTTTACGCTCAAGGATGTCGCGGAGGCTTTCACGGTACAGCCATGCCCGGGCCGTGCGCTTGGTGACAGCACTGACGATGAGTGCGTCAAGGTCGGCTCTGTCGGCGCCGGACAGCCTGCTGCGGTCCTTCAGCAGCGACCAGCGCAGGCCCTTGAGGTCAGGATCTGTTCGCGCCTCGATCCGCCGCATCCGGTCGATAGCCGCGGAGGCGTGGGCAACGACATGGAACTTGCCGAATGTGATCCGGGCATTGGGCAGGTGTGCGATGACGCCCTTGATGAAGGCCGGAGACATGTCGATGCTCACCGAACTGATCTGAACCAGCGTCGCACTGTGAGAGGTGAGGTACTGGGCGAAGCGCTTGATTTTCCTGGCATCCTTGCCCTCGGTGACGAACAGGACCTTCAGCTCGATGGGGTCGGCTGCGACGGTGATATAATTGTGCCCGCGGCGGCAGGACGTCTCATCGATGGCTACGGAGGTGACCCCCGGGAGATCAGCATCCGCCAGTGCGAGATCGACATAGCACGAGCAGACCGCATGGACGCGGTGCCACGTCACGCCGGTCAGCCTGGAGACGGCAGCGAATGTCATCTGCTGCGCCATCAACAGGATCAGAGCTTCGAACAGCAGGGTGAAGCCCGCGAGCTTGCCGAACCAGTCCGGCTCTACAAGGACAACGCCGCCATCCGGCAGCTTCACTCGCGGCGTCCTGACTTCCAGGAAGCATTCATGCTGGAAGAAGTTGAGGTGCTGCAGCCGCTTGATTACCGTATCGTGAACCGGCAGGAGGGCGTCCGACCCGGCGACCGGGAAGCGCGCGCACCCGCAGAGAAGTCGATGCCAATCGTCAGCTTTCTCCTCTCGGCATCGGATTTCACACCCTTTACATACCAGGCCGAGGCGATACCGATGGCCGCTTCAAGCAGTTGGTTCGGACCGCTTATGATATCTCCCTGCTACATCCGTATGCAACCCAGCATCGCAAGACCGCGTCCGGCCCTCAAGGAGCGTCTGGCCCTAATGGACGTTGCACGCCGCTGCGCGGTGGCCTCCGGCCATTTTTGGCCGCCGGCTACCGCCTCGCCGTTCAGGCCCCAAGGTCGGGACGGAGGGATGGTCTGCCTGGTCGAACAATGGGATGATTGCTATGCTACCCCCAAGGTCATCCACTCAACTCTCAAAAGAGGCTTCATAGAACTCACCATCGATGAAAATGTCAGTCTCTTGAAGCCCGGCTCGTTCTACTTTTTCAATTCTTCACTGCCTCTCAGCTATAGAAACATCGGTACAGACACCGCAAAGATACTCTGGGTGAATGTCACACAGGAATAGAAGTAATTAGAGCGGAATCCGATCAGCCTGCATTGTATCCTGCTGCGGCGAAGTCGTTTCGGCACTCGGTTGGTTTGAAGGCAGTAAGGAGTTCGCCGATAGACGACCATAACCCTTCGACGGTTCGCTTTGCTGCTTTGCGCAGGAGTGCCTT
>NZ_JBIICB010000239.1:0-6790 GCF_044239095.1 Aestuariivirga sp. | reverse complement strand
CATGGTCCGCGATGCCAGCCCGCGTCTCGTCATTCATGTAGGCGCCGCCGCCGGTTGCCAGCACCTGCGCGCCATTGCCGAGCAGGCGCTGGATGACGCGGCGTTCACCCTCACGGAAATAGGGCTCCCCGTGGTCGGCGAAGATCTCCTTGATCGGCTTTCCCGCCGCCGCCTCGATTTCGTGGTCGGCATCGACGAAAGGAATGCCCAGCTTGTCGGCGAGCCGGCGCCCCACGCTGGTCTTGCCCGCACCCATCAGCCCCACGAGCACGACGGGCCGCTCCCCGAGGCGCTCACGCACCAGTTCGGCCTCCTTTGCAATCGAACGGCGCGCCATTCATCTCCCTCGTCCAAGGCGCCGTTTCTATCGCGCATGATGTGCAACCGCAAAGCCTTTCCGAAACACGGTTTAGCCTCTAGAATGGCGCGCAAGGATGGGTTTGCAATGCCCGATACGGTCAAGTTTCTGTTGGTGCTGCTCTGTCTCGGCGGGGCGATCTATGGGGGGCTCTGGGCTCTGGCCAACTTCCCTCCCGAACAGGCGGAAATCGTGAAACCACTCTCGAGCGAGAGACTGCGTGCCAAGTGACAGGGCAGAAGGGGGCCGTGGCGGGCCGCAGAACCAGCGCCTGATCGAGCGCTTCCTCGAGATGATGGCGGCCGAGCGTGGGGCCTCCGCCAATACTCTTTCAGCCTACCGGCGCGATCTCGAGGCCTATGCGCAAGAGCGCGGCCGTGACCTCCGGGCGGCGGGTCCTGATGACTTGCGCGCCCATCTGGCGCATCTCGAGGCGCAGGGCCTTGCGCGCAGTTCCGCGGCCCGCAAGCTCTCGGCCATCCGCCAGTTCCACCGCTTCCTGCATGGCGATGGCTTGAGCCCGGATAATCCCGCCACCGCCATCGACAGTCCGCGCCCCGCAAGGCCCCTGCCGAAGATGATTTCGCAGCAGGACGTGGAACGTCTCCTGGAGGCCGCGCGGGCCCGTGTCACCGCGGCGGAGGGCAAGCGCCTGATCAAGGCCCAGCGCCTGCGCTGCCTTGTCGAATTCCTCTATGCAACGGGCCTCCGGGTGTCCGAACTGGTGTCGCTGAGCCTCCGGGCCGCCACTGCCGAGAAGGATTTTATCCTGGTCAAGGGCAAGGGTGGGCGGGAGCGGCTGGTCCCGGTCTCGGCCGCCGCGCGCGCGGCGCGTGATGATTATCTCGCCGTCCTTGCCGCCTCGGGTGCTGCGCCGTCGAAATGGCTGTTCGCCTCCTCGGGCACGGCGGGCCACCTGACCAGGCAGCATGTGGCGGTTGAACTCAAGGCGCTGGCCCGGGAAGCCGGTCTTGACGCGGACACGCTCTCGCCGCACGTGCTGCGCCACGGCTTCGCGAGCCATCTCCTTGCTGGCGGGGCGGATCTGCGTGCGGTGCAGCAGATGCTGGGCCACGCCGACATCTCGACCACCCAGATCTACACCCATGTCCAGGCCGAACGCCTGGCGGAAGTGGTGGAGGCCCACCACCCGCTTGCCAAGAAAAGTTGACTTCCAGAGCGCGGAGAGCCAGTTTCCGCGCCAAACCTGATCAGTTCGAGGCCCGATGCCCACCTATCTCGATTTCGAAGCCCCCCTTGCGGAACTGGAAGGCAAGATCGCGGAACTCCGCACGCTTGCCGCCGGAGACAAGGCCGTCTCGATCGCCGACGAGGTGAAGGGCCTTGAGAAGAAAGCGGCGAAGCTGCTGACCGACCTCTATGCCGGCCTCGATCCCTGGCAGAAGGCGCAGGTCGCGCGCCATCCGGAGCGGCCGCACGCGCTGGACTTCATCGGCCAGCTTATCACCGAATTCACGCCGCTCGCCGGCGACCGGAAGTTCGCTGAGGACTTCGCGGTGGTGGGCGGCATCGGCCGCTTCCAGGGCCAGCCGGTGATGGTGATCGGCCAGGAAAAGGGTGCCGATACCACCTCCAGGCTCAAGCGCAATTTCGGCATGGCGCGGCCGGAGGGCTACCGCAAGGCCGTACGCCTGATGGAAATGGCGGACCGGTTTGGCCTTCCCGTCGTCTCCTTCGTCGACACCGCAGGCGCCTATCCGGGCATAGACGCCGAGGAGCGCGGCCAGGCGGAAGCCATTGCGCGCTCGACCGATTGCTGCCTCGCGCTCGGCGTGCCGAGCATTGCCGTGGTGATCGGCGAGGGTGGCTCCGGCGGCGCCATCGCGATTGCCACCGCCAATGTGGTGATGATGCTGGAACATGCCATTTACAGTGTGATCTCGCCCGAGGGGGCTGCCTCCATCCTGTGGCGTGACGCAGCGCGCGCCAAAGACGCCGCCGCGGCCATGAAGATCACCGCCCAGGACCTGAAGAAGCTCGGCGTCATCGACGACATCGTGCCAGAGCCGAGGGGCGGCGCACACCGCGCTTCTGGCGAGGCGATCGCCGCCACGGGCGAGGCCATCGCCCGCGCGCTCCGCACCTTTGATGGCGTGCCGGGTGACGCCCTGCGCACCCAGCGCCGCGAGAAGTTCTTAGGGATCGGCCGCAATCTGTGAGCGAGCGGGCGTCCTGCCGCCGTCCTGCCGCAAAGTGTGAGTTTGATGCGTGAGCCGTCAGGCATCACCTGGCTGGCTTTGATTTCACAAGGTTGATCATGAATCGCCGGGAACTTATTGCCGGGCTGGTCGGCATCACGCTGCTTGGCTCCAATCGTTTCGCCGCCGCGCAGGCGCCACGCCTGCTTACGGTTTCCCGCCGCACGCTGGAGGTGAAGGGCAGGGCCGCCACCGTCTTTGGCCTGACCGGCCCTGATGGCAAGCCCGGGCTGGAGATGCTGCTGGGTGAGCGTTTCAACGTCCGCCTCCGCAACAGCACGCAGACCGATACCATCGTCCACTGGCACGGCCTTACCCCGCCCTATGGCCAGGACGGTGTTCCAATGCTGGGTCAGGATCCGATCCCGCCTGGCCAGTCCTTCGACTATGACTTCGCCAACACGCGCTCGGGCACGCACTGGATGCATTCCCACATGGGGTTGCAGGAGCAGCAGCTGCTGGCTGCGCCCCTGATCGTGCGCGAGGTGGACGAGCCCCTGTTCGACACGCAGGAGCATGTGGTGCTGCTGCATGACTTCACCTTCCGCGACCCGGCCGAGATCCTGGCGGAGCTGATGGGCGGCGGCGGCGCCCACGCGGCCCATTCCGGCCACGGCGCCGCCATGGACCACTCAACGATGGATCATTCAAAGATGGACCACTCGGCGATGGGCCACGGCCAGCCGGCCATGGCGGCCTCCATGCTGAACGACGTGGGCTATGACGCCTATCTCGCCAATGACCGTACGCTGCAGGATCCTGAGGTCGTCGCCGTGGAGAAGGGTGGCGTGCTCAGGCTTCGCATCATCAACGGGGCTGCTGCCAGCAACATGTGGGTCGACCTCGGCGCGCTTGAGGGTGAGCTGATCGCGGTCGACGGCAATGCCATTCATCCGCTGAAGGGCCGCGTCTTCCCGCTGGCCATCGCCCAGCGCGCCGATATCCGCATCCGCATTCCGGGCGCGGGTGGAGCGTTCCCCGTGCTGTTCCGCCCCGAGGGCGCTGCCGTGCGCACCGGCATCGTGCTCGCAACGGCTGGCGCCGCCGTCCAGCGGGTTGCGGAGGAGGGCGATCCCGCACCCGCCGTCGACCTGTCGCAGGAGCGGCTCTACCGCGCCGTGGCGGCACCGCGTCAGGAACCCGTCACCCGCACCGAGATGCTCATGCTCACCGGCGGCGGGGCGGATTATGTTTGGGGCCTCAACGGCAAGGCCTCGATGCATGATACGATCTTCACCGTGCGCGAGGGCGAGCGCGTCTCCGTCATGATGCACAACATGACCGCCATGTCGCACCCGATGCATCTCCACGGGCATTATTTCCACGTCACCGCCATCGGCAACACCCCGCTCCAGGGCGCGCTCCGCGACGTGGTGCTGGTGCCTCCGGGTGAAACCGTGACCATCACCTTCGATGCCGACAACCCCGGCACCTGGGCCTTCCACTGCCACCACGCCTATCACATGAACGCCGGCATGATGGGTACAATCGCCTATACCAGCCCAGCCTGAGAGGCGGTCTCGGTGCTGGCGCCACCCGTGCTTGTGGACACCGGGTTCAGTGGAGCTTGCCACCCCCGCCATTCACAGTTTGGGCTTTTCCCGGCTGTGGCCGCCTGGCGCGCGTGAGCATGATCTTGCCGCAAAAGTGGTTTCCACTTTTGCGGATCATGCTCTCACGGTGACAGGGGTTGTGTAGACGAGCTTTCTCTCGCTGCGCGAAAACCTGTTGTCGGGGAATGCGGGTGTGACATTGAGCGTGACCACGAAGTGCGCTTTGCCGCTCGCAACGGCCTCGTCATGAGCGGCGCGGATGTTCGCATGGATCTTCTTGCGAACGGCGAGGCTGGGATCCTTGCCGGTGAGCTTGATGACGTCAAACTTGATCAGTTTGTAGAGGCGTTGCAGGGCCAGCGCCTGGTTCTTTGTTGTAAATCCGGCAGGATCGTTCCCGCCGAGCATTCGAAGCTCATCGCCATGGTGGATGGCGGAAAGTGCATCTGCCGGGAGCTGCAACCTGGTGTGGCCGGCCATCTCAAGCCTCTCAAGCAGATCGCGGTCCTCGCCGCCCCATCCCCTGTAGGCTTCGTCATAGCCGCCTGCCTGCTCGAACATGCTCCGGCTGCAGATGAGAAAACCGTACAACTCGGCGACCTTGGGCTGGCCCGAGACATAAAAGCAGTGAGGCTTGACGTTCTCCTGCGTCCACTTGCCGAGGTCGATGTTGAGCCGCACGTCCGCATCGACGAAACACAGCAGATCGCTAGCGGCGTTCGCGGCGCCGATGTTCCGCGCGCGGGACGGTGAAAACCGCGGATCGTCCATGACCCTCACGACCTTGGCGCCAGGTGCGGCCTCCGCGACCCAGTTGGAGGTTCCCTGTTCGCAGCCATAATCGACGACAATGACCTCGGAAAAACTCTGCGTCATCATCAGGGGCAGGGTTTCCTTGAGGTGCGCAAGCCGGTTCTTGCACGTTGTAATGAGGGTCATCATCGCCATGGGGGCACCGCACTGTCCTGGTGAGCAGACGATAGTGGCTCGCCGCCGCTTCCGGAAGAAGAAACGCTGGACCGCAACCCGAGCCGGGCGGAGCCCGCAGATGAAACGGCAGCGGCCTCAACTCATTGGCGCAAGCGGGGATCAGGAGTCACTGCCATCGATGACACCCGGCCGGTGCCCGAAGCGCCAGCCGGAGAACGTCTCCCTGGCCGGAACGCGCGCGAAGCTAATCTCTCAACACCTCCACTGGGGTCGTCAATCTGTAGCCAATCCCTCGAAGTGATTGTATCACGGGTGCCTCTGCTCCACAGGCGACCAGCTTCTTGCGAAGCCGCCCAAGCTTAACCTCCAGGTTATCCTTGCTTATCTCTTCTCCATTTCCCAAATGGGCCGCGACTTGCCAATGCTCAAGATCGCGTTGAGGGGCCCGTGTCAACGCCGCGAGCAACGAAACCTCCGGCTGGGTGAGCCGGGCTTTTCCGGACGGACCAGTCACCAGCATCTTCATTGGGCTAAGGGTCACGCAAGTTGCTCTCGAGGCCTCGGCAGACAGGAGCCGCTGAACAATGCCATCAACCACTGCTCTAAGCTCCTCGAGCGAAAGGGGCTTTGTCAGATAGATGTTGGCTCCGGACTTGTAACCTCCAATTCGATCATCAACTGAACTACGGGCTGAGACGATGACAATTCCCACCTCGGGTTGAGATCGCCGAATGCGCTGTGCGAGGCTAATTCCGTCCTCACCCGGCAGGTTGAGGTCAATGATGTAAAGATCGCTTACAAACCCGGTTGGCTCGTCATCGACCTCCTCGGCCATTGACACGCCAACAACGTCGTGTCCGTCGCTTGAGAGGACATCACACATTGCCTCCCGCAATGCGTCATAGTCCTCAATGACCACGATCTTCAGTGGACGAAGGTTCATTTTGGAAGCCATAGGCTGAAGCATACAAGCGAGTTATCATTCCCCCGGTCAATCAGTTCATAGCTGATCTTGCCGCCAAGGTTCTTTGTCCAGCTTGCCACAAGAAACAGACCCAGGCCTGATCCGGGCCGTCTGTGCGCACCTTTGCTCCGATAATACTTCGTAAACAGCTTATCAACATCGGGTACTCCAGCATCTCCTACTTCATTTAGGACGCATAACTCAACGCCCTCAGAGCCAGCATGGGATCTGGCAGTCAGTACAAGATGGATGCGAGAGCCTTCAGGACTGTACTTCGCTGCATTGTCGAGTAAATTTCTAACGATGCTCCTGAGGAGTTCTTCGTCCGTCTCAACAACGAGGTTGACTGGTGCCTCAACACCCAGCTGAGACGACGCAGGGTGGCTGGCCGCAATCTCCCGAAGAGCAGGACCCAAATCAACGCTAGTTCTTTGGCGCTGTAAACCGGCATCCCCAAGCTTCTCGCTCTGCTCAACTCTCTCAATGATCTGTGCCATCTCGAGGACGGCCTTGTGTACGGCCTTGCCGCTTGAAGTGCCATCGTTGGTCACAAGCCGGATGACCGACAGTGGATTGCGAAGCTCATGTGAGAGCATCGAGAGGAATTTTTCCTTTTCCGCCCTCCTCTCGCTCTCCTTTTCTAGTGGATTGGCCGGGACAAAAGAGTCCGATTGAAGGTTCCCAACGGCTTGTTGACGTGCGAATCTTAAAGGATGCGCAATGGTATCAGTTTCACCGTTTCCGCCGCCGACTGTCAGCGTCTGCG
>NZ_JBIICB010000238.1:0-6805 GCF_044239095.1 Aestuariivirga sp. | reverse complement strand
GAGGACGACTTCGGCGCGCTGGGCGACACCTCGACGCTGTCGGACCCGGCCGTCGTCGACGACCTGATCGCCCAACGCCAGAACAAGAAGGGCTGAGACACTCCGGAATGCCGCAGCAAGGAGGGGGGAGTGGACTGCCCCCTCCGGTTGCATCTTTGCGCTCAGTTCGTGTGCCGGTGGCTTTGCGGGCGGATGCTGCGCTGACCTGGGTGATGATCGCGTCAACCAATCACGGCGGCGTGTGTTGCGAAGTGAAAATCTTCTGAATACAAACGCTCGTTGATAAAATACCGCTGGGGAAGACAACTGTGAAGCGACGTGCCTTCTTGTCACTGCTGGGCCTTGCGGCCATCAGCCTTCCCATCTCCGCGCGCCCGGCTGAGGCCTTTCTCTTTGATACGGAAGAAGAGCGCGAGGAACGCCGCAAGCGCCGGGCCCGGAACGCCCGCAAGCGGGAGCGCGAGGAAAAGAAGAGGGCCCGCAAGACGGCCGCAAGGCAGATCAACTACAAGGGGCGGGAGATCGTCGATTTCCAGAGCTCCGAGAAGCCGGGCACCATCATCGTCAAGACACGCGAACGCGCCCTTTATCAGGTGCTGCCGGATGGCCAGGCCAAGCGCTACCTGGTGGCGGTGGGCAAGGAAGGCTTCGCGTGGTCCGGCGTGGCCCGCGTTGGCATGAAGCGCAAGAACCCGACGTGGACGCCACCCGCCGAAATGATCAAGCGCACACCGAAATACGCCAAGTGGAAGAACGGTATGCCGGGCGGCATTCCAGAGAACCCGCTGGGTGCGCGCGCCCTCTACCTGTACGACGGCGGCGGCGACACTATGTACCGCATCCACGGTACCAACGCGCCCTCCTCGATTGGCACGGCGGCCTCCTCCGGCTGCATCCGCATGCTGAACAAGGAGGTGGTGGAATTGTTCAACAACACCCCCGTGGGCACCAAGGTCATCGTCAAGTAGGCATCAAAGCAAGTGGGATCACTTGCGAGTCTTTCTACCCTCACGTCCAAATGCAGGTGAGGGCCTGGTGCACGGGCCGCGTCCCTGATCCTCCGTTCGATCTGGCCCGCAAGCGGGGCTTGTGCCCGTGGGCTGCGTCAAGCGGTCTCAAGGGTGATGCGGACTAGGACCTTTAGCGTAATTGCGATAGTGCGGCGCACAAGGTAGAAATCAAAGCCGGGAACGGGAAAAGTCACACATGGCAGACTCCAGAAACGCAGGGCGTCCTCTTTCACCGCACCTGCAAATCTACCGCGGCGGGCTGACGATGATGATGTCCATCGTCCACCGCGCCACCGGCATCGCGCTCTACGCTGGCACCTTGCTGCTGGTCTGGTGGCTGACGGCGGCTGCCACCTCGGACAGCTATTTCGACCTGGTGCAGGCTGTCTTTGGCAGCTGGATCGGGCAGATCGTGCTGTTCGGCTTCACCTGGGCGCTGGTGCACCATACGCTGGGCGGCATCCGCCACCTGATCTGGGACACGGGGCGGGGCTTCGAGCTCGCCTCGGTCGAGACAGGCGCCAGGCTTACGCTCGCCGCCTCGGTCATCATCACCATCGCCATCTGGGTGATCGCTTACGGAGTGATGTCATGATGCGGAAAACCCCCTTGGGCCGCGTGCTGGGGCTAGGCTCCGCCAAGGCCGGCACCGAACACTGGTGGATGCAGCGGGTCACTGCCATCGCCGGCATTCCGCTCATGGTCTTTCTTATTGGCTTCATCATGGCGCATATCGGTGCGACGCGCGCCGAGTTGGTGGCAAGCCTCGCGAACCCGCTGGCCGCCATACTCCTGGCGCTGACGGTCATCACGCTTCTCTGGCACATGAGGCTGGGTCTGCAGGTGATCATCGAGGATTATGTCCACACGCCAGGCACCAAGTTTGCAGCCCTGCTGCTCAACACCTTCTTCACCGCGGCGATGGGCGTCGCGGCACTCTATGCAATCCTCAAGATGAGCTTCGGACTCTGATGGCTGTTGTCGAAACCAAGAAGAAGGCCCCGAAGAGCTTTACCTTCGGTGGCCGCGCCTATCCGGTGACGGACCACAGCTATGACGTGGTGGTGATCGGTGCGGGCGGTGCGGGGCTGCGCGCCACGCTGGGCGCTTCGCAAGCGGGGCTCAAGACGGCCTGCATCTCCAAGGTCTTCCCCACGCGCTCGCACACGGTCGCCGCGCAAGGCGGCATCGCTGCATCACTCGCCAACATGGGCGCTGATGACTGGCGCTGGCATATGTATGACACGGTGAAGGGTGCCGACTGGCTGGGTGACCAGGACGCCATCGAATATCTCTGCCGCAATGCGCCGACTGCCGTCTACGAGCTCGAGCATTTCGGCATGCCCTTCTCGCGCACCGAGGAGGGCAAGATCTACCAGCGCCCCTTCGGTGGCCACATGATGAACTTCGGCGACGGCCCCCCGGTGCAGCGCACCTGTGCTGCCGCCGACCGCACCGGCCACGCCATGCTGCACACGCTCTATGGCCAGTCCTTGCGCTATGCGGCGGAGTTCTTCATCGAGTATTTCGCGCTCGACCTCATCATGGAGAACGGCGCCTGCCGTGGCGTCGTCGCCATGTGCATGGAGGATGGCTCCATCCACCGCTTCCGCGCGCATGAAACGATCCTGGCAACGGGTGGCTATGGCCGCGCCTATTTCTCCGCCACCTCGGCCCACACTTGCACGGGTGACGGCAATGCCATGGTGCTGCGCGCTGGCCTTCCCTGCCAGGATATGGAATTCGTGCAGTTCCACCCCACCGGCATCTATGGCGCGGGCTGCCTGATCACTGAAGGAGCGCGCGGCGAGGGCGGTTACCTCACCAACAGCCAGGGCGAGCGCTTCATGGAGCGCTATGCGCCCTCTGCCAAGGACCTGGCCTCCCGCGACGTCGTCTCGCGCTCGATGACCATGGAGATCCGCGAGGGCCGCGGCGTGGGTGAGCACAAGGACCACATCCACCTGCATCTGGAGCACCTTGACCCCAAGGTGCTGCATGAGCGGCTTCCCGGCATTTCCGAATCGGCCAAGATCTTTGCCGGCGTTGACGTGACGCGCCAGCCGATCCCCATCCTGCCGACGGTGCATTACAACATGGGCGGCATCCCGACGAACTATCATGGCGAGGTGCTGGCGGGTGACCCGTCGGATCACGAAAAGACCGTTCCGGGCCTGATGGCGGTGGGTGAGGCGGCTTGCGTCTCCGTTCATGGCGCCAACCGGCTGGGCTCGAATTCGCTGATCGACCTTGTGGTGTTCGGCCGCGCGGCGGGCCTGCGTTGCGTGGAGCTGGTGAAGCCCAATGCGCCGCACGCGGACCTTCCGGCCGATGCCGGCGAAATGGCCGTCGCCCGCGTCGATCATTACCGCCATGCCAATGGCGGCACGCCCACCGCCGAGCTGCGCGCCCGCATGCAGAAGACCATGCAGGAGGACGCGGCCGTGTTCCGTACCGGCGAGACGCTGGCGCAGGGCGTGAAGCGCCTGGCTGACGTCTGGAAGGGGATCGACGACATTCGCGTCACCGACCGCTCGCTTGTCTGGAACAGCGACCTGATCGAGACGCTGGAGTTCGAGAACCTGATCCTGCAGGCCGCCACCACGGTGGTCAGCGCCGAGGCCCGCCGGGAAAGCCGCGGCGCCCATGCCCGCGAGGACTTCCCAACCCGAGACGACGCCAACTGGATGAAGCATTCGCTCGCCTGGGCGGACCGCGGCACGAAGACCGTCACCCTGGGTTATCGCCCGGTGCATGACTACACCATGTCGAGCGATATCGACTACATCAAGCCCAAGGCGCGCGTTTACTGATGATGCGGAACCACCGGAACAACTCTTGCATCCTTCCCCCTCGCCCCCACGCACGTGGGGGAGAGGGAGGGGTGAGGGGGTCTCTCCGCCACTCCGCCTTCAGGATCTTCGCGTGCTGCGCCACCCCCTCACCCTGCCCTCTCCCCCACATGCGTGGGGGCGAGGGATATGGTTGTATGAACTGAGCTGGAAAGTCACATGGCCGAATTCACAC
This sequence comes from Aestuariivirga sp., assembly GCF_044239095.1. Classification (GTDB taxonomy): domain Bacteria; phylum Pseudomonadota; class Alphaproteobacteria; order Rhizobiales; family Aestuariivirgaceae; genus Aestuariivirga. Next base: position 2,768 of record NZ_JBIICB010000238.1, on the reverse strand, counting down.
TTCCCAAGAACTCCAAGGTCCAGCAGGGCAAGGTCTGGCCCAAGCCCCAGGGCAAGCGCCTGAAGGACTTCAAGGTCTACCGCTGGAACCCGGATGACGGGGAGAACCCGCGGGTCGATACCTATTCGGTCGACATGGACAAGTGCGGCCCGATGGTGCTGGACGCGCTCATCAAGATCAAGAACGAGCAGGATCCGACGCTGACCTTCAGGCGCTCATGCCGCGAGGGGATCTGCGGCTCCTGTGCCATGAACATCGACGGCACCAATACGCTGGCCTGCCTCAAGTCCTGCGAGGATGTGAAGGGTGACGTCCGCATCTATCCCTTGCCCCACATGCAGGTGGTGAAGGACCTGGTGCCGGACATGACCCGCTTCTATGCCCAGCACCGCTCGATCGAGCCCTGGCTCAAGACCGTGACGCCGGAGCCCCAGACCGAGTGGAAGCAGTACCCGGATGACCGCAAGAAGCTGGACGGCCTCTACGAGTGCATCCTGTGCGCCTGCTGTTCCACCTCGTGTCCCTCCTACTGGTGGAACGGCGACCGCTATTTGGGGCCCGCCGCCCTGCTGCAGGCCTATCGCTGGCTCATCGATTCGCGCGATGAAGGGACAGGCGAGCGGTTGGACAATCTCGAGGATCCGTTCCGGCTCTACCGCTGCCACACCATCATGAACTGCGCCAAGACCTGCCCCAAGGGGCTGTCTCCGGCCAAGGCCATCGCCGAGATCAAGAAGATGATGGTGGAACGGCGGGTGTAACGTCTTTTGGCGTCACCCCGGCGAAGGCCGGGGCCCAGCTTCGGGCGCCAATCACGCGGAAAGAAAGCTGGATCCCGGCCTTCGCCGGGATGACGAATGGCGGGTGATTTCTGTGTGCGTCCGCCCTTGGTTCGACTGGTGCTGCAGCGCAAAATCCATTATAGCGTCCGCCATCCCAGTTTCAGCAAGAGGCCCCGATGTCGCTCGACAGCTTCAAGTGCCGCAAGACCCTCAAGGTCGGCGTCAAGACCTATACCTATTTCAGCCTGAAGGCGGCCGAGAAGAACGGTCTCACGGGCATTTCGCGGCTTCCCTATTCGCTGAAAGTTCTGCTCGAGAACTTGCTGCGCCATGAGGATGGCCGCTCGGTGACCAAGGATGACATCCTCGGTGTTGCCAAGTGGCTCAAGAACCGTGGGCGTGACGAGAAGGAAATCGCCTTCCGCCCGGCCCGCGTGCTGATGCAGGATTTCACCGGCGTTCCCGCCGTCGTCGACTTGGCCGCCATGCGCGATGCGATGAAGGCGCTGGGCCAGGACCCCAAGAAGATCAACCCGCTCGCCCCCGTTGACCTTGTGATCGACCATTCGGTGATGGTGGACTTCTTCGCCAACTCCAAGGCCTTCAAGCAGAACGTCAACCTCGAGTATGACCGCAACGGCGAGCGCTATACTTTCCTCAAATGGGGGCAGGGCGCGTTTGACAATTTCCGCGTCGTTCCCCCCGGCACCGGCATCTGCCACCAGGTGAACCTCGAATATCTGGCGAAGACCGTTTGGACCCGCACCGACAAGGTGAAGGGCAAGGCCGTGACCTATGCCTACCCCGACACGCTGGTGGGCACCGACTCGCACACCACCATGGTGAACGGCCTGGCCGTGCTCGGCTGGGGTGTTGGCGGCATCGAGGCTGAGGCGGCGATGCTGGGCCAGCCCATCTCCATGCTGATTCCGGAAGTGATCGGCTTCCGCCTCGATGGCTCACTGCCCGAGGGGACGACAGCGACCGACCTGGTGCTGACCGTGACCCAGATGCTGCGCAAGAAGGGTGTGGTCGGCAAGTTCGTGGAATTCTATGGCCCGGGCCTCGCCCACCTCTCGCTCGAGGACATGGCGACGATTGCCAACATGGCGCCCGAATATGGCGCGACCTGCGGCTTCTTCCCCGTCAACGCAGAGACCGTCGCCTATCTGAAGGGCACGGCACGCCCTGCAGCCCAGGTGGCCCTCGTCGAGAAATATGCCAAGGCGCAGGACATGTTCTGGACGCCCAAGGCGGAAGAACCCGTCTTCACCGATACGCTGCAACTCGACCTCGGCACGGTGGTCTCCTCCATGGCCGGCCCCAAGCGCCCGCAGGACCGCGTGGAACTCACCAACGCCGCATCGGGCTTCGCCAAGGTGATGGCGGATGAGTTCAAGAAGGCCGAGGAGCTCGGCAAGCGCTTCAAGGTCGCGAACGCCAACTTCGACATCGGCCATGGCGACGTGGTGATCGCCGCCATCACCTCCTGCACCAACACCTCGAACCCGAGTGTCATGATCGGCGCGGGGCTGCTTGCCCGCAACGCGGTGAAGGCGGGCATCACGTCCAAGCCCTGGGTCAAGACCTCGCTGGCGCCGGGCTCGCAGGTCGTCACCGAATACCTGGCGTCGGCGGGCCTGCAGAAGGATCTCGACAAGATCGGCTTTAACCTGGTCGGTTACGGTTGCACCACCTGCATCGGCAATTCGGGCCCGCTGCCGGAGAACATCTCGGACTCGATCCGCAAGAATGACCTCGTGGCGGCGGCCGTGCTCTCCGGCAACCGCAACTTCGAAGGCCGCGTGAACCCGGATGTGCGTGCGAACTATCTCGCCTCGCCGCCGCTCGTCGTCGCTTATGCGCTGGCTGGCTCGCTCAATGTCGACTTGTCGAAGGACCCGATCGGCCATGACAAGAAGGGCAAGCCCGTCTACCTGAAGGACATCTGGCCCTCCGCCAAGGAGATCGCCGCCTTCGTGAGGA
>NZ_JBIICB010000022.1:0-26779 GCF_044239095.1 Aestuariivirga sp. | reverse complement strand
CTGGCCGCGATCTGCACGCTGGTGCTGATCAGGGCCATTCCGCCCAGCCTGCAGTTTCCGGCGGGCAACGTGCGGGCGATCCTGGGGGCGCTGCGGGATTTCAGGCTGATGATCTCTGTCACCTTCACCGCGACGCTGATGGCGGCGATCTATATTGTCTTCACCTATTTCGCGCCGTTGATCGAGGTGTCGGCGGGCAGCAACCCGGAAGCGCGCACCCTTTATCTCGTGCTGTTCGGGCTCGGCGCCATGTGCGGCAACCATGTTGGCGGCTACCTCAGCGACCGCATCGGGCCGCACCGCACCCTGGCGCTGGTCTGCGCGGCGCATATCGTGCTGCTGCCGCTGTTCTCCATCATGCCATGGCATCCGGTGATCCTCGCCGTGCTCGTCGCCGTGTGGAGCAGCGTCGCCTGGAGCTTCATGCCGCCGCAGCAGTCCAGGCTGGCAGCGATCGCGCCGGCGGGCGTGGCACTGGCGCTGGCCCTCAACGCGGCCATGATCTATGCGGGCATTGCGGTGGGCTCAGCCGCCGCTGCCCGCATCCTCGAGGCTTTCGGGCTCGAAGGGTTGGGCATCGCGGCTGCGCTGATGGGCGTTGTGGCCCTGCTGCATCTCGGGGTATCGGTACGGCTCGGCAGAAGCCCGGGCCGTTGAGGAGGCCCTTAGAGCATGATCCGCAAAAGTGGAAACCACTTTTGCGGCAAGATCATGCTCAAGTGATTGATCTTGCGCGAGTTCTTTTCGACCAGGTGATTCCACCTGGTCGGAACGCGCGCTAGTCAGGCCGACAGCGCCTGGCTCAGGTCGCCCATCAGGTCAGCCGTGTCCTCGAGGCCGACGGAGAGCCGCAGCATGCCATCGGTGATGCCCATCATGGCGCGGGCCTCGGCGCCGATGTTGCGGTGGGTGGTGGATGCCGGATGCGTCATCAGCGACTTGGCGTCACCGAGATTGTTGGAAATATCGATGATCCCCAAATGGCGCAGCACGTTAAAGGCCTTCGTCTTGCCGCCCGCCACTTCGAAGGTGACCATGGTGCCGCCGAGCGTCATCTGCTTGCGCGAGAGCGCCGCCTGCGGATGCGAATCGAGATGCGGATAGAGGACGCGGGTGACCCCCGGCGTGGCGGCGAGCGCCGCGGCGATGGTGTGGGCGGACCGGCTTTGCGCCTCCACCCGGAGCTTCATGGTCTCGAGACCTTTCAGCAGGACCCAGGCGTTGAACGGCGAGATCGACGGGCCGGTGTGGCGCAGGAAGGGTTTCAACTGCTCGTCCTTGAACAGCTTGCTCGAGACGATGGCGCCGCCCAGCACGCGGCCCTGCCCGTCCATATGCTTGGTGCCGGAATAGACCACGACATCCGCCCCATAGGTGAGCGGGCGCTGCAGGATGGGGGTGGCGAAGATGTTGTCGACCACCACATTGGCGCCCTTGGCCTTGGCGATGCCACAGACCGCCTCGAGATCGATCACGTCAAGCGTCGGGTTTGACGGCGTTTCGAGGAAAACGCATTTGGTCTCGGCTGTGATGGCCTCGCGCCAGGCAGCAAGGTCGCCGCCGTCCACCAGCGTGGTGCGGATGCCGAAGCGCGGCAGGATCGAGGTGACCACCTGGTAGCAGGAGCCGAACAGCGCACGGGATGCCACAAGATGGTCGCCCGCGCGGAGCTGGCAGGCGAGCGCACCAAAGACCGAAGCCATGCCGGAGGCGAGCGCATAGCAGGCTTCCGCCCCCTCGAGTAGCGCCAGGCGCTCCTCGAACATGGTGACGGTGGGGTTGCCGTAGCGGCCATAGACATAGCCGTCTTCCTCGCCGGCGAAGCGGCGCTCGGCGGTTTCGGGCTGGTCATAGACGAAACCGGAATTGAGATAGAGCGCTTCCGACGTCTCACCATGGGGCGAGCGGTCAAGGCCGCCGCGCACGAGCTTGGTGGCATCGCCCCAGGAGTGCGGGTCCGACTTGTGCTTTTTCATCGCCTGCGCCTCAACTCTGGACCCAGGGAAGGCCAGCTGCCTTCCAGCCGCCGAGCGTGCCGCGGTGGCCCGCGGCGTCCTTGTCGCCCTCGAAGCCTTCGGCCACGTTCCAGGCATTGCCGAAGCCGGCCTCCGTCAGCACCGAGGCGGCAGACGCCGAGCGCGCGCCGGAGCGGCAGATACAAAGGATTTCGGTGTCTTTCGGCAGGCCCATCTGCTCGATCTCGGCCACGAAATTGCCGTTCACCTGCATGGACGGAAAGACCTGCCAGGACAGCCTGATCAACCGCTCGACGGCGGGAACGCCGACGAACACCCATTCAGGCTGGGTGCGCACGTCAATCAGAACGGCTGAAGGATTGTTCTTGAGCCGCTGGAAGGCCTCGGCCGGGGAGATGTCACCCTGATGCATGGAACGATCCGTTCGTTGTTTCGAACGATTTAGTCCAAACGGAATTTCCCTGCAAAGGAATTTGGCCGCTGGCACCCCCCTTCAGGCAGGGCTGGCGGGGCCGGGACACCTTGCATCGCTTCAATCTGGCGATGTACCGCCTCCACCTCGGTGAGGAAGCGCTCACGCACGCCGGCCGCAAATGGGTTCTCGCGCTCAATGGCATCGAGCACACCAGGCGCATCGTGACGGACCATCTCCACCCCGCGCATCAGATGCTCGAAGCTCGCGGTGGTGAGGCGCTTCGGGAGGGGCTCCATGCGGACCAGCACCTTGGCGATCAGATGGGTGAGCCCCTGTACGACCGCAGCCTCACGGTCATGCTCCTCTGCCGTGGTGATGAAAACGCGCAGGCCGAAGCTACTGCGCAGGAAGGCGGCGATGTGGCGCGCGGAGGGGCAGCGCACCGGGCAGAGCATGATCTTGTGCCCTGCCAGACCCGCCGCCGCACTCTGCGGGCCAAAGAGCGGATGGGTGCCTAGCACTTCAACATGGGAAGGCAACTCATCCGCCATCAGCCGCGTGGGGGCGAGCTTCACGGAGCCCACGTCCGCCACAATGGACCCGCGCCGGAGATGCGGGGCGATCCGGCGCAACATATCCTTCATGTCAGCCACCGGTACGGCCAAGATGACGAGATCGCAGGCGGCAGTCTCCGCCAAGGTTCCGAAGCGCCAGATGCTATCGGGCGACTGGAACGGATCGTGGATCACCAGCTGGAACCTCAGGCCAAGGTGCCGGGCCAACAGGCGGCCAAAGGCACCGAAGCCGAAGAGGCCGATGGTCCTGATTCGAGGGTTTGTTTTCATCGAGAAGGCTCCTTTCGGGCTGCGTGCCGGAAGCCTGCTCTTTCTGGGGTGACCGCCGGTAAGCAGCGGTTCACGTTCTAGATATGCGCCCGCCGTTATGAGGACGGCGGATAATAGGATGTCATGAACGGGGCATTGCGCATGGTGGCCGTTTAGACCGCCGGGACGGCACAGTCAACGCCGGAGGTGAATGGCTGGCTCGTTCCCGTGAGGCGGTTTGGCGCTTTCGGGGGAAGCATGCAAACTGATAGAAGAACAAATCTTGCGACGCGGCCCTCTTCACTCCCCCTCCCCCTTGTGGGGAGGGGAAGGGGTGGGGGTCGTGCTGCGGGGTGGGTGCTGGTGCGCAAGGCTCCGGCATCACCCCCACCCCTGCCCCTCCCCACAAGGGGGAGGGGAATGCCGCCTGAATCATCGGAGTTTCCCACATGTCCAAGTCCCTGCCCGCCCGCGCCGACGTCGTCATCATCGGCGGTGGCATCGTCGGTTGCTCGATTGCCTATCACCTGACGAAGGAGGGCATCACGGATGTGGTGCTGCTGGAGAGGAAGCAGCTGACCTCTGGCACGACCTGGCATGCGGCGGGCCTGGTTGGCCAGCTGCGCGCCACGCGCAACCTGACCGAGCTTGCGAAATACACCACCACGCTGTTCGAGGGGCTGGAGAAGGAGACGGGCCAAGCCACGGGCTTCAAGCAGAATGGCTCGATCTCGATCGCGCTGACCGATGGCCGCCTCGAGGAGCTGATGCGCGGCGCCTCCATGGCCAAGAACTTCGGCCTCGACGTGCAGGTGATCTCCACCGCCGAGATCAAGGAGCGGCTGCCGCATTACAACATGGAGAACGTCAAGGGCGGCGTGTTTCTGCCCAAGGACGGGCAGGTGAACCCCATCGACGTGACGCAGGCGCTGGCATCTGGCGCGCGCTCACGCGGGGCCAAGGTGATCGAGAACGTGAAGGTCACGCGCATCCTGACGAAGAACGGCAGCGCCTATGGGGTGGAGACGGCAGACGGCACCATCCTCGCCGACAAGGTGGTGGTGGCCTCCGGCATGTGGTCGCGCGATCTCGGGCGCTCCATCGGCGTCAACATTCCGCTGCATGCCTGCGAGCATTTCTACATCGTGTCGGAACCCATCGGCGAGTTGCCGCGCAACATGCCGGTGGTGCGCGTGCCGGATGAATGCACCTACTACAAGGAAGACGCGGGCAAGCTGATGGTGGGTGCCTTCGAGCCCAAGGCAAAGCCCTGGGGCGGCGGCGGCATCGACGAGGAACATGCCTTCGTGACGCTGCCTGAGGACATGGACCATTTCGAGCCAATCCTCGCCAATGCCATCAACCGCGTGCCACTGCTGGAGACAGCGGGCATCCAGCTGTTCTTCAACGGGCCTGAGAGCTTCACGCCGGACGTGAAGTATTATCTGGGCGAAGCGCCGGAGGTGAACAACGTTTATGTAGCGGCGGGCTTCAACTCCATCGGCATCCAGTCCTCAGGCGGCGCGGGGCTGGTTCTCTCCAAATGGATCAAGAACGGCCACCCGCCGATGGACGTGACGGGCATGGACATCCGCCGGATCCATCCGTTCCAGTCGGTCAAGTCCTATGTGCGCGAGCGCGTCTCCGAGTCGCTCGGCCTGCTCTATGCGATGCACTGGCCCTACCGGCAGGCGGAAACGGCGCGCGGTGTGAGGCGTTCGCCGCTCTACACTTACGAGAAGGAGCTGGGCGCGGTATTCGGCGAGGTGAATGGCTGGGAACGCCCCAACTGGTATGCGCGCGGCGGTGTGAAGCCCGAATATGAATATTCCTATGGCCGCCAGAACTGGTTCCCCTGCGCTGATTATGAGGCCAAGCAATTGATGAGCAACTGCGCCTTCTTCGACCAGTCGAGCTTTGCCAAGTATTCAGTGGAAGGCCGCGATGCCGCCAAGGTGCTGAACCGCGTCTCGGCGGCGAATGTGGACGTGGAGCCGGGCCGCGTGGTCTATACCCAGTGGCTGAACGAGCGCGGCGGCATCGAGGCCGACTTGACGGTGACGCGGCTTGGCGAGGACCGCTTCCTCGTGGTGACCGGTGCTGCCCCGCAGACACGCGACATGGCCTGGCTGAAGCGCCATACGCCGGCGGATGCGCATTGCGTGGCAACCGACATCACCTCTGGCCTGCCGATGATCGCGGTGATGGGGCCGAAGTCGCGCGCGCTGCTGGAGAAGCTGTCGGGTGCTGATCTCTCGAACGCGGCATTCCCCTTTGGCACCTCGCAGGAAATCGAGATCGGACATGCGCGGGTGCGCGCCAGCCGCATCACCTATGTGGGCGAGCTTGGCTGGGAACTCTATATCCCCACGGAATTCACAGCCCATGTGTTCGAGACGCTGCTGGCCGCGGGCAAGGAGTTCGGCCTGACGCCCGCCGGCATGCACACCATGAACAACTGCCGCACCGAGAAGGCCTACCGCCACTGGGGCCATGACATTGCGGATGAGGATACGCCGGTTGAGGCAGGCCTCGGCTTTGCCGTTGCGTGGGACAAGCCCGGCGGCTTCATCGGGCGGGATGCGCTCATCAAGCAGAAGGCGCTGCCGGTGCTGAGCAAGCGTTTCGTGTGCATCGCGCTGGAGGACAACTCAGAGACGGCGCCGATGATCTACCACGAGGAGCCGATCTACCGGAACGGCGTGATCGTCGGCTCCACCACGTCAGGCGCCTTCGGGCACCGGGTGAACCTGTCGCTGGGCTTAGGCTATGTGCACAACAAGGACGGTGTGACCAAGGAGTGGATCGAGAGCGGCAGCTGGGAGGTTGAACTCGCCTGGAAACGTTGCCCGGCGAAGGTGCAATTGCAGTCCTTCTATGACCCGAAGGGCGAACGCATAAAGGCGTAGTGGCTCTAGTCAATTCAAACAAGTCGCAGCCACTACTGCTGCCTCTTATGTTTCTCCAATTCAACAAATCGCGAGTTAGCAGAACAAGCTAGTAGAATTCCAATGTCGCGTACTTCACTTATCACTGCTTCGACGTAGTCGGTGTTTGGAGAAAACCGACTTCCCACCGCTAGCTCCGGTGCCGCCACTCTTGCGTACTTTCCATCCACAATTCCGCGACGATGAGCAATCAGATTTCGGTCTTGAGACGCCTTCCATAACTTTGACGATTTGAGCGAAGTATCAAGCTCGTTATCTTGCAACACAATGCTAGTTATTTCTCTTATTCTCTCAAAGGAATCTAGCCGTACCCAATCACAGAAAACATCACCCATAGATGATGACAGGTCAAAGTTGGAAGAAGCCAGTGCTTCAACGAGAGCGTCTCTACCAAAGACGTTATCCCTTGACTTTTGGCTCTTTACGACATTCAAAACCAGATGAGGGTGGTGGTTAAGCAAGCCACGGATGGTATCGTTGACGAGAGTTTCAAACGCTCCCCAGGACATTACTATCAGTTGGCTGAGAAGCTCTGCTGCAGCGACATCAAATTCGGCATGATTGAGATGATAATCCAATACCGACAGCGTCTGGCGTGCCAGTAGGTCAATCAGCGTCGTCTGAGCAAGTTCCTCCTCTATACGTTTGTTTGTTTTGGCTCTTGCCAACCGCTCTCTTTCCTCATCGGGCCTGTCGTCTTTAAGCTGGCGAATTCTCTCGCCTGCGAAGATTGCGGCGTATCGTTGATCAACTTGCCCAGTATGGACCAACAGGTACGGAATGCTACCAACGGCAAAAGCGGATTGAAGATTTCCACGAAAGACCTGATTGATGCCAGCAAGAGGAGTCGGAGACAAATCGTCTAATACTAAGAATGGCTTGAAAAAATCTGGCGGCGAGCCGAAGACAAATCGCCCAAGAGAACGAAACTCTTGTTCTTTGTGATTTTGCTTATCCTCTTCACTTGGCATCATCGGAGACCTTCAATAGGCGTTCAGCGCCCTGCGGTTCCTGTCATCGACGAGCAAGCGCTGGGAGTTGGCGCAGAGCAATTTCGCTGCGCCAATTTCGAGGAAAAGGCGCTGATTGACGCTCAGCACGCGGGAGCGACGGGCTTCGCCAGGCAGCTTCTCATTCACCGCGCGGCGATTAGCGGGCACGCGATTCATCACGTCGTTGCGGTACCAGGCGATGGATTCGGTGATCAATTTCTCGATCAGCAAGATCTGCTTGCCCGTGGCATCCACGAAGGCGCCGTGAGCGATGGCGGCAATCGGCGAGCGGCTTTCCTGCGCGCGCAGCGGCGGCGCATGGCGGAAGGCAATCAGAATGGCAAGAAACGCACGAATGACCGAGAAACAGGGTTCACGCATGACAGTTCCTCCATCTGCGCGGGAACTACTCTATCAAAAATAAAAAATTTGTGAAGAATTATCAATCTAAAGTAAGAATTGAGATAGTTGATCCTACCTCCCACTGTCGACCGAGAAATCGCGCCTCGCCGCAAAGAGCGAGATTGAGAAACCGGCGAGGACGTCGATGAGCGTCATCAGGGTCAGCAGGAAGAAGGTGGGAGTTCCCGCGGCCTCGACGAGGAGGAAGCACACCAGCGCCACCACGAAGGTAGCGGTGGAGAGAATGTGATCGACGACGCTGGCGCGGCCGGGGCGGGCGGCCTTGAGCATTTCGAGGAACAGGGCGATGAGGCCCGCGATGATGATGAAGTCCCCTGCCCTGAGAGTCATCTCAGCGCCAGAGGCGAGCGCCACGGTATAGGCGTCGCCGTCCAGCAGCATGCCGCCACCGGGCGCCACCAGCAGATAGGCGGCGATCACGATGGCGAGGACGGGGAAGGAAATGATGTAAGACATGGTGGCAAACTCCGGTGAGACCCGGACCATGCCGGAGTCCCGCGATTCCCGCAAAGGCGGGTTGATGTCAGATCAGAACGAATTGTTCTTTTTAACGAACGAATTCTTTGCTATATATGGTCGTGAACAAATGCACGGAGGCCAGCATGGCATTGCAGATCGGCGATATCGCACCTGACTTCGAGGCGGACACCACGGAAGGCCGGATCCGTTTCCACGACTACATCGAGGGTTCCTGGGCGGTGTTCTTTTCGCACCCGAAGGACTTCACCCCCGTATGCACGACCGAACTCGGCTCCGTCGCCAAAATGAAGCATGACTTCGACAAGCGCGGCGTGAAGCTGATCGGCATCTCGGTCGACCCCGTGGAGGCGCACCAGCGCTGGAAGCAGGACATCAAGGACGTGACCGGCGCATCGGTGAATTATCCGATGATCGGCGACGAGGATCTCGCGGTTGCCAAGCTCTACGGCATGATCCACCCCAACGCGTCCGGCAATGCGGGCAGCCGCACGGCCGCGGACAACGCGACGGTGAGGAACGTGTTCATCATCGGGCCGGACAAGAAGATCAAGTTCATCGTCGCCTACCCCATGAGCACGGGGCGGAACTTCAACGAGATCATCCGCGTGGTGGACTCGCTGCAACTCACCGCGACGAAATCCGTGGCGACACCGTCCGACTGGAAACAGGGCGACGACGTGATCATCCTCGCCTCCGTTTCGGATGATGCCGCGAAGGAAAAGTTCCCCGGCGGTTGGAAGACGCTGAAGCCCTATCTGCGCATGGTGCCTCAGCCGAAGTGACGGATCAGGCGCCGCGCTCGTTCATGAGCATGGCGCCGATTTCGGCTTCGGCCACCTTCTTGCCGTCCACCATCGCTTCCACCCAGTATTTCCACACCGGCGGGCGCTTGTTGGAGAGCTTGGCGTGGAAGTGCACGCTGTCGCCAGGCACCACGGGCTTGCGGAAGCGCGCCTTGTCAATCGACATGAAGAAGACCAGCTTGCCCGCATGCTCGTCGCCAAGATGGGCGAGCACCAGGGCGCCCGCGGCCTGCGCCATCGCCTCCACCAGCAGCACTCCCGGCATCACCGGGCGGCCAGGAAAATGACCCTGGAAGAAGGGCTCGTTGATGGTGACGTTCTTGACGGCGACCCCGCTCTCCTCGCCGTTCATGTCATACATGCGGTCGATCAGCAAAAACGGGTAGCGGTGCGGCAGAAGCTTCATGATCCGCGCGATGTCCGCCGTCTGCAGTGCCGGCGCGGTCGTTCCCTCGTTCATCCTGGCCTATGCTCCAAAAAGTGACGGACGGCCCAGATGGGCCGCCCGCCAGACATTTAGGCCGATGCAGAGGCCGCGTCTAGAAGCGCGAACCCACGGAGAAGCGGAACCACTCGGTCTCGTCGTAATCCGCCTTCATGAGCGGATAGGCCGCCTCGAAGCGCAGTGGGCCGAACGGAGACTGCCAGATAATGCCAGCGCCAACGGTGGCACGGATCTCAGCCGTATCCTCGACGTCGCAGTTCACGTTGTTGGCGTCGTCACCATCGTCAGGATCATTCCTTCCGTAAGAACAATCTCCGGTCTCAGCCAATACCGAGTCGACACCCGAATTGAAGACCGTGCCGAAGTCGCTGAACACGGCGCCCTCGATGCCCCATTCCTGAGGGATGCCGAGCGGGAAGCTTACTTCCACCGTGCCGATGGCATAGGTGCGGCCGCCGATGGCATCGGAGCTGCCGTCATTGCCCACCTGACGCGGACCCACGCCGGAGACCGCGAAGCCGCGGAACGTGTCGGCGCCCTTGAAGAAGCGGTCCTGGAGAGGCACGCCATCGTCTCCGATGGGCTGAACGTGGCCGGCATTACCCTCGATCTTCAGGACAACGGCATCCTCATAGAGCGGGACGAAATACCAGGCATGCGCCTCAAGGCTGCCGAAATAGACGTCGCCACCGAGCCCTGCCACCTCGCTCACAAGCTGGCCGCGGAAACCATTGGTGGGGCGCATGGGGTTATCAAGGTTGTCCCATGTGAAGGACGAACCGACGAAGGACTTTAGCGTATCGCCTTCGGTCTCGATCACCGCGGGGGACGCGCTATCCCTTGAGATGTTGTTGATGCTGCGCCAGGTCAGCCCGTATTTGAACGTAAGGCTGCTGTATTCATCGACCCGGAAGCCGGTGCGCAGCGCGAAGCCGACCTGCTCGCTGGTGTAGGACGAGGCATCCTCATTGTCGGTGTTGGTCGCGAAGACGTCAAAGCCAGCCGAGATCGGCAGCCCCATGAAATAGGGGTTGGTGAAGCCGAAGTCGACGGACTGGCGCGTGAAGCTTCCGGACAGGTTGGCGCGGACGTTGTAGCCCTTGCCGAGGAAGTTGCGCTCCTGCAGCGCAATCGAGCCCACCACATATTCGGTCGTCGAGTAGCCGATCGAGAAGTTGATGGAGCCTGTGGACTTTTCCTGAACCTCGACGATGAGGACGATGCGGTCGGGTGCGGAGCCCTCCTCCTCGCGGAAGTCGATCTTTTCGAAGAAGTCAAGTGCGGTGAGCCTGCGGCGGGCGCGCTCCACGACGACACGATTATAGGCGTCGCCCTCATACAGAAGCAGCTGGCGGCGGATGACCTGGTCCTCGGTGCGGGTGTTACCGACAATATCGATGCGATCGATGTAGACCCGCGGTCCCTCGACGAGGTTGTAGGTGATGTTGAGCGTGCCGTCGGCCTCGTTGCGCTGGATGTCCGGATTGACACGCGCGAAGACGAAGCCCTGACGGGCGGCTTCGAGGGTGAGGTTCTCCACCGTCCTGTCAACCCGCGTGGCGTCATAATAATCGCCGACGGAGGTGCGGACCTTGGCAGCGAGATCATCCGAGTTGAGCTGGGCCTCGCCAACGTTCACGGCGACGTCGGCCACCTTGTAGCGCTGGCCTTCCTCGACCGTGTATGTGATGGTGAAGCCCTCGCCGTTCTCCGCGAGGACGGCATCGGCGGAGACCACGCGCACATCGGCAAAGCCGTTCCTCAGGTAATAACGGCGCAGCAGTTCCTTGTCGTACTCAAGGCGGTCGGGATCGTAATTGTCGTTGCGGTTGAAGAAACGCCACCAGGAATACTCCTGGGTGCCGACGACGCGCTTCAGCTTGCCGTCGTCAAAGGCATCGTTGCCGACGAATTCGAGCCTGCGCACCTTCGTCTCGGAGCCTTCCTGGATTTCGAACACCAGGTCGACGCGGTTCTGCGGGAGGCGGATGATCTTCGGCGAGACGGTGACGGAATAAAAGCCTGACCGGCGGTAGACGGCGATGATGCGGTTGACGTCGCTCAGAACCTTGGCGCGCGTGAACATCATGCGTTCGCGCAGCTCAACTTCCTTGGCGAGGTCGGCGTCCTTGACTTCCTTGTTGCCCTCGAAGTTGACCTGATTGACCATCGGGTTTTCTTCGACGCGCACGACGAGCGTGCCACCGCGGCGGGTGATCTGAACGTCGGCAAACAGGCCGGTCTGGAACAGCGCCTTCACCGATTCGTCAATATCATCGGCGGATGCAACGTCGCCGCGAGAAATATTGACATAGGACAGGACAGTATCGTTCTCGACACGCTGGTTACCTTCGACCACGATCGAAGAGACCGTTTGCGCATAAGCAGATGAAACCAGGCCCACAGGCGCCAGTAACGGCGCCGCGACACTCAGAATGAAGGCCAAAACAACCGGTAAAACAAACTTATAACGCATCAAATGGCCAATCCGTTCGCATGCCGCCCCACTAGAATCCCTGCCGTCGCCCGTTTTACCCGCCCGGAGACGGTTTGCAAATGAAACTTCCCGTCTTGATCAGCCACCGAACCACATCGTTGCGACCCTCGTGAGGTCATTCCATGTGCCGACGACCATCAACATGATCACGAGCGAGAAACCGATTCGAAAACCCCACTCCTGCGCCCGCTCCCCAAGCGGCTTTCCGCGCACTGCTTCGATTGCGTAATACACCAAGTGGCCACCATCCAGCATAGGGATTGGGAAAAGGTTAATGAGACCTATACTGACCGACAAAAATGCGATGACATTCACGAACTGGAACAACCCGATCGAGGCGGCGTCGCCCGCGGCCTTGGCCATGGCGATGGGGCCGCCGAGCTGGTCTGCGCTCTCGCGGCCGGTCAACAGCTTGCCGAGATAGCGGAACGTCGCATCGACGATAAACCAGGTGCGCTCTGCACCCGCTTCCACCGCCGCGAGCGGCCCCATGCGCTCATAGCTGACGGCGCCGTCGGGATTGTGCCGAACGCCGAGCAGTCCGATGCGCATCTTGCCGCCAAAGCCATCGGGCTCTTCCTGGATCTTCGGCGTAATGACGAGATCGAGACGCTCGCCCTCGCGCTCGATCACGACCGCGAGCTCCTCGCCGCCGCGGGTGATCACCGACTGCTGGATCTGGGCGAAGCTTTCGATCTCCCGGCCTTCGATGGAGACGATCAGGTCGCCCTTGCGCACGCCTGCCTGCTCTGCCGCGCTGCCGGGCATAACCTCATCGACGCGCGGCTCCATGACCGGCGCGCCGACCGTCATGAAGGCGGCGGAGAAAATGAAGATCGCGAGAATGAAATTGGCAATGGGCCCCGCCGCCACCACGGCGGCACGCTGCCAGAGCGGCTTGCCATGGAAATTGCCGGGATCGCGCTTTGCCTCAGCCAGGGCATCGGCGTCGGGCATGGAGGCGGCATTGGCGTCGCCCTTGAACTTCACATAGCCGCCGAGCGGAACCCAGCACAGCTTCCAGCGCGTGCCGTGCCTGTCGTACCAGCCAGTGATTTCCTTTCCGAACCCGAGGGAGAAGGCCTCGATGCTCACCCCGCACCAGCGCGCCACGAGGAAGTGGCCGAGCTCATGGATGAACACGATGACGATGATCGCCACCAGGAAGGGAATGGCGTAGAAAACGGTTGTGCTGAAGGGCAGTTGCAGCACGCTCATGAAGTCCATGTCTCATTCCCCTTGCCGGCCGGCGGACCGTTATGGCCGCCGCAGGTGATAGATAGGTGATCGGCCGCAGGCTTGCCATCTCTGAAATGCCAGTCGAGGCGAGCAATGCGGCAAGAATTCGGCGAAACAAGGTTACCAGACGAGAAGTCCCGCTCCGGCACCGTCCACCCCGGCCCGCGCCACACCGATGATGGCCGCCACCGTTGCCACCGCAACAAGACCATCGACCCGGTCGATGACCCCACCGTGGCCGGGAATCAGGCTTCCTGAATCCTTCGCACCGTAATGGCGCTTCATAGCCGACTTGAATAGGTCGCCCGCCTGTTCCACGATCGCCAGCATGGCCGCGATGAGAACCAGGATCATGGCGGATTGCAACCCCATCGCCTTGGCCAGCGCAAGCGCCGCAAGGGCACTTCCCGCCATTGCACCGGCAAGCCCGGCCCAGGTCTTCTTGGGGCTGATCGACGGCGCGAGCTTCGGCCCGCCGATGATCCGGCCCGCGAAATAGGCCAGCGTATCCGCCGCCCAGACCATAAGCATGACGAGGAGAATGGCGGCAACGCCGTGCAATGGGTCATTGCGCAGGATCACGAAGGCGACAGGCGGCAACGAAACATAGAGAACGCCGAGATAGCGCCATGCCGGCCCGCCGCCCTCCTCATAGGCCGCGACAGCCGCAGACAGCAGTGCAATGACGGCAATGGCGATGAGCCCGCCCGCGAGCCCCACGTCCAGCGGCAGCAGCGCGCCGCACATGGCGCCGGCTGCATGCAGCGCGAACTGCACGGGCGAGCCGCGGTGCACGATCGTGACCCATTCGAGCGCCATCAGGATGCCGATCAGCGCCACGAACAGGTGGAACCAGATGCCGCCTGCCCAGACATCAGCCAGAACGGCGGGAATGAGAACGGCCGCGGACAGCGTGCGCACGCCGAGATCGCCCCATTTCGGTGCGGGAGAATCCTGTCCGCCGGTCATCAGGCGGACTGCGCCTTGACACCGCCGAAGCGCCGGTCCCGCATGCGGTAGGCCGAGATGGCGCGTCCTAAGAGCTCGGCGCCGAATTCGGGCCAATACTCCGGGATGAAGACGAATTCTGTGTAGGCACATTGCCAGAGAAGATAGTTCGACAGGCGCTGCTCGCCCCCGGTGCGAATCAGAAGGTCAGGCTCGGGCAGGCCGCCGGTATCCAGGTGATCGCTGATGACGGCGGGCGTGATGTCGCCGGGCGCAATCATGCCCTCCGCCACCTTGCGCGCGATCACGCCGACGGCGCGGGTGATTTCCTGGCGGCTGCCGTAGTTGAAGGCGATGACGAGCTTCAGCCCGTCATTCTCGCGGGTCAGCGCCTCGGCCTCCTCGACCATGGTGCGCAGCGCGCCGTCAAGGCCGTCGCGGTCGCCGATCATCATGACGCGCACGTTGGCCTGGTGAAGCTCTGCCACATCGGTGCGGATGAAGCGACGCAGCAGTTCCAGCAGGAAGCGCACCTCGGAGGCGGGCCTGGACCAGTTTTCCGAACTGAACGAATAAAGCGTCAGAACGCCAATGCCGATTTCGCCCGCCGCGCGGACGGTGCGCCGCAAGGCCTCCACGCCCTGGCGGTGACCGGCGGAGCGTGGCAGGCCGCGCTCGGTTGCCCAGCGGCCGTTTCCATCCATGATGATGGCGACGTGGCGCGGCACGCCATCGGGAAGGCCGGGGACTGACATGGAGATCGCGCGTTCCTCAGACCTGCATGATTTCTTGTTCTTTGGTCTTGAGCACCTGCTCGATCTCCTTGATCGTGTCGTCCGTCAGCTTCTGCACGTCGTCGGCCTTCTTCTTGTGGTCGTCCTCGCTCATGAGGTGGGCCTTCTCGAGCTGCTTGAGATGGTCCATGCCGTCGCGGCGGACGTTGCGCACGGCCACGCGTGCCTTTTCGGCATATTGATGGGCAACCTTGACGAGTTCCTTGCGCCGCTCCTGCGTGAGGTCGGGCATGCGGAGCCTGATCACCTGGCCTTCTGTCTGCGGGTTGAGGCCGAGGTTGGAGGCGCGGATCGCCTTTTCCACCGCCACCACGAGGCCCCTGTCCCACACGCTGATCTGCAGCATGCGCGGCTCCGGAACCGAGACGGAAGCGACCTGGGCCAGCGGCATGTTGGCGCCATAGGCATCAACCTGGATCGGATCCAGCAGGCTCGAGGATGCGCGCCCGGTGCGAAGACCGCCGAAATCATGCCTGAGTGATTCGACCGCGCCATGCATGCGGCGCTTGAGGTCCTGGGCGTCATAGGGTTGGGGCTGGGCCATCGCGTCAATCCTTCGTCACGGTCGTGTATAGGCCGCCGCCGTTGAGCACTTCGACCACGGCGCCGGGTTTCCTGATTGAGAACACAACTACCGGAATCCCGTTGTCCCGCGCAAGGGCAATGGCGGCAGGATCCATGATGCGGAGATCTTTCGCCAGGATCTCGTTGAAGCTGATCCTGTCGTAACGGCGGGCGGAGGGATCGGACTTCGGATCGGCCGAATAGACCCCGTCGACGCTGGTGCCCTTGAACAGGGCATCACAACTCAGCTCCGCCGCACGGAGTGCCGCGCCGGTGTCGGTGGTGAAGAAGGGAAGACCCGTGCCCGCGGCACAGATGATGACCCGGCCCGCCTCCAGGTGGTGGATGCCCTTGGCGCGCGAATAGGTCTCGCAGACGGTGGGCATGGCGATGGCGGAAAGCACGCGCGCATCCATGCCCTTGCGCGTCAGCACGCCCTGCATGGCGAGCGCGTTCATGACGGTGGCCATGATGCCCATGTGATCGGCCGAGACGCGGTCCATGCCCTTGGCGGCTCCGGCGAGCCCCCTGAAGATGTTGCCGCCGCCGATAACGAGAGCCAGCTGCGCGCCCGTGGCGGCGCAGGCCAAAACCTCGTCCGCAAGGCGGCCCACCGTATCGAGGTCGATGCCGTAGGGTTGCTGGCCCATCAGCACCTCGCCCGAGACCTTGAGGAGGATGCGCTTGTATTTCTGCGTGGATGGCATGGCGGGATGTCCCCGTTTGTCGTGAGCGCCCAGTCTAGAGCATGAACGCCAAAAGTGGAAACCACTTTTGCGATAAGATCATGCTCAAGCCATTGATCTTGCGCGAGTTCTTTTCGAACAGGTGTTTCCACCTGGTCGGAACGCGCGCTAAAGCGGCGCAACCGATTCGTCACAGTGGGCGATGATGGCTGAAACTGTCCGGTGCGGGCGGAAAATTCATCAGCCCACTGACGGAATGCCAGGCCGCACCAAGAAAAAGGGCCCCGGTAGCGGGGCCCTTTCGAGTGTCTTACTGGCCGCCCGACATCTTGGCGACTTCCGCCGCGAAGTCGTCTTCCTTCTTCTCGATGCCCTCGCCCAGCTGCATGCGCACGAAGCCCACGAGCTTCACATCCGCGCCAGCCGCCTTGGCGGCTTCTGCCACGGCCTGTGCCACGGTCTTGGCGCCGTCATGCACATAGGCCTGCTCGAGGAGGCAGTTGTCCTTGGCGAAGGTCTTGAGGCCCGAGGCCACGATCTTCTCCAGCACATTGGCGGGCTTGCCGGCGTTCTTCTCCTCAAGGATGGCGCTCTCACGGGCGAGCACATCCTTCGGCACCTGCTCGAGGTTGAGGGCCACCGGATTTGTGGCCGCAACATGCATGGCCAGCATGCGGCCGAACTCGGCGAGCGATGCCTTGTTGCCGGTTGATTCGAGCGCCACGATGACGCCGATCTTGCCGGCACCGGGAGCGATCTGATTGTGCACGTAGGCGCCGACGACGCCATCCGTCACCGACAGGGCCGAGGTGCGGCGCACCGTCATGTTCTCGCCGATCGAGGCGACCATTTCGGCCACATACTCGGCCACCGCATGCGGCGAGCCCGGCATGTGCATGGTCTTGAGCTTCTCGGAATCGCCATTGGCCTTCAGCGCCAGCTTCGAGATCTCGGCGACCATGGCCTGGAACTTCTCGTTGCGGGCCACGAAGTCGGTTTCCGAGTTGACCTCGACCACCGCACCCGTGGTGCCGTCAACCGCCACGGCCACAAGGCCTTCGGCGGCGATGCGCGTCGACTTCTTGGCAGCCTTGGCGAGGCCCTTGGCGCGCAGCCAGTCGACGGCGGCTTCCATGTCGCCACTGGTGGCGGCAAGTGCCGCCTTGCAATCCATCATGCCCACGCCGGTCTTCTCGCGCAGGTCCTTTACCATCGCAGCCGTGATCTCGGCCATGTTCTACCTCATGTGATTTGAAAGGATGGGGCCCGCCGTGTTTACGGCAGGCCCCTTCGACGATTTGATGACAGCCGGGGGGCCTGCTTATTCAGCAGCCGGAACGTCCTCGGCCATTGGCTCCTCGGCGGCGCCGATATCAACGCCCGAACCAGACTGGGCGAGCGAGATGCCCTCGATGCAGGCGCGGCTGATGAGGTCGCAGTAGAGAGCCACGGCGCGGCCCGCGTCGTCATTGCCGGGGATCGGGTAGGTGACGCCAGCCGGATCCGAGTTGGTGTCGATCACCGCGATCACCGGGATGCCGAGACGGTTGGCTTCCTTGATGGCGATCTGCTCCTTGTTGGTGTCAATCACGAACAGCAGGTCGGGTGTGCCGCCCATGTCCTTGATGCCGCCAAGGGCCTTGTCGAGCTTCTCCTTGGTGCGGGTCATCTCGAGCAGCTCACGCTTGGTGAGGCCGGAGTTTTCCTTGCCCAGCGTCTCATCGACGTGGCGGAGCGTCTTGATCGAGTGGGAAATGGTCTTCCAGTTGGTGAGCGTGCCGCCCAGCCAGCGGGAATTCACGTAATACTGCGCGGAGCGCTTGGCGGCATCGGCCACCTGCTCTGCTGCCGAGCGCTTGGTGCCGACGAACAATACGCGGCCGCCCTTGGACACCGCTTCAGCCACGGCGACAAGCGCCTGGTGCAGCAACGGGACGGTCTGGGAAAGGTCGACGATGTGGATGCCGTTGCGGCTTCCATAGATGTAGTTGCGCATCTTCGGGTTCCAGCGGTGGGTCTGGTGGCCGAAGTGCACGCCAGCTTCGAGAAGCTGACGCATGGTGAAATCAGGCAGTGCCATGCGGGTACGGTCCTTTTCCGGTTGTTCCGCCGCGAGGCCTTAAGTTACCGGGTTTTCCCGGCACCGGATGGATCAGGCACTATGTGGAGGCTTTTGGCCTCATGTGCCGGAGCCGGGCTCCGCGTGTGAGTTTCAGTTAACGGACGGGGCTTTAGCGGGGACGGACCGCAAAAGCAACCCCCCCTTCTCCGTCTCTGCTGCTGGCGATTACACGGTTGCGCCCAAAAGTCGAAACTGGGAAAAGCCCAGGCCATGCCGACGCGCAACGCAATCCGCCTGACACTCGCCGCTGCCGACCCTGTGACATGGGAGGTTGCGGACACTGTGGTGCCCTACCCCGAGGCGATGGCCGCCATGGACCGCCATGTCGAGAGCATCGGGCGCGGCGAGGAGCCGGAGCGGGTGTGGCTTCTGGAGCACCCCCCGCTCTACACGGCTGGCACATCCGCCCAGCCGCAGGACCTGGTGGAGACGGACCGGTTCCCCGTTTTCAAGACCGGGCGCGGCGGGCAATACACCTATCACGGCCCCGGTCAGCGGGTGGCCTATGTGATGCTGGACCTCAAGCGCCGCGGCGGCGATGTGCGCGCCTTCGTGGCCGCACTCGAGCAATGGGTGATCGACACGCTGGCGGATTTCAACGTGACAGGCGAGCGGCGCGAGGACCGCGTGGGAGTCTGGGTGCGCCGCGGCGGGCGCGAGGACAAGATTGCCGCCATAGGCATCCGTGTCCGCCACTGGGTAACGTTTCACGGCATCTCGATCAATGTCGAGCCGGACCTTGCGCATTTCTCCGGGATCGTGCCCTGCGGCATCCGCGAGCATGGCGTGACGAGCCTTGTCGACCTCGGACTGCCTGTGACCATGCAAGATCTCGACGTGGCGCTGAAGGTGAATTTCCAGCGGATCTTCGGCATGCCCGAGCTTAACACGCAGCCTTGAGCCTGGTTCAGGGCTGCGGGTCTTTCGGCAGCGGTGACGGCTTCATCGGGGGCAGGCCCAGCTCAGCGCGGGCCTTGTTGATGAACGGCGCGCATGCGCCCCGCTCGATATAGCCGTTGAAGGCGATGAAGGGCGTGGCGCGGTGCGCCTCCGCATGGTCGGCGTAGAACTTGGTGATGGCCTGGGCAACATTGGCGGCCTTGATCTGGAGGGTCAGTGCGCAGGCCCTGAGCCCTGCCGCGCGCGCAGCGGTGAAAGGATCGTCATTGACGGTGATGGTCATCACGTCGAACAGTGCCATGCTATAGGCTGCCTGGCCGTCAGGCCCGAGCTTCTGCCAGGCTGCGAAATCCCTGACGAAATCGGCCCGCGCCGGAAGGGATGCCGCGGCAAGCGCCAGCAGCGAGACGAAAAGGCAGGACAACCGGCGCATCGCACGCTCCATTGAAAGAAAAGGCCCGGACAGTTGAGATCAAATCCCAATTCTCACCGTCATGCCAGCGGAAGCTGGGGTGACGGCAGGATTGGAGCGCGCGCCTGGGGTGACGGCCCGGTTGGAGAGCCCGACCAGAGCGGCAGGACGGTTGGAGCACCAATCTTCCAGTGATCTCAACCGATCGCCTGCCGCTTTAGAGGCCGGGCCTTCTCGCGTTTCAGAAAACCGCGGCGTTCATTCCGCCGCGGGCAGTTCAGAGGCCTTGGCCTGTTCCTCGAGGATCAGGGCATCGCGCTTGTCCGCCACCTGGCGGAGCCTGGAGAGCATGCCGCCGGTGCCCGCCGGGATGAGGCGGCCGACGATGACGTTTTCCTTGAGGCCATCGAGCGTGTCGATCTTGCCGATGATCGAGGCTTCGGTGAGCACGCGCGTGGTTTCCTGGAAGGAGGCCGCCGAGATGAAGGAGCGCGTCTGCAGCGAGGCCTTGGTGATGCCGAGCAGCACCGGCTTGCCGGACGCGGGCTTGAGGCCCTCGGCAGCGAGCTTGGCGTTCTCCTGATCCAGCTCCTCGCGGTCAACCTGCTCGCCGAGGAGCAATGTCGACTCGCCCGTGTCCGTGATCTCGACCTTCTGCAGCATCTGGCGGACGATCACCTCGATGTGCTTGTCGTTGATGTTCACGCCCTGCAGACGATAGACTTCCTGGATTTCGTTGACGAGGAAGGAGGCGAGCTCCTCCACGCCCTTGATGTCCAGAATGTCATGCGGCGCGGGGTTGCCGTCCATGATGTATTCGCCCTTCTCGATGAAGTCGCCTTCCTGGACAGGAAGGTGCTTGCCCTTCGGGATCAGATACTCCACGGCCTCCGCACCCTCCTCCTGGGGAACGACGCGGATGCGGCGCTTGTTCTTGTAGTCGCGGCCGAATTCGACGCGGCCCGAGATCTCCGCGATGATCGCGTGATCCTTGGGGCGGCGCGCTTCGAACAGCTCGGCCACACGCGGCAGACCGCCGGTGATGTCACGCGTCTTCGCACTTTCGAGCGGGATGCGCGCCAGCACGTCGCCAGCTGTGACCTTGGAGCCCGGATCGACCGAGAGAACAGCATCGACCGACAGCAGGTAGCGTGCCTCGCCGCCACGGGCGAGCTTCTGCACCTTGCCGTCCTTGCCCTTGACGACGATCGCGGGCTTGAGGGACGAACCACGCTGGTTCGAGCGCCAGTCGATGATGACGCGGTTGGTGATGCCCGTGGCTTCGTCTGCCAACTCGGTCACCGACACGCCCTCGACCACGTCCTCGAACTCGACGGATCCTTCGGCTTCCGTCATCAGCGGACGGGTGTAGGGGTCCCACTCGGCCAGGCGCATACCGCGCTTCACCTTGTCGCCCTCGTCCACATAGAGCCTGGTGCCGTAGCCCAGCTTGTGGACGGCGCGCTCGGTGCCGTTCTCGTCGACGAGGACGAGTGCGGAGTTGCGGCCCATGACCATGAGGCGGCCGGTTGCGTCCTTCGCGGTGTTCTTGTTGCGGATGACGATCTTGCCATCGGCATTGGCTTCGATGAACGACTCGTTCAGCACCTGCGCGGTGCCGCCGATGTGGAAGGTACGCATGGTGAGCTGGGTTCCCGGCTCGCCGATTGACTGCGCGGCGATGACGCCCACGGCCTCGCCCATGTTGACGGGCGTGCCGCGTGCGAGGTCACGGCCATAGCACTTGCCGCAGACGCCGAACTTGGTCTCGCAGGTGAGCACCGAGCGGATGCGGAGTTCTGCAATGCCCGACTTCTCGATCCGCTCGACATCGGCTTCCAAGATCTCGTTGCCATTGGCCACGATCACGCCGCCGGTTGCCGGATCGATCACGTCCTGTGCCGCGGTGCGGCCCAGAACGCGGCTGCCGAGCGAGGCGATGATCTCGCCCGCGTCAACGATGGGACGCGTGGTGAGGAAGGCCTTCGTTCCGCAATCCACTTCCGAGATGATGGCGTCCTGCGCCACGTCCACGAGGCGGCGGGTGAGGTAGCCTGAGTTCGCCGTCTTGAGCGCGGTGTCGGCGAGGCCCTTGCGGGCGCCGTGGGTCGAGTTGAAGTACTCGAGCACGGACAAGCCTTCCTTGAAGTTCGAGATGATCGGCGTTTCGATGATCTCGCCCGAGGGCTTGGCCATCAGGCCGCGCATGCCGCCCAGCTGCTTCATCTGCGCGGGCGAACCGCGCGCACCGGAGTGGCTCATCATGTAGATCGAGTTGATCTGCTTCTCGCGGCCGGTCTTCTCGTCCACCTGCACGGCGGAGATGCGCGCCATCATTTCCTCGGCCACCTTGTCGGTGGTCTTGGCCCAGGCGTCCACGACCTTGTTGTACTTCTCGCCCTGGGTGATCAGGCCGTCGATGTACTGCTGCTCGAACTCCTTCACGAGGTCGCGCGTGGCGCCGACGATCTTCTCCTTCGTCTCGGGGATGACCATGTCATCCTTGCCGAAGGAAATGCCCGCCTTGTAGGCGTTGTAGAAGCCGAGGCTCATGATGCGGTCGCAGAAGATGACCGATTCTTTCTGGCCGCAATGGCGGTAGACGGCATCGATCATCTTGGAGATGTCGCGCTTGGTCATGAGCTTGTTGCAGAGATCATAGCTGATGCCGATGGACTTGGGCAGCAGCTCGCCGATCTTCATGCGGCCCGGAGTCGTCTCGATGATCCGGTTGTAGCGGCGGCCTTCCGCGTTGACGTCAGCCACACGGCCCTTGATCTTGGTGTGGAGCGAGATGACGCCCGCGGCCAGTGCATGGTCGATCTCGGCCATGTTGCCGAAGGCCTTGCCTTCGCCCGGCTCGCCCTTGCGCATGATCGAGAGGTAATAGAGGCCCAGAACGATGTCCTGCGACGGCACGATGATCGGCTGTCCGTTGGCGGGATGCAGCACGTTGTTCGTGGACATCATGAGGACGCGCGCTTCGAGCTGCGCTTCGAGCGACAGCGGCACGTGCACGGCCATCTGGTCGCCGTCGAAGTCCGCGTTGAAGGCGGTGCAGACGAGCGGATGCAGCTGGATCGCCTTGCCCTCGATCAGCACCGGCTCGAAGGCCTGAATGCCGAGGCGGTGGAGCGTGGGCGCGCGGTTGAGCAGCACCGGATGTTCGCGGATGACCTCGTCCAGGATGTCCCAGACCTCCGGCTTTTCCTTCTCGACCAGCTTCTTGGCCTGCTTCACCGTGGCCGAGAGGCCCTTCGCGTCAAGACGCGAATAGATGAAGGGCTTGAACAGCTCGAGCGCCATCTTCTTCGGCAGGCCGCACTGGTGCAGCTTGAGCTCCGGACCCACGACGATGACCGAGCGGCCGGAATAGTCGACGCGCTTGCCGAGCAGGTTCTGGCGGAAGCGGCCCTGCTTGCCCTTGAGCATGTCAGCAAGCGACTTCAGCGGACGCTTGTTGGCGCCGGTGATGACGCGGCCGCGGCGGCCGTTGTCGAACAGCGCGTCAACGGATTCCTGCAGCATGCGCTTCTCGTTGCGCACGATGATATCGGGTGCGCGCAGCTCGATCAGCCGCTTGAGGCGGTTGTTGCGGTTGATCACGCGGCGATAAAGGTCGTTCAGGTCAGAGGTCGCGAAGCGGCCGCCGTCCAGCGGAACGAGCGGGCGCAGTTCCGGCGGGATGACCGGAACCTGGGTGAGGATCATCCACTCCGGACGGTTGCCGGATTCGATGAAGCTCTCCACCAGCTTGAGGCGCTTGGCGATCTTCTTGGGCTTGAGATCACCCGTGGCGTTCTTGAGCTCCTCACGGAGCTGATCGCGCAGCTGCTCCATGTTGAGGGCCATCAGGATGTCGCGGATTGCTTCGGCACCGATGCCTGCCGTGAAGGCGTCTTCGCCGTAGTCTTCCTGCGCCTTGATATATTCGCTCTCGGACAAGAGCTGATGCAGCTTCATCGGCGTCAGGCCGGGCTCGAGGACGATGTAGTTCTCGAAATAGAGGATGCGCTCAACGTCCTTCAGCGTCATGTCGAGGAGCATGGAGATGCGGCTCGGCAGCGACTTCAGGAACCAGATATGGGCGACGGGGGCTGCGAGCTCGATATGGCCCATGCGCTCACGCCGGACCTTCGAGAGGGTGACTTCCACGCCGCACTTTTCGCAGATGATGCCCTTGTACTTCATCCGCTTGTACTTGCCGCACAGGCACTCATAATCCTTCACGGGCCCGAAGATGCGGGCGCAGAACAGCCCGTCGCGCTCCGGCTTGAAGGTGCGGTAGTTGATCGTCTCCGGCTTCTTGATTTCGCCGAATGACCACGACAGGATTTTCTCCGGGCTCGCGATCGAGATGCGGATCTGGTCGAATGTCGGGGCCGGCGTTGCCGGGTTGAAGACGTTCATGACCTCTTGGTTCATCGGTCACTTCTCCATTTTGTGCGGGCGTCCCCCCGCGAGGGTGTTCAACATCGGATGAGGGTGGAGACGGGAGGCTTCCCTCCCGCCGTCGATCGTTTATCCGGATACGTTCTGCTGCGAGTTCTGAAGCTCGACGTTGAGGCTCAAGGAGCGCATTTCCTTGACCAGCACGTTGAAGCTTTCGGGGATGCCCGCCTCGAAGGTGTCATCGCCGCGCACGATGGCCTCATAGACCTTGGTGCGGCCGGCAACGTCGTCCGACTTGATAGTGAGCATTTCCTGCAGCGTATACGCCGCGCCATAGGCCTCGAGCGCCCAGACTTCCATTTCGCCGAAGCGCTGGCCGCCGAACTGCGCCTTGCCGCCCAGCGGCTGCTGGGTGACGAGCGAGTAAGGACCGATGGAGCGGGCGTGGATCTTGTCGTCCACGAGGTGGTGCAGCTTGAGCATGTAGATGTAGCCCACGGTGACCTGACGGTCGAAGGGCTCGCCCGAGCGGCCGTCGAACAGCGTCACCTGACCAGAGGTCGAGAGACCTGCGTCCTTCAGCATGGCGGCAATGTCTTCCTCACGCGCACCGTCGAAGACGGGGGTGGCGATGGGAACGCCGCGGCGGAGGTTCTCCGCTGCTTCCAGAAGCGAGCTATCGTCCAGGCTCTGCAGCTCGTCATGCTTGCCGTAGATGCGGTTCATCTCGTCCCGCAGCGGCTTCACGTTGCGCGTGTCCTTGTAGGAGTCGAGCAGCGCACCGATCTTGCGGCCCATGCCGGCGCAAGCCCAGCCGAGGTGTGTCTCGAGGATCTGGCCGACGTTCATGCGCGAGGGCACGCCCAGCGGGTTCAGCACCACGTCCACATGCGTGCCGTCATCGAGGAACGGCATGTCCTCGATCGGAACGATGCGGGAGACAACGCCCTTGTTGCCGTGACGGCCGGCCATCTTGTCACCCGGCTGGATCTTGCGCTTCACGGCGACGAAGACCTTGACCATCTTCATGACGCCGGGGGGAAGCTCGTCACCGCGCTGCAGCTTGTCCACCTTGTCGTGGAAGCGCGTATCGAGGCGCTTCTTCGACTCGTCGTACTGCTGCTTCATGGCCTCGAGTTCGCCCATGGCCTTCTCGTCGCCAAGCGCAATGTTCCACCACTGCGACTGCGGCAGGTCATCGAGCGTCTTGTCGGTGATCTTGCCTTCGATCTTGTGGCCCTTGGGTCCACCGGTCGCGGACTTGCCGGCCAGGAACTTGTGCAGGCGGCCGTAGGAGTTGCGGTCAAGGATCGCGAGCTCGTCGTCGCGGTCCTTGGCGAGGCGGTCGATCTCCTCGCGCTCGATCGACTGGGCGCGCTCGTCCTTGTCAACACCGTGGCGGTTGAACACGCGCACTTCGACCACCGTGCCGGACACGCCGGGCGGCAGGCGGAGCGAGGTGTCACGCACGTCGGAGGCCTTCTCGCCGAAGATGGCGCGAAGGAGCTTTTCTTCCGGCGTCATCGGGCTTTCACCCTTCGGCGTGATCTTGCCGCACAGGATGTCGCCCGGCTTCACTTCCGCGCCGATATAGACGATGCCTGCTTCGTCGAGGTTCTTGAGGGCTTCCTCGCCGACGTTCGGAATGTCGCGGGTGATTTCCTCAGGACCGAGCTTCGTGTCACGCGCCATCACGTCGAATTCCTCGATGTGGATGGAGGTGAACACGTCGTCCTTCACGATCCGCTCGGAGAGCAGGATCGAGTCCTCGAAGTTATAGCCATTCCACGGCATGAAGGCGACGAGCACGTTCTGGCCAAGCGCCAGATCACCGAGATCCGTCGACGGGCCATCGGCAATGATGTCACCAGCCTTGACGCGGTCACCCACGCGCACCAGCGGACGCTGGTTGATGCAGGTGTTCTGGTTCGAACGCTGGAACTTGGCGAGCGTATAGATGTCGACACCCGACTTCGACGGATCGGTCTCTTCCGTGGCACGGATGACGATGCGCTTGGCATCCACCTGGTCCACCACGCCGGAACGGCGGGCGGCGACGGCAGCACCTGAGTCACGCGCCACCACCGATTCCATGCCGGTGCCAACGAGCGGCGCATTGGTGCGGACGAGCGGCACGGCCTGGCGCTGCATGTTGGAACCCATGAGCGCGCGGTTGGCGTCGTCGTTCTCGAGGAACGGGATCAGCGCTGCAGCGACCGACACGAGCTGCTTGGGCGACACGTCGACATAGTCGATGCGGTCAGCCGGAACGGTCAGCACGTCACCCGCATGGCGGGCGATGACGAGGTCCTCGGCAAAGCCGCCCTTCGCGGTCAGCGCCACGTTGGCCTGCGCGATGTGGTGCTTCTGTTCCTCGATGGCCGAGAGATAGACCACCTCATTCGACACCTTGCCGTCGATGACCTTCTGGTAGGGCGTCTCGATGAAGCCGTACTTGTTGACGCGGGCATAGGTCGCCAGCGAGTTGATGAGGCCGATGTTCGGGCCTTCCGGCGTTTCAATCGGGCAGATGCGGCCATAATGCGTCGGGTGCACGTCGCGCACTTCGAAGCCGGCGCGCTCACGCGTGAGGCCGCCCGGTCCAAGGGCCGAGAGGCGGCGCTTATGGGTGATCTCGGACAAGGGGTTCGTCTGGTCCATGAACTGCGAGAGCTGCGAGGAGCCGAAGAACTCGCGCACGGCTGCCGCCGCGGGCTTGGCGTTGATCAGGTCATGCGGCATGACCGTGTCGATATCGACCGAGGACATGCGCTCCTTGATGGCGCGCTCCATGCGGACGAGGCCCAGACGGTACTGGTTCTCCATGAGCTCACCCACCGAGCGCACACGGCGGTTGCCGAGGTGATCGATGTCGTCAACCTCGCCCTTGCCGTCGCGCAGCTCATGCAGTGTCTGGAT
>NZ_JBIICB010000237.1:0-6833 GCF_044239095.1 Aestuariivirga sp. | reverse complement strand
GAGGTTGAACTCGATTCATTCTATGAAACCGAGATGCCCGGCCCCACGACCCGCCCGCTTTTCGATCTGGCGAGCCAGCTCGGCATCGGCTTCAGCCTCGGCTATGCCGAACTCGATATCCGCAATGGCGTCAAACGCCGCTTCAACAGTTCTGTGCTTGTCGACAAGACCGGCCGCATTGCTGGTAGATACCGGAAGATTCACCTGCCGGGCCACGCCGATGTTCTGGACCGGCCTGGCCAGCACCTCGAGAAGCGCTTCTTCGAAGTGGGTGACCTCGGCTTTCCGGTATTCCGCGCCTTTGGCGCGATCATGGGCATGTGTATCTGCAATGATCGGCGCTGGCCGGAGACCTATCGTGTTATGGGACTGCAGGGTGTGGAGATGGTGCTACTGGGCTATAATTCTCCTGTCGGCCTAGGAGATCCCTACGAGCTCGACGCGCTTGAGCCATTCCACAATCACCTCGTCATGCAGTCAGGCGCCTACCAAAATGCCACCTGGGTGGTTGGCGTCGCCAAGGCTGGCTGCGAGGAGGGCTTCAACATGATCGGCCAGACCTGCATCATCGCACCGTCGGGAGAGATCGTCGCGATGTGCTGCACAATGGGCGATGAGCTCGTCATCCGCAAATGCGACCTTGATATGGCGATCCCCTATCGCGCCGACATCTTCAACTTCACAGCCCATCGCCGCCCTGAGCATTACAAGCTTATCACCGACAGGGCGGGGGCCTTGTTGCCTCCGATCTCGGACTGACGAATTCACATTGCGTGCTTCAGGTGTAAAAGCCAGATCAATAATACCTCACTGAACCGGCCGATTTGTTTGGCTGCGCCGGAGCAAATCAGCGGCAGTTACCTCCACAAGTCAGAGCGCCCCTGCGAAGGATAGAAGAGGCGTAGTCTCTGCCTGGCGGGAAGGAAAGAAGCCCTGCGTAAACGTTTCCAATTGCCAGCTTCCGCAGTCGTACCAGGGGCTTCGCTTCTCCCCGCCGAGAGAGTTCGTCCCCAGCACCTTTCCCTCCGCCATAAGCCATTGAAATCATTAGATAACTTCTGATTTGGGTGACTTTTTCCCCTCATGGCTCCCCGATAGCGCTCTCGCTTGCCATTCATGATGCCTGCAACGTCGCCATTACTGGCGGCACCATCGACGGCGGCACCTTCTGACGGGTGGCAACTTCGCCACTCTGCCTCCATGACAACTGAAAAGAGGCCAGTACGGGCGTCAGACTGAAGCGTTCCGCGGTGGCTGGAAAGGCTCCCGCCGTCCCCGGCCTTGAACTCGGCGAGCTTGCCGTCAACACCTTCGACGGTAAGTTATACCTCAGGAAGAGCGACGGCACGGGCTCCCAGTTCCTCAAGACGGGCTTCAGCATTTGGCAGCTCGTCAATCCCGCCAGCATCACCCCTGTGGTCACTACGAATGCCGCTTCGGCAACATCGATCGCGGTCAGCGTGTTGCGAAGCTCCTGCCAGGTTGGCCTTGCGATGGCCTCTCCCAACAACGACTCGGGCTCCAACATCTCCTGGACGAGTGCCAGCCTGAAGTACAACATCCTCGGCAACTCCACGACCCGCTGGAGTGCCGCCCAGATCGACACCCAGACCGGAACCTTCAACGTGACTGGCAGCCAGTCCGCGACGGAAAACATCATGCGTGTGACGGCGGCGGTCTGGAGCTGAGGCCGCGGACGTTGGTGTTTCAATCAAGGGGTCATTTGTTGGGCGGCTGGCGACAGGGTGCAGAAGTACAGGCGCTATACCGATGACGCCTGCGAGCGCATGTTTCGCACCAGGGACATCGTGAACCCGGAGTACGTGACCCGGGTGGCGCGCTGCATGTGGCTGCGTTTGGCAGGACGGGCTCTTGGCGGGTAGGGGGGACTACCTTCGCTTCATGAGATAGCAGACCGCGATCGTTGCCCCGCCTTTACCCGCGCCGCTCTCTTGGGCGCATAGCTCCATTTCGTTTTCGGACAAAGGGCGCGTATCAAACAGGTTGTCCTCATCTGCAAAGATCACCGTGACATTGTCTTGGCGGATTGCTCCCGCAAGTTTCTCCGTCTTGGTTTTTGTCGACCAAGTGCAGATCAATCCTGAGCCTTCTTGCTTCTCAATAGTGAGCACCTACTCCTTCGTGCGGTCAGCAAACAAAGGTTCATTCTGAGCGGGGCCGTGTGTGAGTAATCCGAAGCGAGCGCCACCGGCAATTGAGCCGGACCAAGTTCCGACCAGATTGGGTGTCTCTTCAGACAAAGCGGCGGTCGTGGATGTAACGAGAACGAAAATGGAAGCGACATGCACTATGCGCGACATTGGATGCTTCTGGTGTGACATCGCGGTACGTAATCATGTCGTTTGTGAAAGGGCAACTGAGGACAACAACTGTGAGGATGCATCAATCAATCCTCACAGAGGACGAAAGCAGTGGTCGGTTTGGTAAACCTAGCGCGCGTTCCGACCAGGTGGAATCACCTGGTCGAAAAGAACTCGCGCAAGTTCAATGGCTTGAGCATGATCTTTTCGCAAAAGTGGTTTCCACTTTTGCGGATCATGCTCTAATGGATTATCGTCTCTCGGCTATCAATCGGCGGATCCGGACTGGCAAATATTCCTGCCGCTCCCAGACACGCTGTCCGAACTTCACAAGGCGGGACGGATAGTTCCTGACACGCCAGGACATCTCGAAGGCTTTCCGCCACTTGGCGTCCGTCATGGACCGTTCGACCAACCATTTCTCCGGCCGCTCCCTCGGTGAACGCTGAAGACCTTCTGGAAACAAAGCGCCCAGCCAGCTCTCTGCGACGGCCCAATATTCAGCAAGCAGCGACAGCCTCTTGGGTAAAACGGATGCTCTTATTGTGTCGATTGCAATGTCATACCGGTAATGCTGCGTGAGGGCTGCAAACTCAAGGAGGTGGCGCACGTGGATCAAGCGGCGGGGACCCAGTTGATGGCTGATCTGCGAGTGGATGAAGCTGTGTACCAACTGGGCGGTAGGGTCCGGGATCAGGACCGTTGCCCCACTGGGAAGGACAATCGACAGCAAGTTGGCACTTTGCTGCAATGCCTTGTCGTCGTGCTTTTTTTTAAGCATGCGCCAGTGTAGCTCGACAGATACCGGCAGCGACTGATGCTGCATGCCAGGGATGTGAGCGACGCTACGTTTCTCGACCGCCGTTGCCCAAAAGTAGGAAAGGTAGGCATCGGGTTTCTCGCTGTAGCCCATCCGGGCCAGGAGAGCATGCGCGTCACTCATTCTTTCATCTGGCACGACAATGTCGAGGTCGCTCATGAGCCGATCGGTGGCTCCCGGATAATGATTGGGCAAGAGTGCGATCGCTCCCTTTATCAAGAGCGGCGTGATGCCGATGCCATTCAGTTCTTCGGCGATACGGAATAGTTGTGTTCGCAGTGTCTCGTTTCGGATCAGGTTCAGGCTCTGGATGCCATCGAGATAGTTGCGAACCTCCGGGTCTAGTTGATCGAGTATCTGCCGGCGTTTCAGGGCGGATGCCAAGGCCGGAGTGACGAGTTGTGCGCCAGCTGTGCGCAACAACTCGGGCCAGTTCACCTCAGGACTGGTCAACGTGCGGAGTGTGTCATCATTCGTCTGCTCATCAAACGACAGGCATCGGCATAGAAGTCCCAGCGGAGTGCAACGGAGGGCGCCTGACTGCATTCAACCGACCCGCCCCAGCAGGTGTTGAACCATTGCCTTGCCGGTTACCAAACTGGGATATTCTATTGCATACGCAGGCATGGAGCTCACCCACCGGCAAAGGTCTTCAAGTTTTGTCTGCGTCAGGTCCCGAATGACAGCATCAGCCGCGACGAGCCGATGAAGCGCTTCCTCCGGGCTCATCAACCGGCTCGTGGTGTTTTGATCAGGTTCGTAGCTTGGGAACAGAAGCAACCTCGGCAGGCAGGGTCTGGACACGACAGGGTGCCGGGGTGGCAAGTAACGAACTGCTTCTCCAAAGCGTGACGTTTCCACGGCCACCGCAAGATCAGCCCGACAGGGTTGCAGTACCTCCCAGCTTCCCCGCTTGACGCAGGCAGGCAGGCCAAGCGCTACGGCAGCGCCGTCATGATCAATGGGGATGACGTCGTCGCTCAGCAAGCGGTATCCTTCGGCTTCAAGCGCCATCGTCAGTGTGGTTTTGCCTGAGCCACCGGTTGCAGCCAGCAGAAAGCAGCACCCATCTGGTGACACAAGGCCTGCTCCATGCACCACGAGAAGCCTTTCCGCAGTCCTGCAACCGAGTTCGCCGAGAAGCTTGAGCACAGCAACAACGGCCTCATCCTGGCCTTGGCCGTCGAGCAGTCTGGCGCCATTGACCAGGAGTTGCCAGTTCGCCCTCTCCCCGGTGTACTCGATCACATCGCACGCGACGACTTGCTCATTATCGACCTTGGCTACCCCCAGCTGGGCGAGCAGCGGTTCAACCCTCGTACGCAATCCCGCGTCATCAATGCGGAGGATATTGGCGCGTTGCGCCACTGAGAGTGGCATGTCGCCAGCTTTCAGGCTGGCTACTCCAGGTGCGGGAAACTGGATCAGCTCCTCCGGGGTGGCAAGTCCATGGCTGCCCCCTGCGGGACGAGTATCCTGAAGAAGGCCGGCGCTGCGCCATGTTCGGAGGTACTCATCCAACATGCTACGGGCTTGTGATGGCGGCAGTCCAAAACGCTCTGCAAGAAGGCCTGCAGTTTCGCTGGGATCGAGGCCGAGGCTGTGCAGGTCCCACAAGGCGGCTTCATCTGCCCTCAGCACCCACAGCCGGCGCTCGCCCGGCCTGGTGAACAAGCTCGACTGTCCAAGGCCGGCAACGAGTAGCAAGGGCTTGGCTCAGGTGGGATCGGGTGGCGGAGTATCGGGTGGCGGGGTATCGAGTGGCGGGGACTCCGCCGACGCCCGATCCGACATCAGCAGTGTCATCAGTGCGGGTGTACTGAGGGCCGCCATTCGACCGAGCTTGGCGATTGCGGCGCGGCGTGTGGCTCCAAGCTCTACGCTGGCCTCAGCCGCATTCTCAGCAGTGGCTGCTTCGGTTGTCATATGTTCTTTAATGCCCACACCGGCGATCCTTACTTAACGAGTGATTTAATTGCCCAGATATTGCCAGGTGAACTGCCGGGTTGACGTGTTCAACGTCAGGGCATAGCTGGTGGCGCTGGCGGGAGATATCCGCTTTCCGCTGATCTTGTCGATCAGCACCGAGCGTTTGAGGATTTGAGGATCGCCCTCCCAGCGCAAGACCACCGGCTGGCCTGCCCGATCCGCTCTCACCTCGAATGTCCATTCACCGGGCTTGCCGTTAAAGGCACGAAAGTCAGTGGCGTAGTCGCCCTTGCTGACACCCCACGCCGAACGCGGGAATACCAGCGTCAGATAGGGCGCTGCAAAGGGTGCCATGGCATTGAGGTCTCCAGCGTCATACCCCACCACGGAGCCAGGATACTGCCCCAGCACCGCCTGCGCCTTCATGGTCTGCGCCGGGTTCTCAACCTTCAGCTTGACCTGCCACCCCTTCGGCTTCTCCTGGGCATGGGCGGGGCTCACGAACATCCCCACCACCGCCTCCGCGAGGCTCCGCGAGACACTGGCCATCTGGTCCATCAGCTGCTGCGGCAGCGAGCCGGTGATGGTTGAGGACGCTGCGGGGACCAGCAGATCGATGGTCTGGCCGACGCCCCCGGCCAGCACCTTGATAAAGAAACCTTGCGAGTATTTGAGATTGCCCGGGGTAAAAGTGTCATCCCAGGTGTCGTAGCTGCTACCGTTCCAGATCCAGATCTGCTTGCTGAGATAGCCGGCCGTTTGGGCCTCGCTTGGCGTGTAGATGGTGCCGGCAGAGCCGCCCACCCGGACCCGCACCTGTGACCAGGCGACATCATAGCCAAACGGGTTGCCGAACATGCGGGCCCCGGCAGCTGTGGTATTGACCGGCAGCACCACGCAGCCGACAAGGGACTGGCAGCCAGTGAGCCCGGTGGTGACCGTTGCTGCAACCCCGGCGACGTTGAGCGTGCCGCTGACCGGCGCAGTGGAGCTCTTCAGCCAGTAGCCCGCACCATTGGCAAGCGTGCTGCTGGTGAACAACGAGGTGTTGCCGCTGTTGGTGGCGTTGCGGCCAAACACCGACCAGGTGGTGCCTAAGTTGGCAGACACCAGATTGGCGGTGGGGCTGTTGCCCAGCACGCCAGCCACATCCGCCGGGCTGGCGCTCGGCACGCAGGGCAGCGCCAACTGCCGCCATTGGTTGACGGTGTAGGCCAGACCGTCACCGCAGACGGAGCCTGAATACATCGCAACGTCGGTGCCATCAGTGCTGACCGCCACGAACAGGCCATTGCCATAGGTGACGCTCCACCAGCTGTTATCGGCCGCCGACGTGCGGCTCGTCCATGTGATGCCGTCCGCGCTGGTCATCACCCGGTTGCCGGTGCCGCTGTTGCTGACCGCCACGAACAGCCCGTTGCCATAGGTGACGCTGTACCATTGGTTGTCGGCAGCTGAGGTGCGGCTCGTCCATGTGATGCCGTCCGGGCTGGTCATCACCCGATTGTTGGTGCCATCAGTGCTGACCGCCACGAACAGGCCATTGCCGTAGGTGACGCCGCGCCAAGCGTTATCGGCCGCCGAGGTGCGGCTCGTCCATGTGATGCCGTCCGGGCTGGTCATCACTCGGTTGCCGGTGCCGCTGTTGCTGACCGCCACGAACAGGCCATTGCCGTAGGTGATGCTGCGCCAAGCGTTATCGGCCGCCGAGGTGCGGCTCGTCCATGTGATGCCGTCCGGGCTGGTCATCACTCGGTTGCCGG
>NZ_JBIICB010000236.1:0-6863 GCF_044239095.1 Aestuariivirga sp. | reverse complement strand
ACGGCGCCACCGGCAAGGGCAATGACCAGGTCCGCTTCGAGCTCACCGCCTATGCCCTGAACCCCGACATCAAGGTCATCGCCCCCTGGCGCGAGTGGAGCTTCAAGAGCCGCACCGACCTGATCGAGTTCGCCGAGACACACCAGATCCCCGTCGCCAAGGACAAGCGCGGCGAGGCGCCCTTCTCGGTTGATGCGAACCTGCTGCACTCCTCCTCCGAGGGCAAGGTGCTGGAAGACCCCTGGCAGGAGCCGCCGCCTTACGTCTACCAGCGCACCATCGCGCCCGAGGATGCGCCCGACAAGGCGACCTACATCGAGATCGAGTTC
Organism: Aestuariivirga sp.; assembly: GCF_044239095.1. Lineage (GTDB taxonomy): Bacteria > Pseudomonadota > Alphaproteobacteria > Rhizobiales > Aestuariivirgaceae > Aestuariivirga. The sequence goes on along the minus strand of NZ_JBIICB010000236.1, from coordinate 6,534 downwards.
CTGAAGGGCGACCCCATCGCCATCGACGGCAAGCAGATGTCGCCCGCAACCCTCTTCACCGAGCTCAATCGTCTGGGCCACGACAACGGCATCGGCCGCCTCGACCTCGTCGAGAACCGCTTCGTCGGCATGAAGTCGCGCGGCGTCTATGAAACGCCTGGCGGCACCATCCTCGCCGTCGCCCACCGCGCCATCGAAACCCTGACGCTCGACCGTGAGGCCGCGCATCTGAAGGACAGCTTCGTCTCCAAATATGCCGAGCTCGTCTATTACGGCTTCTGGTTCTCGCCGGAGCGCGAGATGCTGCAGGCGATGATCGACAAGTCCCAGGAGCATGTGGAGGGCACGGTGCGCCTTAAGCTCTACAAGGGCAATGTCATCGTGGTGGGCCGCAAGTCCCGCCAGTCGCTCTACAAGGATGCCCTTGTCACCTTCGAGGATGACCGCGGCGCCTATGACCAGAAGGACGCGGCAGGCTTCATCCGCCTCAATGCCCTGCGCCTGCGCACGCTGGCGGCCAGGAAGCGCAACACGTAAGGGAAGGCACGACATGTCCATCGCAGTCTTCGGCAGCATCAACATGGATGTGACGGCCTACATGCACCGCCTGCCGAAGCCGGGCGAAACGCTGCACGGCACGGAATACAAGCTTGGGCTGGGCGGCAAGGGCGCCAATCAGGCGGTGGCGGCGCGCAAGCTCGGCAGCGACGTTGCCTTCATCTGCCGCCTGGGGGCTGATGATTTCGCCAAGCCCGCCGAGCGCGAACTCGCCTCCTATGGCGTCGATCTGGCCCTCGTCCGCAAGGATGACGGCGGCGCCACCGGCATCGCCATCATCAATGTGGGCGAGGGCGGTGAGAACTACATTTCCCTGATCGGCGGCAGCAACCTGCGCGTTGATGCAACCGACGTGGCGCGCGCGCGACCCGCGCTGGAGAAGGCGAAGGTGCTGCTTCTCCAGCTCGAGGTGCCGCTCTCCGCCTCGCTGGAAGCAGCCGCCATCGTCCGGTCCCGTGGTGGCACCGTGATCCTCGATCCTGCCCCCGCGCCCGAAGGCGGCCTCGCCGAAGGGGTGCTGCAGGCGGTGGACATCATCACGCCCAATGAAACAGAAGCTGGGCTGATCCTCGGCTGGCAGCCGCAGTCCCCGGAGGAGGGCCTCAGGGCCGCGAAGGAACTGCGTGCGCGCGGCGTTGCGGCAGCGGTTGTCAAGCTCGGGGCCAAGGGCCTCGCCGTCGCAGGCCCGGGCCTTGAGGCCATCATCCCCGCCTTCAAGGTGACGCCCATCGATACGGTGGCGGCAGGCGACAGCTTCAACGGGGGCCTCGCCCATGCGCTGGAGACGGGAAAGCCCCTGGAGGCCGCCCTGCGCTTCGCCGCCGCCTGTGGCGCTCTCTCCACGACGAAAAAGGGCGCCTCCGCCGCAGCACCCACCAAGGCCGAGGTGGAAGCCTTCCTTCTCACAAGCTAAAGACGACGGGCCCTGAAGTGCATCCGCACGTGAAGGCGAACAGCAGCGCAAGCGTTCCGCAAGTGAATGCACCCGCTGGGTGCAAAGCCCTAATTCGGAATGCGCATCGTCAGCGTGCCGTCCACGACGATGTTGGCGCCGGACACGAAGCTCGCCCGGGCGCTTGACAGGAACACCACCACGTCGGCGATCTCCTCGGGCCGCGCCATGCGCTTCATCGGGTTCTCGTTGAGGTTTCTGGCAAAGCCTTCAGGGTCATTCAGTTTCACCCGGTCCCAGAAGCCGTCCTCGAAATAGGTGGTGCCGGGGGAGACGATATTGGCCCTGATGCCGCGCCCCGCCACATGACGGGCGAGCGACTTCATATAGAAGAACAGCGCCGCCTTCATCGTTCCGTAAGCGGATGATCCATAGCCGTAATCCTCCGAGCCTGAGATTGAGGATATGGCCACGATCGAGCCCGCGCCCGATGCTTCCAGAAACGGGATCGCCGCCTCACAGGCATTGCGCGTGTGCATCAAGTCGATCTCGAAGGCCTGGCGGAAGGCCTCCTCGCCCGAGCCGTCAGCAAGGGCCGAGGCATTGCACACCAGAATATCAAGCCCGCCGAGCGTTCTTGCTGCGTCCCTGATGAAGCCTTCGAGTGCGTCCTTGGCGCTCACGTCGAGTTCCGCGCCGAAGGCTGCGATTCCGGAAGCCTTCAGGTCTTTCACCGTGTCTGCAACGGCCCTCCCGTCGCGCGCACAGATCGCAACATCCGCACCCTCCGCCGCGAGGCCGAAGGCGATGGCGCGGCCGATGCCCTTGGTGCCGCCGGTGACCAGCGCGCGCTTTCCCTTGAGGCCCAGTTCCAACTCAGACCACCTTGATCGTAGCCGGGTCCCAGCCTTTGGGTTCCGGATATTGCGGGTTCATCTCCTCCAGCGTCTGGCGCACGATGCGCGCCACGGCGGCGTTCCGCACCCAGTTGCGGTCGGCGGGGATCACATGCCAGGGCGCATGCGGGGTTGAGCAGCGGGCCAGTGCCACCTCATAGGCCGCCATGTACTGGTCCCAGAGCTTCCTGTCGTCGAGGTCGCCGGGGTTGAATTTCCAGCGCTTCTCCGGCGTCTCGATGCGCTCCCTCAGGCGCTCGGCCTGTTCTTCCTTCGAGATGTGCAGCATGAACTTCAGGATCTTCGTGCCATTGTTGGACAGCATCTTCTCGAAGGCGTTGATCTCGTCATAGCGGCGCTCAATGGCGTCCGCGCTGGCATAGCCCTTCACCTTCACCACCAGCACGTCCTCGTAGTGAGAACGATTGAAGATGCCGATATAGCCCCGCGCCGGGCAGACCTTGTGCACCCGCCAGAGATAGTCCTGGGCCAGTTCGTCCGGCGAGGGCGCCCGGAAGGACGTCACCTTCACGCCGAGGGGTCCACAAGGGTTGAACACGGCGCGCACCGTTCCATCCTTGCCGGAGCAGTCGATGCCCTGCAGCACGACCAGCAGCGCGCGCTTGCCTTCCGCAAAGAGCCTGTCCTGCAAGGCGTCGATGGCGGCGGCGTCTTCCGCCAGCCTTGCCTTCGCTGTCTCCTTGTCAGCAAGCCCCGCCATGCCGCGCGGGTCGCGCCCGGCCAGTGCGAAGCTCTTGCCCGGCGGCACGATGCAATGATCTGAGAGTGTTCCGTTCTTGCCCACGGCGGTTCCTTCCCAATGCGAGTCCTGAACGGCATCCTGTCATGCAGGCAGTTAACAAGCCATCCTCGGACGAACACTTGATGGCGGGCCTGCGGTGCCTTATCCCTGTGAGCATCACTTCCTCTCTTCAGGATCCATGCAATCGTGACCGCATCGAACAAGGCCCAGATGGCCGCCGCCGCCTACCGCCTTCCCGCAATGGACATGGACTTCCTGCTCGCCGACACGACGCGCGGACTGCGTTTCCAGCTCGAATACCAGAAGGCGGAGGAACACCTGCGGAAGTGGGGTGTTGCCACCACGGTGATCGTCTTCGGCTCCGCCCGCGTGCAGGAGGATGATGCGCGGGGCTGGTACAATGCCGCGCGCGAATTCGCCCGCATCTGCTCGGAGGAGGGTGGTGCGAAGATCGAGAACAACGGCCCGCGCCAGAACGTCATCGCCACCGGCGGCGGCCCCGGCATCATGGAGGCAGCAAACCGCGGCGCGCATGACGCGGGCGCCCCCTCCATCGGCTTCAACATCACGCTGCCCATGGAGCAGGAGCCCAACGCCTATTCAACGCCCGACCTCACCTTCCGCTTCCATTATTTCGCCATGCGCAAGATGCACTTTGCCATTCGTGCCGCGGCGCTCGTGGTGTTTCCCGGCGGCTTCGGAACCATGGACGAGCTGTTCGAGATCCTGACATTGCGCCAGACCGGCAAGATGGACGACGAACTGCCCGTGGTGCTCTATGATTCCAAGTTCTGGAAGAGCCTCATCAACTTCCCGCAGTTCGCCGAGGCCGGCATGGTCAGCAAGGCCGACCTCGATCTCTTCGGTTATGCCGACAGCCCGCGCGAGGCGTGGGAATTACTTCTTAAGCGTGGCCTCAAGGTTCCGGGAGTCTGAACATGCCAGTCCGCCTCACCTTTCACGGCGCCGCCCGCACCGTCACCGGCTCCTGCTACCTGCTGGAGACGGAACAGGCGCGTGTCCTCATCGACTGCGGCATGTTCCAGGGTTCGAAGACCGAGCGTGAGCTGAACTACAGGCCCTTTCCCTTCGAGCCCTCGTCCTTGTCGGGCGTCCTGCTGACCCATGCCCACATCGACCACGCGGGCCTTCTGCCCAAGCTCGTGAAGCACGGCTTCAAGGGCCGCATCCATTGTACCGCCGCCACGGCTGATCTCTGCGGCATCATGCTGCCTGATTCTGGCAACATCCAGGAAATGGAAGTGGAGCAGCTGAACCGCCGCCGGGTGAAGCGCGGCGAGGAGGAGGTGGAGCCGATCTACACCCAGGAGGACGCGGTGGCCGCCCTCGCGCAGTTCGAGGGCCATGCCTTCGAGCAATGGATCTCGCCTGCGCCCGGTATCCGCGCGCGGTTCTGGAATGCCGGCCATCTCCTGGGCTCCGCCTCAATCGAGGTGGAGGTCGAGCAGTCCGGCCAGAAGCCGCTCAGGCTGCTGTTCTCGGGCGATCTCGGCCCGGACAACAAGATGCTGCATTTCGATCCGGAGGCGCCCACGAATTTCGATTTCGTCATCTGCGAATCGACCTATGGCGGCCGCGACCGCTTCGAGCGGAGCGAGGACGGCCGCCGTGAGATCCTCGCGCGCGAGGTCACGGCTGCAGCGAAAAAGAAGGGCGCACTGCTCATCCCCTCCTTCGCGGTGGAACGCACCCAGGAACTGGTCACCGACCTCGTGAAGCTGATGGACGAGGGCAAGGTGCCCGAGGCCAGCATTTTCATCGACAGCCCGCTCGCCTCCAAGGCCACGGCCATCTTCGTCCGCCATGCCGGGGAATTGCAGAACGGCAGCGATCTGACCCGCGCCTTCACCTCGCCCCATGTGCGCCTGACGGAAAGTGTGGAGGATTCCAAGGCGCTTGCGCGTTTCAGCGGCTTTCGCATCATCGTCTCCGCATCGGGCATGTGTGAGGCCGGCCGCATCCGCCATCACCTCAAGAACCATCTGTGGCAGCCTTCGACCACCGTCTTGCTGGCGGGCTTCCAGGCCGAGGGTTCGCTGGGCCGCATCCTCGAGGACGGCGCAAAGACCGTCACCATCATGGGCGAAACGGTCAGCGTGAAGGCCGCCATCCGCCGCATCGAGGATTACTCCGGTCACGCCGACGGCCCCGAGCTCGTGCAATGGGTGAAGGAGCGCCTGCCCGTCGGCCGCTCCGTCTTCCTGACCCACGGCGAAGAGGAGGGCCAGCACGCCCTCGCCGGGGATCTCGGCAGCCTTGGGCTGCCGCATGACTGCATCATTATCCCGAGCCTCGATTCCGTTTATGAGCTCTCGGGCGAAAGCTGCGCCTACCTGGCGGCGGATACAAAGCCGCGCATTGATCCGGCGATGGTCGCCCGCCTCGACAGCCACAATGATCTGGCCGATCTCGTCCTCGACATTCGCGACGCGGTGAACCGCGCGGGCGATGAGAAGGCGAAGGGCGTTATCCTGCGCCGGTTGCGCCGCGCCTTGAGCAGCGGCGAAACCGGTGGCGATGGAACACGCCGCCGCCCGCCCGTGTCGGGACCCTCGCGAAGAAGCCGCGGCTGGGAGGAGTGACAGAAAGCGTTTGGAACGTTCTGATTTCCATGAAATATTCGTTCCAATGTCAGATCCATCTTCTCCTCCGCGCGACGTCCCGGCGCTCAAGGCCCTGATCGCGGAACGTGCTGCAGCCCTGCCCAAGCGCCTGACGCAGATTGCGGCCTATGCGCTGGAGAACCCTGACGAGATTGCCTTCGGCACGGTCTCTTCCATTGCCGCCCAGGCCGAGGTCCAGCCCTCTGCGCTCGTGCGCTTCAGCCAGGCCATGGGCTACCAGGGGTTTTCGGACATGCAGGAGGTGTTCCGCTCCAGCTTGCGGGACCGCATCCTGAACTATGGCGAGCGCATTCAGAAGCTTCGTGACCACGCCGAGGAAGCATCGAAGCCCAATGTCATCCTGCAGGGCTTTTGTGACGCATCGGCGCGATCCATCGCCTCGCTTGGCGAGAAGCTGGCACCCGAGATCCTGGACCAGGCGGTGCAGCGGCTCGCATCGGCCCGCACGATCTATCTCCTGGGTATCCGGCGCTCCTATCCCGTCGCCTTCTACATGGCTTATGCCTTCGGAAAGCTCGGCGTTCGCGTCATCCTGGTTGATGCCGCAGGGGGCCTTGGCACCGAGCAGATGACCTTTGCTACGGCGGAGGACGCAGTGCTCGCCGTCACCTTTGCTCCCTATGCTCCGGAAACCATCCAGCTGGCGCGTGCGGCGGCTGCCCGGCAGGTTCCTGTGGTGGCCATCACCGACAGCCCCTTCTCCCCTCTCGCACAGATTGCAGAGCCCTGGATTGAAGTCAGCGAAGCAAATTTCGAGGGCTTCCGGTCCATGGCCGCCAC